>JAWLEA010000008.1:26317-50895 GCA_041686345.1 Polyangia bacterium | reverse complement strand
AGCTTCCATGGGACAGGCCTATCTCAACATCAAACGCACCAAATTATCCACTCCCTTCAATGCTGTTTTGCAATCGAAGAATGTGGATATAGGAGCTAAAATTTCCCCGGGCACCAAATGTGGTACTCTGGTGGGAACAGATTATTTCTGGATAGATGTTCTGGTGGGCAGAGAGGTTTTGAAACATCTTGAGATTCCCGGTTTTAACAGCCAAAAAGGCTCTCCGGTTCTAATCAAGGATCCCAAAAGCTGGGGCGAATCAGTTGTTCGCAAAGGGGTAGTGGATAAATTAATGGTCAATGTGGAAGATAAAAGCAAACTCGTCCACCTGCTGATCAGAGTTGAAGATCCTCTTCACCTGCAAAAAGCGCCTAAAAAGCGTTATCCTCTTCTGATCAACTCCATGATCAGGGTCAAAATACTGGGACCGAAAATCAAGGATGTTTTTAAAATCCCAAGGCAATACAAAAGAGGACCCAACATCTGGATTTTCAAAAATGGAAAGCTTGATATCAGAAAAATCTCCCCTTACTGGGTTGGAAGGGACTATTTCCTGTTAAAAGAAGGAGTGAGTTCCGGGGAAAAACTGATCACCACCAATCTTGCCACTCCAGTCAACAAAATGGATCTTCGCATCAAAAAAATCGATCTTCAAAACGGAAAAATCAAAGGAAAAAATCGCAGAAAAGGAAAAGGAAAAGGAGCGGGTCGCAAAAAAAGGGGTTCGGGTAAAAAATGAACAAGACAATGAACAAGACAAAGATGAACCCTGAAAAAAAGAAAAACAGGAAGAAGAAAAAGGGTCCCATCTCCTGGATGGCCGGTCACAGTGTGGCTGCAAACTTGATAATGTTGATTCTGCTGGTTGGGGGCTATCTCTCCATGCGCAGCATCAAACAGGAAGTCTTCCCCCATTTTGCCATTGATATTGTCAATGTTCATGTTGCCTATCCCGGTGCAAGTCCTGATGAAGTGGAAAGAGGCATTATCATTGCCATTGAAAACGCCATCATTTCCGTGGACGGGATTACAGAAGTATATTCCACCGCCAGCGAAGGCAGTGGCACAGTTTCCATGGAAGTCAGCGTGGAGCGGGATCCCCAGAACGTAGCCAATGAAGTCAAATCAGCTGTGGATCGAATTATCACCTTTCCCGAGGATATTGAGATTCCCAGAGTCAGCGTGGCTTCTCGACGCAGACCCGTACTCGGTCTTATTCTCTATGGCCCCACCGACAATCATGTTCTCCACAATCTGGCCGAATACGTCAGAGACGAATTGATCCAGCATCCTGATATTACCCTGGTTGATATCGAGGGCATTCCCCCCTTGGAAATTTCCATCGAAATCAAACAGGAAATACTCCGTCGTTACAATCTTTCTATCCCTGAAGTTGCAGACATTATCAGGAAATTTGCTCTGGACATTCCCGGCGGCGGTATCAAAAGCGATCAGGGGGAAATCCTGATCAGAGTGAGAGAACGCAAGGATTACGGCAGGCAATTTGCAAAACTTCCTATCATAAAAACTCCCGAGGGTTCTCCTGTTCTGCTTGGAGATATCGCCACAATCAAGGATACTTTTCGAGAAACAGATAGAATATCCCGTTTTGAAGGCCATCCCGCTGTAAAACTGGAGATTTTCCGCGAAGGAGACCAGACTCCCATCAAAGTCTCAGCAGCGGTTAAAAGTACCATCAGAAAGATAAAACCTTCCTTCCCTCCGGGACTGAAAACAGCCATCACTCGCAATCGCGCCGAAAGATATCGCCAGCGCATGGGTATCCTGCTCAAAAACGGAGCCATGGGACTCATCCTGGTTCTGGTTATCCTGGGTCTTTTCCTGGAACCACGGCTGGCTTTCTGGGTAGCAATGGGAATCCCCGTATCTTTTATGACCGCCTTTATTGTCATGCCCTGGTTTGGGCTTTCCCTCAACATGATCACCATGTTTGCCTTCATTGTGGCGCTGGGTATTGTTGTGGACGATGCCATCGTCGTTGGGGAACAGGTATATACCTACCGTCAACAGGGATACAAGTGGATAAGAGCCGCCATCAAAGGTGCCAAAGATGTCGCCATGCCGGTGACATTCAGTATTATCACCAATATTGTAACCTTTCTCCCCATTGTCTTTATCCCCGGGAGGATGGGGAAAATCTGGACAGCTTTGCCTATTCTGGCTTCCATTGTTTTTGTGGTTTCCCTGCTGGAATCGCTGTTTATTCTCCCTTCCCATCTGGGTCACCGCAAAGAAACAAAAAAACGCAACTGGATGATGGGCTGGCTGGAAAAAGCCCAGAACAGATTCAGCGTCTGGTTTAAAAATTGGGTACAATCCTGGTACGGCAGTTTTTTGCGTTTTTCCCTGAAATTCAGATATATTATCGTCGCCATTGCGGTGGCAGCCCTGGTTCTTTCACTCTCATATGCTTTTTCCGGGCGCATGGGTTTCCACCTTTTCCCCAAAATCCAGTCGGATTTTTCCCAGGCTGTTCTCATTCTTCCCTATGGCACCCCAGTGGAAAAAACAGAAAAATTGATGAGAAGACTATTGAAAGCCGCTCAAGAGGTACACAAAGAGAGTGGTCATCCGGAGCTGGTCAAAAACATCAGCACCGATATTGGCCGGGAAGGAAGTCATTCGGGCAGAATGCGGGTTCACCTCGCCCCACCTGACATTCGCAATAAAATCATGACCACGGAACAATTCACCCGGAAATGGCGCCAGAAAGTTGGTGCCATCCCGGAAGCCGAAATTTTACGTTTTGCCTCTGACTTTGGCGGTCCCGGCGGGAGAGGACGATCTCTCACCCTGGAACTTAGCCATCGCGATATGGACGTGTTGAAAAACTCCTCCGAAGAATTGGCTGCTCTCATCAATACCTATCCAAAAGTCAAAGATATTGACGACGGATTTCAACCGGGGAAGGTGCAATATGATATCACCCTCCTGGAACAAGGTGCCATGCTCGGGTTAAGTTCCACCGACATTGGACGCCAGTTGCGCGGTTCCTTTTATGGCGCTGAAGTTGTCAGACAGGTTCGGGGTAGAAACGAAATAAAGATCATGGTACGCATGCCCAGGGAGGACAGAGAACAAATATCCACCCTGGAAAACCTGATGATAAAAACTCCCAGTGGCGGCTATGTTCCCATTGGATATGTTGCCAAAATCAAGGAAGGTCGTGCCTATACCGTGATCAGAAGAAGAAACGGACGCAGGGTAGTTACCGTTTCGGCTACAGTAACCCCAAGGAGCGAAGCGGGAACTATACTTAATGATCTGAAAGCTCATTACCTGCCTAAATTAATAGCCAAACATGAAGGACTCACCTATTCCATTGAAGGCCACCGGGCTGACATCAGAGAAAGTCTTGGCAGTCTCAAGCATACCTACTCCATCGCTCTGATGGTTATCTACCTTCTCCTGGCAATTCTCTTCCGCAGTTATCTGCAACCGATGGTGGTCATGCTGGCCATTCCCTTCGGTGTGGTGGGGGCATTTATCGGCCATCAACTTATGGGCTACACCCTTTCCATTCCTTCTATCTACGGAATTGTGGCACTTTCCGGGGTTGTAGTAAACGACTCCCTGGTCATGATCGATTTTGCCAATCGGGAAAAAGCCAAGGGTTACAACCACTTGCAAGCAGCCTCCCGAGCTGCGGTAGAACGCTTCCGTCCCATCTTTCTAACTACAATTACTACCTTCGGCGGTCTCTTTCCCATGATTTTCGAAACTGACCGGGCTGCTCGTTTTCTTATTCCCATGGCTCTGTCCCTTGGGTTTGGTATCCTGTTTGCAACTTTTATAACCCTGGCAATTGTTCCCGCTCTCTACTGTGCAGTAGGCGATATAAAACACATTGCCTTCTGGCTTGCAGATTCTGAAGATGGCAAGGATACCGAAAAATAAAACCCGGCAAAAACATTTACTTTATGTTATAACCCTTATAATTCTATGGAGTAAGATAGGCACACTTGGGTGTATCCACGTAAACATCAAAATAAGAATAGGAGGGATAGACTGTCTCAAGATGTTGCCACATATCATGAGTCCCGGCAAAAAAATCATAATGGTAGTCGTTAATCCAGCCTCCGGTATCATCAGCTCTGAAACAACCATCATGAATAAAACCACCAATTCCGTCAATAGCTGGAATACTGACACCATCCCACTGCTCGGCGTAAATGACAGAACCTGCAGAAATAATGCTGTTGTCAACCGCCCAACTGCGCAAAGGCTCGATGGGATTGCTGAAACTACCCATTCCCCAAGGATATTCAGACTGATCGAGAAGCATATAGCAGATAGTACCGCCGGTGGGACAAACTCTGCCGCAATTGCAGGTGGAAGCATAACTGATGACAGTGCCTGTATCCAGAATCCCGCTCCCCTGGATACAGACTGTATCTGAAAAATCAGCAGGAACAACAGCTACGGGATTACAGGAACTGTCATAAAGAGTAGTATCATCGGCTCCGGCAAAGTCTTCTTCTCTGGGGAAATAATAATAAGTGTTATACATCTGCTGACCAACGTAAATTCCGGGATCGAATTCATCTTCGTTGACAGTAATGGTGATGGAATCCTGGGCAACTTCGTTGCCTGCACTGTCAAACCCCTTGAGATTTATAGTTCTTAAACTACCGGTTCCCTGGAAAGTATATTCCAGTTCCAGACTTTGGGCGGGATCCCAAGGATCAGAAAGGGGCCAGTCTTCTGCAAGAATCTGGACCGTATCTACCCATTGGGCACCAATCACAAACAGCACCGGATTGTCTACAAAATCACCATCATTGGGGGAAACTATCTGAACAACAGGCGTATTGGTATTGTTGGTGTTGTTTGTGTTGTTGGTGTTGTTGTTGGTATTGCTGGTATTATTCGTGTTGCTGGTATTATTCGTGTTGTTGGTATTATTAATGTTATTATCATTGTTGATGTTATTGGAAGTGCCATCATCGGGAGCACAGGCCGCAAACAGAAAAATAAATGTAATAAGTAAAGATAATTTCATGATAAAATCTCCAATGTGGAAACCTGACTCCTACTTAATACTACTTAATGCTATTTTCTTTCTTTCATCTTCTCCAGAACTCGGCAACTGAAAGGATTTTTTCTCTTTTTATCTTTATCCAACTCACAAGCCTTATTGAAAAATTTCAAGGCTTTTTCTCGGTTTCTCTCAACTCCGATTCCGTCTCTATGAAGTTTGCCAACTGAATAACAAGCTCGAGAATTTTTATATTCACATGCTTGTTTGTAATATTTCATGGCTTTTTTTACTTCTTCAGGCTGAGGCTTTTCCTTTTTGCCTCGACCTGCCAGCACCCCCATCTGATGAATCCGGCCACAAGTATAACAAGCTGCAGCATTTTTCTGTTCACATTTATTTTTGGAAATGGATAATGCTTTCTTAAAAAACTCCATTGCTTTATCTTTGTCTTTTTTTACTCCCAAACCATCTCTCCAGGCCATTCCCAGATCCAAGCAGAACTTACCCTGACCTTTCTGGCAATTTTTCTTCCAAATTGGAATAATTTTCTGATACCTGGAATAAGCTTTTTTTTGAAATTTTGCTGCCAGATCAAGATTTTTATCAACTCCCCAACCCCTGCGAAAAAATTTGGACAAAGTCATACAGGCTGAGGGACTGCCCTTTTTACAGGTTTTCAACATCTTTTTGACATTATCGGGGAGATCTTTGTCTTGCAAAAGACTATCCTCCCTGGATGTTAATTTATCTTTTTTGGCTGTTTTTGATTTGGAGGAAGATTCGGATGCTCTTTTTATTTTTTTATTGGTCTGTTCCTTATTTTCCTTCTCGTTTTCTTTATTGTTTGAACAAGAAGAAAAAACAGAAACTAAGATTATCAAAATAAAATATTGTTTAATCGGAAACATGTTATAGACCTCGCAAATTCGGAGTGTAAATAAAAAACTGCAAATGGGAAAAAGCACCGCTTATTTTAGTGAAGTTGTTTTTCAGGATCAAGTTCGACAGCCCTTTGGAGACGTTCGCTTAAAGTTTTGAATTCTTTTATGAAGTCATAGTGCTGAACCTTGAATGTTTTTTTGTAATGTTTTTTACGCTCTTTAAGGGCAAGTTCCTGCCTGACCTGGCGTATTTTGCCGATTAAATCATGTTCTGATTTAACTTGAACCGGGTTTTCAACTTGTCTCACCGGTTTGGCGTCTTTTGGTCTGAAAGCTCGAGTTGAGGAATCTATGCTGATGGAACTTCTTTTGCCACCTGAAGCCTCAAATATTGACAATTGAGACTCTATTTCCGGATCATATTCATAAATGAGAGCCTTAACCTCAGGGGTTTCATCTTGAATTGTATTGGCCACAATGGTGCCGGGCAGATCAGGCAGTGAAATATTGATGAGATACATGTGATACCTGCCGTCGGAGGCATAGTCCAAGGCTGAACTTGCCAAAGTTACATGCTCGAAGTTCCATCCCTTTTTCCTGGTCAACTTGCGGGTGAGAATGTCGTGAAGAATTTTCTGATTGTCAACGATTAAAATCTTGACGGGAGGCAACTCTTCATCAGGAATTCCGGATATAGCCCTGAGATGCTCTTCAGCGTCCATCACTTTTATATGAAGTTGCAACATCTCTTTGAAAAACTTTTTGTGTATCCTCCCCATCTGCTTCAGCAAAACATCACGCTCTTCCTGATAACTCACCTTTTGTGCCAATAGTTTTATCCGCTCCAGAAGATAGTTCCCCACCATGTTTTTATAATCTATAAAATTGTAACACCCCAGATCATTGGCCTTGATAACGTGGTTGATGCCGCACTCCCTCGTAGTCAGCATGATTGTATTGGTACGGGGAGAAAGCTGTTTGCACTTGTTGAGCATCTTCAAACCCTGATTGAGTTCGGGAGTGTCAAGATCGAAAATAGCCACAATGAAAAACTTGTTTCTGAGGAGATCGGTAATTGTGTAATAATCGTGGTTGCGACAGATCGAAAAACCCGCACTGGAGGCCTTTTTAATTATTGCTTGGGAAGAGGAATTCTTTTTCATTACAAGCAGGATTTCGCGACTTATGTAATTGGCTGACATTAGTAAAACCTTATTCCTGAAAAAAACTGCAAAAAAGCTGTTTCCCTTATTTTTTAATAAACAGTTTGACACTTCTCAACAAGTAAAATATTCAAAACTTGATTTATTTTTGTAATTTACAATTCTGTACTTGATTGTCCAATTTTGACTTATATCTGCAATCCAAACTGATGTTCCTGTCCGATTTGGAAACCTGAGGGAGTAGTCCAGATGAATACCAGAATAGAAGTCGGTCCGTCCCAGATTGAAAATGATCCTCAAGGAAAAAAATATCTGAATAAAATCAGATCTGCGGGATTCAAAAAGGTTAAAAAGATTAACTCTTTTAAAGTTTACACAATAAATGATGAACTGGAAGCAAAAAAACTGAATGAATTCTGCAAATCAGCTCTTTGTGATCCTGTAATTGAAAATTTTTCAGTCAATTCTCATCTTGATTCTGAGTTTGACTGGATCTGCGAAATCGATTTCAAACCCGGGGTTACCGATAACGAAGGGAGAACCGCCACAGAAGCCCTCTCTCTCTTTCTTGATTTGTCCCCGGCAAAAACTCCACGCATCTTTTCCGGAATACAATTACGCCTGCAAGGTGAATTAACCAACTTTGAAGTTTTCACTCTGGCCGAAGAATTCTTTGCTAATACCCTGATCCAGAGAATAAGAGTAGCTTCGTACCAAGATTTCATCCAGAAAGACGCCACTATTGCCAATCCTCCTGTTGTTACCCTGCCTGCCAGAATCAAAGTAGATACCTACGATCTTGATATTGATGATCTCAGTTTGAAAAAACTCAGCAAAACCAACGTTTGGGCCTTATCTCTTGAGGAAATAAAAACCATCCATCGTCACTTTTCTTCGGCAAAAATCCAAAAAAGAAGAAAACAACTGGGTCTTCCCTCCCAGATCACCGATGTTGAAATAGAATGTCTGGCCCAAAGCTGGTCAGAACACTGCAAACACAAGATATTTGCAGCCAACATCGAATACGTTGAAAATGGAATCAAGGAAGATATAAAAGGATTATTCAACAATTACATCAAAAAAACTACTCGCATCGTCTCCGAAAACAGAAATGACGATTTTTGTCTGAGTGTTTTCAAAGACAATGCCGGAGTGATTAAATTTAACGAAAAATGGGGATTTGTCTTCAAAGTCGAAACCCACAATTCTCCTTCCGCCCTTGATCCATATGGAGGTGCTCTTACAGGTATTGTCGGAGTAAACCGCGATCCCTTCGGAACCGGAATGGGAGCTGAACTGCTTTTCAACACTGATGTATTCTGTCTGGCCTCTCCCTTCACTGACCGCGATGAAATTCCACCGGGGCTGCTCCATCCCAAAAGGATTCTGGAAGGCGTAAGAGAAGGAGTTGAACATGGTGGCAATCAAAGTGGAATTCCCACTATCAACGGCAGTGTTCTATTTGATGAACGTTATCTTGGAAAACCACTCGTCTATTGCGGAACTGGAGGAATTCTTCCTATTGAACAGCATCAGCGTGAAGGTTATGAAAAATACCATCAACCGGGAGATAAAATCGTCATGACCGGAGGAAGAATTGGCGTAGACGGCATTCACGGAGCTACTTTCTCTTCGGAAGAACTTCACGAAGATTCACCGGCATCAGCTGTACAAATTGGCGATCCCATCACCCAGCGCCGCATGTACGATTTTATCATCAAGGCCCGGGATCTTAATTTATACAGTTCAATAACCGACAACGGCGCCGGCGGTTTGTCTTCCTCGGTGGGAGAAATGGCAGAATTCACCGGAGGGGCAAAAATAGATCTGGCACTGCCCCCCCTCAAGTATAATGGAGTAGATCCCTGGGAAATCCTGGTGAGTGAATCCCAGGAAAGAATGACTCTGGCAGTTCCTCCTGATAAATTGGACGAATTCATGCAACTGTCCGAGAAAATGAATGTTGAATCAACCTGTCTCGGAGAATTTACAGACAATGGTTTTTTTGAGATCTTTTACGATGACAAGAGAGTGGCTGATCTCGACATGGAATTTCTTCACAATGGAGTTCCAACTATGAATCTGTCGACCAACTATTCTCCTCCGCCTCTGGAAAAAGCCAGCCTGGACAAAGCTCCGCCTCTGGAAAAGCTTGTTCTGCAGATTTTTTCCAGATTGAATGTGGCTTCCAAGGAATACTGGGTTCGTCAATATGATCATGAAGTAAAGGGAGGCAGTGTCATCAAACCCCTGATGGGGAAACATGGCGACGGTCCCTCAGATGCAGGAGTATTCAGACCTCTACTTGACTCTATGGAAGCGGTTGTAATCAGTCACGGCATTGTTCCCCGCTATTCCGATATCGACGCCTACCACATGGCAGCCTGTGCTCTGGATGAGGCTGTCCGCAATGCAGTAGCCTCAGGGGGAAATCCCGGCACCTTTGCCGCTCTTGATAACTTCTGCTGGCCAGATCCCTTACCCGGTGCCCAAGAACATGAAAAAAAACTGGCTGCTCTGGTCAGAGCCAACAAAGCCCTTTCCGACGTCTGCATCAGTTATAATATCCCCCTTATTTCCGGTAAAGACAGTATGAAAAACGATGCCAGAATCGGAGATCAGGTTATTTCAGTGCCCCCAACCCTTCTGGTCAGTCTGGCCGGAAAAATTGAAGATGCTCGCAAAGCAGTTTCCATGGATGCCAAAAATCCGGGAGATCTGGTTTATATCGCCGGTACCACCCGACGTGAACTGGGCAAAAGCGAATTATTGGAACAATTAAATCTCAATGACAGTTCAGTTCCAAAGGTTCAACCGGCAAAATTCATCAAACTTTATAAAAAAATCCACCGGGCCATGGACAAACAACTGGTAGCCTCCTGTCATGATTGTTCTGATGGCGGCCTGGCTGTTGCTTTGGGCGAAACCGCTTTTGCCGGAAGAACCGGGATCTCAATTGATTTGAGCAAAACTCTGTATTCAGATGAAATTACCAACGATCTGGAACTGCTTTTCAGCGAATCAGCCGGTCGTTTTGTCATTACTGTTTCCCCTGAAAATAAAGAAGAGTTTGAAAAAATTCTACCGCCCGAAGTATGCTCCCCGGTGGGACAAATAACCAGGGAAAAATTTTTCAAAATCAAGGGGTTGAACAATAAAAAATACACTATTTCTATGGAGAAAATTTTTGCTTCCTGGCACCAACCTCTGCAATTACATCAACTTAACGAGGAATAATCATGAAAGTAAAAGCTCTGGTTATCACAGGCAATGGAACCAATTGTGAAAAGGAATCCCGCCATGCTCTGGAAAAGGCCGGGGCCGATCTGGTAGTCGATTCCAACATCTGGGAATTGTTGGCAGGCGATTACCAAATTGACGATTATAATTTTATCCTGCTACCGGGAGGATTTCTGGATGGAGATCATTTGGGCTCAGCCCAGGCCGCCGCTCACCGGTTCAAATACGGCAAAACCGGTGAACTTCTGAAGCAACTGCTTCGGGTAATTGAGCACGATGGCGTTATCATGGGCATCTGCAATGGATTCCAGCTTTTAGTCAAATTGGGACTGCTACCCTGGCCCAATGGCAAACGCACCGTAACCCTGAGCCATAACCAAAATGGTCGTTTTGAGGACAGATGGGTAAACCTGGCTGTTAATCCGGACTCTCCCTGTATTTTTACCAGAAACATGGATAGACTGGAGCTTCCCGTGCGTCATGGTGAAGGCCGAATTGTTCATGTCAACCAGGAGATTGAAACAGAAATCAGAAACAACAATCTTGTTCCCCTTGCCTATTGCCATCCGGAATCGTGTAATCCCACAATGGAGTATCCTTTCAATCCCAACGGTTCTCCGCACGGCACAGCCTCGCTGTGCGACCCCACCGGAAAAATTTTCGGATTGATGCCTCATCCGGAAGCTTTTACCCATAAAACCAACCATCCCCACTGGACCCGAAAAAAGCTTCCTGAAACCGGAGCAGGACTGAAATTCTTTGCAAACGGAATCAATTTCATCAGGAATCAGGGTTAACCAATATCCATCCCAGATTTGACATCCTCAATATTTTTACTATTTTTGATGCCCGGGTTGCAGAATCAACAACTCCAACTTTCAGGATCCAAGCCCCGTAGATCTTTTTCCGTTTTAAACTGAAGATCGTAATCTTCAAAATTAAGGATATATTATGAAACCCACCAAAAATGAAAAAAAAGCTCCCAAACGGCATCCTTTGCGCAAAGTGCACAAATCTCCTTTCACCAACCGCAAAGCAGTCAAGGAAATCAAACAGGACAGCAACAAACTCAAAGAGCTTTATCTTAAATCAGAACTTCCGGAATTATCTCGAAAAGAAATAAAAAAACTAAGGGGAAAAGCACACCATCTCAATCCATTGGTACAAATCGGAGCTAAAGGCATAACTCCTGAAACTATAGATGCAATCATCCAAGCTCTTATTGACCACCAATTGATCAAAGTAAGAATGCACGAACCGGAAGCAAAAAAAGAAATGGCCCGGGAACTGGCTGATAAATCCAATTCAATCCTGATCGGCCTGATTGGACACACGGTTATATTGTATCATCCCACCCTCAAACTTATTAAAACAGACAAATAATACTCTCTCTTTAATTTCTTAATTTTTGAATAATTATGAAAAATTGGGGTACGATCTGGATTAATTTTATCTTCCTTGGCGGCTTTACTCTATTTTTTTCTGGTTTGCCCTTGTTTCAAAAAAAGAAGGCTGCCAGAAAGCTTTTCTGCTGTCTCTTGCCGTCAGTTTTGCCAATGCAATATTCTGGGGAATTCTTGTGTATTTTTCCAATATTCCTTTTGTGGAAATATTAAATTACTTCTTTATAATTGCCTTCCTGGTGGTGGCATTTATTTCAATAACTTGATCCGCTGGTATATATCAAGAAATCCTCTGAACCAGCGCCTGGCTTTATGGATGGATGATATTTTTCATGGTAAACATCAACCACTGTCAAAAAGTTCCAAAACTATCACTTCCTTTAAAAACTGATTGATCTTTGTCGGTTTTTCCACAATAATACCTGAACAATAATTCTTGATTTTCCCACATTTGACAAGATACAGGGTCCTCTATTGTCAACAATACACGATCCTCTGCACCAAAATAAATTTATGCCTTACAGAAGAATTAAAACAAAAAATAAAATCCCGGCCCTGGTCAAAGATCACACTCCCAAAAAAGAGATTCTTGCTCAAGATCTATGCTTTACAATAATTGACACCGAAACCTGCGGCAAATGGCTAGGATCACGCATTGTTGAAATAGCTTACGCAAAAACCTGCCAGGGAAAAATCATCGAAAGTGACAGCTTTCTTATCAATCCTCATATTGAAATTCCTCAGGAAACTATAGAAATTCACGGCATAACCAATAAAATGGTAAAAGATTCACCCTCAATTCAAGAAATATTGCCGGGGCTGGTAAAAAAATGGGAAAATACAGTTCTGATTGCTCACAATCACAAATTTGACGAAGCTATTATTTCCACGGAAGCTGCAAGACACAATCTCAATCTCAGTCCCCTCCCTCTTTTGGACAATATAGCCCTGGCAAAATATGCTCTTGAAGAACAAGAATCCTACAGTCTTTACAACCTTAGTCATTCTCTCAAACTAAATACCAAGGAATTTCATCGAGCGAGTTCCGATGTTGCAACAACAACCAAACTATTCAACCATTTTCTGAAACAACTGGCTGTCATTAAAGAAACTAACTTCGGATATCTGGCTGAAATCGGAGATCTCCGCTATCTTACTCAGAGTTCGACTCCCCTGCAGAACATACCTCCTCGCTTTGCTTTCCTGAAACTTGGCATTGTCACCGAATCCGATGTTGAAATTATCTATATGAAGAACAACAGAGAAATCTCCTATCCTGCAACTCTCAAACATGGCTTTTGTCTGGACAGAAACAATTACATTGAAATAAGAGATCACCGAGACAACAAAATTAAAACTCTCAGACTCGATCGCATCAAAGACTTCCTTACTCTTTGACTTTCTTTTTTAAACCAAAACCGGCTTATTTTGGCCCCAAGGTAGACAAGTCCTGATTTATTTCTATAATACTATTGTCATTTTTACCTTATTATTCTATGCTTTTACTTGCAGTTTTTTTCGATTTTCTGCATCTTTTCCATCATTTTATTTACAAAAATGATACTTTCTAATATAAAAACCGATACCTGAGCCCAAACAGCTTTATTATCAATTAAATTGTTTTGCCGTTCAATGAATCAACTTTGACCGAGAACAACGCTTCCGCTTTTGCACCTTGCAGTAATTTTGCAAGTAACACAGCCACAGCGGCAGATTGTGCTGTCTCTGAATGCCAGCCCAATTCTCAACCTTAACCTTCTTTGTGCGACAAAAATTGAATATCTTTCATTATGCTTGAGGTGTAAAACATGAATACTTTTTACAAATATTTGCTTACCTTGATCCTGATTTCTTTTACAGGTTTCATTTCGGCCTGTGACGATGAATCTAAAGAGAATCTTTGTGGAAACGGAGTCATAGATCATGGCGAACAATGTGATCCTGCCATGGAAAAATATGTAGACAACCCATATTGCACAGACGAATGCGAATTAACCCAATTTTGTGGCAATGGTATCATTGAGGGCAGCGAAGAGTGCGATGACGGCAACTTGGCCAACGATGACGGCTGCTCCCGTAATTGTCTGGTAGAAGTCGGCTGTGGTAACGGCATCATTGATCTTTCCCTGGATGAAAACGGTTATCTGGTCATTGAAGAATGTGACGACGACAATATCACCTCCGGAGACGGCTGCGATTCCAACTGCAAAATTGAAGGTGAACAATCCTGTGGCAACGGAATTCTCGAATATCCCGAAGAGTGCGATGACGGCAATACCGAAGATGGCGACGGCTGCTCTGCAGATTGCGAAGTTACAGACGGCTGTGGTGACGGTACCTTTGACCCCATCAACGAAGAATGTGACGACGGCAATACCCTCAGTGGTGACGGCTGCAGTGGTGATTGCGAAATTGAATTCAACTGCGGCAACGGTGAATGCGATGAAGAACAAGGCGAAAACTGTCAGTTCTGTCCCTCTGATTGCTGCCCTGAATGCGGTGACGGAGTTCTCGATGACGATGAAGAATGCGATGACGGCAACAATGAATTCTTTGATGGTTGTTCCGCCGGTTGCATGGATGAAGACGGCGAAGCCACTTGTGGCAACGGCATCTGGGAAGTTGGCGAAGAATGTGAAGACGGTAACACCGAAAACGGCGACGGTTGCGATTCCGAATGCAATCGCGAATTTGTCGTCGGTGACGGTGAATGCGAAGTAGAAAAAGGCGAAACCTGCCGTCTCAGCCCTTCTGATTGCTGTCCCGACTGTGGCGACAATACCATCAATGGTTTTGAAGAATGTGACGGCAACAATCTCGACGGACTCAGTTGTACCGATCTTTGCTACGACGGCGGCACTCTCGCTTGTACAGACTGGTGCGAATTTGATCTAAGCGGTTGTACCGGAACTGGCCCTGTTTGTGGTGACGGCACCGCCGAATGTGCAGAAGAATGCGACGGCTCCGATTTCAAAGGCAAAACCTGTGAAAGTTTCGGCTTTGAAGAAGGTAATCTCATCTGTGACGATTATTGCCAGATCGATTCATCCAATTGCAGCGGTTTCCTTCACTATCTCCTCGAAGATTTTGAAGGGGGCTCCTCTCCTTCAGGCTGGACAATCAACGGCAGCAACTGGGAAATAGGTTCACTTAGCTCTGATGGTCCATCTTCCGCCTACAGTGGCAATTATGTCCTTTCCAGCTCCCTTGACGGCGATTATCCCAACAGCATGGACTTCGATACTGACAATGTACAACTGCCTTCCATCGATCTCACATCTTCCAACGCCCCCCTCATGACTTTTTACAGTTGGCTCGACTCGGAAAGTAGTTACGATGGAGGCAGAATTGAGGTAAGCACCGACGGCGGCACCACTTGGGACTATGTCCCCGACAGTGATATCAATCCCGGTTATGACGACACTACAGATAATATCTGGTGTGGTTCTTACGAAAGTTGGTCCATGTATACCGTAGATCTCAGCAGTTATATCGGCAATGTTGTAGAAATCAGGTTTGCTTTCTACAGTGATTCCATCATCAATGGTTATTCCGGTTGGTACATTGATGATGTTTTAATCACCGAAGATAACTAGTTCCCATCCCAAAAAGGAAGGTCATCGTCTGGCGACGGAATTTTATCTCATCAGTTTTGTCATAACTTCTTGATATAGTGGCAACTATGTCGGCGAAGTTATTCCGCGCATCTGAGACAAACTTCTCATTCAAGCGATGTTCTTCCTTTTCCTACCCCACATTTTTACAGGGTAAGCTTCACAAACTTGGTTCTTTATTATTAATTCATTTTCAAACGAACAAGAGGCAACCTTGAAATACAAACTTGTCTCCAACACCCCTTCCAATCAGGATGATCTTTATAAAGATCTTGATCCTCAACAACTTGAAGCCGTAAAAAGCAATGAGGGACCGCTGCTTATTGTAGCCGGGGCAGGCACGGGAAAAACCAGAACCCTGATTCGCAGAGTAGGACATCTCATCGCCAGCGGGGCCCAACCTTCAAGGATTATGGTGTGCACCTTCACCCAGAAAGCCGGTAGAGAACTGGTTGAACGACTCAATCAATTTCTGGGTCCAATTTCCTATGAAATCTGGGCGGGGACCTTTCATCACACCGGTCACAAACTTCTGCGCAAATATGGAAAATGTCTTAATCTCAGTTCAGATTTTTCCATTCTCGATCGGGAAGACACTCTCGATCTACTGGCTGGCATTCTTCATCGGCGCAACGTTTCTCCACCTCTTACCGCCCGCAAACTTCACAAACTTTTTTCCATAGCCATCGCTCGTCAGCAATCCCTGGCCCAAATAATCGAAGAAAAAGAAAAGGATTTTGTGCCTGCAAAAGATCTGATCATCGATCTTTTTGCTGATTTTTCTCAGGAAAAGATTCGACAACAGGTGGTAGATTTTGATGATCTGCTGGCTCTATGGAAAATTATTCTCACCGACTATCCCGAATTTGCTGAAAAAATGATTTCCAGTTTTGATTATGTTCTGGTTGATGAATATCAGGACACCAACCGACTACAGGCAGATATTCTGGATCTGATGGCCCAAAAACATCAAAACCTGACTGTTGTTGGTGATGATGCCCAGTCAATCTACTCTTTCAGAGGCGCCTATCCTCAAAATATATCAACCTTCTCCAAGCGTTTTTCCAAGGCTCGTACAGTCAAACTTGAAACCAACTACCGCTCCACCCAGCCTATCCTCAATCTAGCCAATTTTTCCATTTTGAATTCTGATGAAATTATCCCTAAAAAATTGTCATCTCAGCGGGGAGAGGGTGAAATGCCGGTTCTGGTCAAAGCCAGGGATAAACATCAGGAGGCTCAATTTATTGCTCAAAGATTATGGGAACTCCATGTGGAAAGTGGCATTCCCCTGCGTGAAATTGCCGTACTTTTTCGCACTAACAAGCAAGGCCTTGAAATCGAACTTGAACTCAGCAGGCGGGGTATTCCTTTTGGTGTCAACGGTGGACGTCGCATCTTTGAACAAGCCCACTTCAAAGATTTCATTTCTTATATAAGAGTTCAACTCAATCCCCTTGATTCCATCGCTGTTCGCAGACTGTTCCGGCTTACCTCCGGACTTGGTTATGCCACCGCTGAAAAAGTCATCGATTATGCTCGCAACAATCCCCGGAGCGATACCCATATTTTAAGCCACTCCAAATTGCAATCCCTTTTTTCCGGCAAAATCAAACACAAAATTAAACTTTTAGGTGAATTTTTCGAAATTCAGCAAAAACTCGGCAATCGAATTCAACAGATAATGACCAATATACTCAAACAATACAAGCCGGTTCTGTTGACAAAATTTGAAAATTCCAAAGACCGCCTGGACGAATTGAAAGAATTTGTCTCACTCTCAAGCCAATACACCGACTTAAACAAATTGCTCAGCGACTTGGGTCTGAAAACCGGTCCCATCGGCGAAAAAATAGCTGAAAAAGATAAACCCGACGAAGACGGAGTAATGCTTTCAACCATCCACCAGGCAAAAGGTCTTGAATGGAGAATTGTCTTCCTGACTTCCCTTTATGAAGGCGGTTTTCCTTTGATTTACAGCCAAAAAGATAAAAAATCTCTCGAAGAAGAAAGACGCATTTTTCATGTTGCCGTAACCAGAGCCAAAGACGAGCTCTACCTGCTGCAACCAATCCTTTCCGGTTCCTCAGACAGAGGTAAAACCTTCCGCAGAACTTCACGCTATCTGACCGAACTACCCCAGGATTTATATCTAACTTGGGAAATTGAGGTAGTCTCTCCCGATTGAAAAATCAAAACCCCCATTCTGAAATTTTTTACTTATTTTTGTATTGCCAACTTTCAACCCGCCAAACTTTGCCTTGTTTACGCAAAATGATACTGATCTTGGGATTTAGATTGACTTCAATTTCTTTCCCTACTTCCTGTTTGCGATTTTCAAGTCTTTCCTGTGCTTTTTTAAGATATTTGAGTTTTTTGCGGATATCGTCCATATATTTCTGGCGATAAGCCGGAGAAAGGTAGGAAATATAAGTTGACATATCTAATTTTTCCAAAGATTTTACCATTCCTGCTATCAATTGTTGGGGAGTTGCCGGAGCCGGAGATAAACCGGGGGATTCTTTTACCTTCCATTCATCCTTTTCCGTAACCATTTCTATTCTGGTATTGTTTTCAAAGTTAAATGAAACTCGTTGTTCTACCGACGATTTTTCAAGTAAAGAAGCCTGATATTCCAACTCTTTTTTGTATTTTTTCCATCTTTTTTCGAAAAAAGAAAAGGGGATTTTGTCCCGAGTTTTCTTGTCGAGCAAACTGTAAGCCAATTGGGGATCATTATTGTTGATGGCTTTTTTATAAAGAAGAAGAAGATCACGGGGAGTTTTGGTGGAGGATTTGGAGCAACTGATAATCAACAAAATTATGAGCAGAAGAGAATATTTAATAACTTTCATAATTTTGATTATTAACCTAAATTGGTAATTTCAGCAACTATTTTCAGTTTCTTCTTCTTGTTAGTTCCCATCCCATAAATGGATGTCATCGTCTGAATGCGGAATTTTACCTCATCTGCTTTGTCGTAACTTCTTGAAATAGTTGTGGCTATATCTGCGAAGTTACTCCGCGCATCTGAGGCAAACTTCTCATTCAGTCAAAAACCCCACTTCTGGGATGGGAACTAGTTAATTTTTTTTTATTTTTTGTTGCCTCATCTACTATAATTTTATTATATAGGTATAAGATGAATACAATTACCCAGGAACCACAAATTATTGGAAAATATATAATCTCAGTTCTCAAAGTTTCCCCTGATATTAAAACCCATAACCGGATTCTGCGTCAGGTTGGAATGCGCAGAATTGAACCTGATCAATGGTATCCCCAAATCCTTTTCCTGCGTTTTTTCAAAAGATTGCTTAAAGCCAAAGGAGATGACTATCTGTTCGATCTGGGAAAAAAACTGGTTCAAAACACCATGATGCCGCCCTATGTAGATAATTTTCATTATGCAATCAGGGCTTTTGATCTTGGCTATACCATAATTCACCGCAATCAAATCGGAGCCATGTTCGGACAAAAATCCAAAAATGAACTCCGTACTGAAATTATTGCTGCCAACCCTTACCCTTGTCCTTTCGACTGGGGTATTCTCCAGCAAATTGCCAAAGATTATGCTTCTACGGCCAAGCTATCTCACGATTTTACCGCCGGCTGTCGCCTTGATGGGGATCATGCTTGTAAATACACCATCGATTTTTAAAAACCATCCACTCCTCTTTTTCCATTGCGGGAGCGGATATACCAATGAACAAAAGGACTCAGATGAGTGAAGAAAAAAAACTCCCTGGATGGATTGGAGCCTATAAAATCAGAGAAATTATCGGTTCAGGTGCAACCGGTCATGTTTATCTTGCAGAAGATCCCTCTCTGAACAGAAAAGTAGCAGTTAAAATACTCAAATCCAAATTCAAGTATGATAACGAATTGAGACAGCGTTTTCTGAGGGAAGCACAGGCCATGGCCAAGCTTTCCCATCCTGCTGTAGTATCTGTATACACTGTAGGCGACGAAGAAGGAGTTCCTTACCTGGTAATGGAATACATGAAAGAACTCGATCTTCTTTCTGTAATTGATACTTCAAAAATGGGAAGACTTCCGGTTTCCAAAGCTCTGCCTATTTTTATTGATGTATGTCAAGGTCTGGAAACAGCCCTCGAAAACAATATAATCCATAGGGATATTAAACCTGCCAATATTTTTCTTGCAGGCAAAAACAGGGCTAAAATTGGTGATTTTGGTCTGGCCAGCGTTCTGGAACTCGAATCCAATCTTACAGCTGATGGAGTAATTATAGGAACTCCCGATTATATTGCCCCCGAAATAATCAGCGGTGAAAAACCGAATATGCACTCAGATATCTACTCCCTGGGCTGTTCTCTTTTTCATGCACTCAAAGGTTATCCCCCTTACAGGGAAAAAAACGAAGATATCAGTTCCGGCGAAGTCCTGGGCCGTCAACTCAATTCCGATCCCCCCCCCCTCAAGGGTAAAGATTTCTCTCGTTCTCTAACCAAAATTGTTGCTCAGATGTTAAACAAAAATCCTGATAAAAGGCCCAACTATCCGACAATCATCAAAAGATTAAAAAAATCTCTTGATTCAGATACTATTACTATCAATATCCCCAGACTTTCATCAATTTCTCATAAAAACTCTGACAAAACTGAATCAGGCAATGATGATACTGAAAATAGCAACGATATTCTGCCCTTTCCAGCTGCTTTTCTTGTCTTGTTCGGACTTTTCTTCTCGACTCTTATTTTATTTTTGGGGATTTATCTTTTGAACTGAAAGTTGAATTGAATAATTCTTTTTAAAGAAAGGAAAAAACAGGGACAAAATTACCAGCAAACGCCAATATCTGGATCGCCAATATTATTGCAACTCTGATCAGTCTCACAATCAACATTGCTGCCCAAATGGCAGATCCGGCGACATGATTTGCCGGTCCTGCTGTTGAAACAAGCCAGACCTGGCTCACAATCGGTAGTAGTATCACAAGCTTCTAAAATTGCTGTAGTACCTATGGGGGAATAACAATATCCATCGATAGTTGCAGGATCTATATAGCAAGCTTCATTAGTTGAACTGCATCCGGTATTATCTACCGGATCGCATTCATCCTGGGTAGAACAGGCAGGATGGTTTATACAATCCTGATCAGCACAGTCTACATCTCCATCGCCATCATCATCAATACCATTGGTACAGTCTTCAGGAGTAATGCAGGCCGGATCCTGAGAACAGTCGGGGTCATCGCAATCAATCAACCCATCGCCATCATTATCAACAGAGTCATTGCAATTGGATTCTGTTTCAGGCATACAAGCCGGATAATCAAAACAATCTGCATCTGTACAATCCACATAGCCATCGCCATCATCGTCGATGCCGTTATCGCAAATTTCAGCAGAAGTTTCACAGGAGGGAGAATCGTAACAATCGGAATCGGCACAGTCAATATAGCCATCGCCATCATCATCGATCTCGTTATCGCAAATTTCATCAACGGTAACACAATGTTCTGAATCCTGACAATCTTGATCATCACAGTCCACAAAACCGTCACCGTCGTCATCGATCTCATTATCGCAAATTTCTACTGTTTCATTGCAAACCTGATGATTAAAACAGTCCTGATCCTCACAATCTACAAAACCATCGTCATCGTCATCAACTCCGTTATCACAGATCTCACGGTATTCGCATTCATCAGCACAGTCAATATCATCGCAATCCACAAAACCGTCACCATCGTCATCGATCTCATTATCGCAAATTTCCGGATTGGTATTGTTGGTGTTATTGGTATTGTTGGTGTTATTGGTGTTGTTGGTGTTGTTGGTGTTGTTGGTGTTGTTGGTGTTGTTGGTGTTGTTGGACTGACAGGCTTCATCGTCATGGCAATCCTGATCATAGCAGTCAATAAAACCATCGCCGTCGTCATCAACTCCGTTATCACAGATTTCCTCGGCAGTTCCCGAGTTTTCAGAATCATCACAGGATATTGCAAACAAAGCAAAACTAACCAGATTGATTAAAATAAATAAATTTTTCATTTTTATGCTCCATATAAGTTATATTTAGTTCCCGTCCCAGAATGGGGTTATTGATTGTTTTCACAATTATGAAATACGGACAAAACATGTTAACAAAGAACAGTTTCTTGATTATTGAATCTCTGTTCATTTGAAAAAGTATTTTTACTGTTCATAATAAAAAGCTCTGAAATTTTAAAATATATTAGCATTACACAATCTGCTTGCAACCTGTTTTTTTATTTCAACACAGAATGTTATTGTCTCGTAACAGGAACCAGTTAAATCGCTGTTTTAAATAAAACAGATTCTGTTATTATTCCGTGAAATGATTTCTCTCCAGATTAAACACCTTGAAACAAAGGTAATTATATGAAAAAGAATGAAGATGTATTTTTAGTTTCTGACAAAAAAATCAAAGGGTTGACCTCCGAACATTTCAATGTCAAACACTCCAGTAATTTGAGTCGAGACACTTTAAAATCCATAATTGGTCAAAATCCTCATGTCTTGCCTTCCCACCGTATGGTAAGGGATAATATCGATCCTCCTTTTTTTCTGAAAATTGCCCAAGAATTCAAAATCGGCATCTGGGAACTTGATTATCTGTTTATTGACCAGTACGGAGTTCTGACCATAATTGACACCAATCTTATCGATAATCCTGAAGCCAGCAGAGTCGCCATCGGCAGAATAATTGACTATGCGGCTACGATCAGTGATGAATGGGATACAGACCATCTCAAATCGTTTTTTCAGGAATCAGAGGCAGTTGGCATTCAGAATCCTGAAAATTATTTTCGCAATAATCTTGGTTTCAACCATCCTTCCCAAGACTTCTGGCAACTTGTTCACGATAACTTGAAAATGAGCCGCATCAGAATAGTAGTCCTGGCAGAACAGATTAGAGACGATCTGAAAAGAATGTTGGAATTTCTTAATGAGCATCTCAAATCAACTCACGTTTTCGGGCTTGAACTCAAATTCTACAAAAACACCAATGAAGACTCACTCCTGCTTCTTCCCCAACTGATTGGAAACACCCAATCTATCTTAAATCGTAAAACCTTTGCCAATAAAACTTTTGCCTGGAATCAGGATTCTGTCTACAAAAAAGCCAAAAAGATTTCCAACCAGATTCTGCAAAAACGAATTTTAAAGATATTGGATTTTGCAATTGATAAAAACTTGTACATTCAGGGAACGACTAAGTCTTCCTCCCCATCTTTTGGTCTTAAAGGCAAAGCCGGAGAACGTCTGTTTACCTTTTATCTGAATGGAGAGATTGAAATATTCATGCATCAGATCAACCAGATGGAAGACATCAAAAAAAGAGATGAACTGCTGATGAAATTGAAAAAACAAAAACTTGTTGCTAGTGATTTTTCTATCCAAAACTCAATCAAAAAACCCTATTTGGAAAACAAACTCCAGGAGATGTCCGAATCCGTCTTTCGCAATTTTCTCTCCATGCTCAGTGCATACTATGGTGAAATATTGCTATAAACTGATTTCCCCTTTTCCAACTTTTGAATAATATCAGGATTTATGACCCCGGGGGGGTATAAGTATCCACCAGCTCCTTGTCAGGAATCAAAAAAGAAATAGCTCGAGCCGAAACCTGTTTAAAAATATCCTGTATATCTGCAGGATTATTATAAAAACCCGGAGATGCCGGCATAACTATCACTCCGTCTCTGGATAATTGTGCCAATTTTTCAAGATGAACTGCTGCAAGAGGGGTTTCACGCAAAACAAGAACTAGCTTGCGCTTTTCCTTTAGACAAACCTGGCCTGCTCTTAAAATGAGATTATCGGCCAGACCTGCTCCAATAGACATGGCGGTATGCAAAGACGAAGGGGAAATTATCATTCCCTCACAAGCAAAGGACCCACTGGCCAGAGGAGTATCAAGCTTGTTGTTGTCATAAAGATGACAATTCTCGGGTAAAGTGGAGGGTTGCCAGTTACATTCCTGTTTCAACATCTTTTTACCCGGATTGGAAATTATCAGATGAATTTGATAATCAGGTAGTCGAGCAAAAATATTCAGTGCTGCCAGGCCGTATCCCGCACCGGAAGCACCGGTAAGAGCCAGTATTATATTTTTCTTTGCCATAAGAATCTTCTTTAATTATTTTCCCTTTTTCTTTTTGTTTGATTCAGTGTTTTTTTTGTTTGATTTGGTATTTTTTTTGTTTGTTTTGGTTTGGGATTTCTTTTTATTTTTGTCAAATGCACCAGAACCCTGGGAAGTGTCCTGAACCAACATATTCTTGATACTGCCAAAAAATCCCTTTTTTTTCTTATGTTTTTCCTCTATCTGATTAAGAATTTCTTCGACTCCCGAATAATCATTTTCAGGGGTAATTTCTGTTTCGAAAAATTCTTTTTCTATCTCTGAAAACCCTTTGTTAGGCACCTGTTTTTCTGAAGTATTTATTATATTGGGATTATCTTCCTGGGAAGAATCTTGATCAACCTCGGAAATTTCAGACTTTGTTTTCTCTGTGTTTGGGCTGGGAATTTGCACCTTTACCGGGGTTGCTTTTTTCCTGACCGATTTTTTATCTGATTTTTCCGATATTTTTATTTCAGAGACATTTTGAGGAGCAGGTTTGCCCTCAGCAGGAGGAAGCAGATCCTCTGGAGGCGGAGGTGTAGGCAATTGTTCGACATTTGAAGGCAAAGGTTGAGGATCCTGGGCTGTTGTATCTCCGGATACAGGCTCCAATGGTTCGGTTTCAACATCGTCTGAAATCTTTATTCCACCTGTATTTTGCGGAACAGATGTTTGTTTTTCACCGGAACTAGAATCAACAGAACTTTCCAGATCTGTTTTTGCGGACTCTTCAGAATCATTTTCAAAAGTTTTGAGCTCAAAACTACCGGAACTCACAACCTGGTCTTTTTTTGAAGTTTCCTCGTTTTCTTGTTTTTCTTTTGAAACAGTTGATTGATTGAGTTCTTCTTTATTACTCAATTTTGATTCAGTTTTGGATTCTTGGTCAGCCGCGGATTTGTTTTTGCTTTCCAGCTCTGAGACCGGTGCAAAAGGGGACGGGATGTTTTTAAGAGAATCTTTATATTCTTGCTTAATTTTTTTTCGGTTTTCCCGATCCTTGTTGAGCAATTCTTCCAATCTTCTGGTTTCAACAGGATTAAGCTCTTCTTTGAGTTCAGTAACTTCCTGAAATGAAAGTCCTTGTTTGAGCTCTACAATCTCTTGCTTTGACAAAGAATCAACTTCGACTTCTTCAGACTCGGTGTCGGGCT
>JAWLEA010000008.1:0-26217 GCA_041686345.1 Polyangia bacterium | reverse complement strand
TACTGCTTGTTTCAGTTTCGACTTCTTCAGTCTCGGTATCGGGCTTGCTGCTTGTTTCAGTTTCGACTTCTTCAGTCTCGGTATCGGGCTTGCTGCTTGTTTCAGTTTCGACTTCTTCAGTCTCGGTGTCGGGCTTGCTGCTTGCTTCAGTTTCGACTTCTTCAGTCTCGGTGTCGGGCTTACTGCTTGTTTCAGTTTCGACTTCTTCAGTCTCGGTATCGGGCTTGCTGCTTGTTTCAGTTTCGACTTCTTCAGTCTCGGTATCGGGCTTGCTGCTTGCTTCAGTTATTTTGGACTCAGAGGAAGAATTAGCTTTGGAAGAAACAGAATGCTCTGAAGTTTCTTTGTGATTTTCGGAAACTTCCCGATTTTCAGATTGAGGCTGCTTTTTTAAATCTACAAAGGGTAGTTTATGTGCATCGGGAACAAATTTTGCCTTATCTACCTTGGAATTCGTTTTGCTGGGGACTCTTTCTTCTTTAACCCGCGACTCCGATTTTTTCTTTCTTTTTCTCCCCGGTACAGGTGTTCTGGAAAGGTCTTCTTCATTTTGCTGATTCAATTTCAATCTTAAAGTGGATTTTTTGGAACCGGGAGATAGATTGTTGTCATCCTGATAAGAAAAAGGTGATTCTTCGACAGCGGCTTCACTTTCTACCATTATTGATTTATCTGGAGCATCAAAACTGACTTTGAGAGGATCATTCGGATTCAGGGATATTTCGCCGCTTGCCAAACCTACTATTGAACCGGAAACCCCTCTCTGTTCTTCGGGTTGATTTTCTTTTTTGACTACACCGAGAGAACCGCTTCTCATACGCTGAGAATCATTGTTGTTGGAATCAGATGAAGCTACATCAACATCAAGACGAGACTTTTCATTGGAATTAGTCGTATCCTTTTTTTGCTTGTCTTTTTGCTTTCTTCTTCTCTTTCTTTTTTTGGCCAATGGTTCCTCACTGTTATATCAAGAGGCTAAAACCCCATAATTTAATTATTATAAAATACGGGCGTTATTTTTTGCCCGGATTAAATAGCATTATCCGCTATTCAATCGATTACTTTATAACTTACAACCACAATAAAAGCAATATCTGTAAAGAATAATCGGCAAATTCCAATTTATTCCTGCGGAAAAATAGAAAAACTTAAAAGTTCTTGCACTTGTATTTCAACTCGTGGTTAGTTCAAAGCTTGTCAATACAGTTTTTGAAACCTTGAAGGGACCTTTCAATTGTTTTTTGGTCAAGACAATAGGAAAGTCTGAAATAACCTTTGCGCCCGAATCCTCTTCCCGGAACTGCCAATATCTTTTCCTCAAGCAGAAGTTGACAAAATTGATAATCATCAGGCAAAGGCGATTTGACAAAAAGATAAAAAGCTCCGGAGGGTTTTGTTATCTCATAGCCATACGAAATAAGACTGTCATAAAAAATATCTCTTTTTCGCTGATATCCACCGACATCAACACTGACCTCCTGCAAATTTTCAATAACTCTCTGCATGAAGGCGGGAGCATTAACAAAACCAAGGGTACGATTGGCAAAATTTAGAGCTGCAAGCAACTGACTTTTGTTTTCGACAGAAGGAGCAACTGCAACATAACCTATTCGTTCTCCGGGAATTCCCAGATCTTTTGAGTGTGAGTAACACATTATCGAATTCTTGAAGATATCCAGATTTTGAGGAAGTTCTATGTTGTCATAAACCAACTTGCGGTAAGGCTCGTCTGAAATGACAAAAATTTCGGGGCAGCCCCGGAGGGAGTGCTTTTCCAGCAAATTTTGCAGTGATTCCAAGCTGGTTTGGGAATAAATAACTCCAGCAGGATTATTGGGAGAATTCAAAATAATGGCTTTTGTTGAATCATTCAAAGCACCGGCAATTGCATCAAGATCAAGAGAAAAATCATCCTTGCTTTCTACAACAACGGTTTTACCTCCGTTGTTTTCTATATAGAATTTATATTCAGGAAAAAAAGGTGCAATTATAATAACCTCATCGCCTGAATTGAGGATTGAGTTGAGTACAATATTCAGGGCTCCGGCGGCTCCGGAAGTCATTACCAGATTATCAGGAGAAATTTTCTGTTTTAAATGTTTGTCAAGAGCATCAGTTGCTGCTTGTCTGGTGGATAGCAATCCATTATTGCTCATATAGCGGTGTACACCTCTGTCAGATCTGGCAGCTACAGCCATGAGCTCTTTTTTGAATTCAGCCGGAGGCTCAATGGTTGGATTACCCAGAGTAAAATCAAAAACAGCCTCGGATCCATACTTTTTTCTGTAATTGTTGCCTATTTCAAACATTTTTCGGATCCAGGAAGAATTTCTCATTCTTTTTTCCATCATTTTCGAAATTGTCATTATTTTCCTCCAGGTTATTAAACAGTTCCAAACAGTTTTAACATGTTTTAACCAATTTCTTTAGATAATCTCTTTCCCTGATAACACTCCGGGCAAAAGCAAATTCTCTTTCAGCCCGCTGCAGATTGTGCTGCCAGGCATAATCAAAATGTTCTCTGTCCCATTTAAAGTAGTTTTCTTCAAGGGTATCAATTGCAAAACGCAAACTCAACTCCAGTGCTATAGTTTCACAGCTCATATGAATTACAGGAAGCAAAGGTTTTAACTTTTTGGGGCCGACAGGAAGATAAGAGTTGAAAAATTCAGAAGCCAATTCTCGTTGAAAAGTATTTCCCTGTCTGCACCAGGAACGCAAAAAATCACCAATTTCACCGAAATAAGAATGACGACCTGCAGTATCAAGGTCGATTAAAACCGGACCTGTGTCTGTAATCAGAAAATTATCCGGCTTGGGATCACCATGAACAACGCCATAAACATCACGTTTTTCTTTTGGAACCACCACTTCGGTCAATCTTGCGGTTATTTTTTCAAGCAGTGTTTTCACCTTTGCAAAAACAGCATGCTGCTTATTATGAGTAATGACTTTATTCTTAAGTTTTAGATATTTGGAAGTATTGTGAATATCTCTATGCTGATGAAATTTATAGGTGAAATCCTCCAGGGTGCGATGAAAATTGCCCAGATAAGCAGCTGCCGTTGCCAGATCTTCAGGTTGGGCATTTCTGCCTGAACACCAGGAAAGAATTCTGAAAATTCCCTTTGGAGTTTTAAGATAATAACTGCCCCTGCAAGTTGGAAGAATTGAAATTGTATTGATGTTGTTAACTTTGAGAAAATCAGTCAACCTGGCAATATCAATATTTACCTCAGGAGGAAAAAGAGGACTGACTCTTTGAAGAATATATTTCTGAGAATCAGAAAGCTCAAGCAACCAGGTATCGTTGATTAAACCACCTTTTAATGGAACAGTTACGAATTTTCCATTTAAAAAAGGGTAATTTTTCCGGAGAAGATTTTTATGAACCTGAGCTAACAACATGAAATTTAACTATCCGGAAAAATGCGGGTGTTGATAATCCCGTTGTAAACTTTGTTTACAAATCCTGCAATAAAAGCTTTACCTGAATCATCCAGATTGACAGTGAGTTTTCCACCTCTTTGTGCAACCAGTATGTCGTCTCCATTTTTCACAAAATTCTTGACTCTGGCTGTCGCTACAGCAGCCACAGCTCCAGTTCCGCAAGCATTTGTAAAACCCGCTCCCCGCTCCCAAACAGCAAGTTCCATGTGATAATCATCGTTCATCTTGGCAAATCCTACGTTTACTCCGTCTTCTACTATCTGTTCGATTGAAGGTCCCAACTCCTTGGCAATTCTAACCAAATCTTCATGTTCCTCTTCGATGAAAGTCACACAGTGGGGATTGCCAACATCCACAAAGGTAAAGGGATAACCGTTGAATTCATGCACTTCATTCCCTACAACCGGAACTCCGATTTCAGATTTAACTACCGAGGAAAAGGAAGAATCAACAGGAGATACTCCCTCCAAAATGCCTGAATCAGTTTCTATGAGAACTTTGGTATTGTACTCGATCATGCCACAATCACTCAAATATTTGATGACACAACGCAGGCCGTTGCCACACATTTTGGCAATAGTTCCATCAGAGTTGATAATTGTCATTTTGAAAGCGGCTTTGCCCTCTCCCTCGGAAATTACCAGCACACCATCCGCACCTATCCCACGTCGTCGGTCACATAAAAAAGAAACCTGATTGTTGAGAAGGGGGAAATTATATCCAAAATAATCAAAAACTATGTAGTCATTACTAATGGCTTGATATTTTTTGAAGGCAATCAGCATCAAATTATCCTTTCAGTTAATACTGTCAGTTTGGAATAAAAGCACAAATTAAATTTTATCATCGAATATCAACCCCCGAGAAAACGATCCAGAGTAATTGAAACAGCTGAACGCACGCTGAGATGGTTGTATTCCACCGGTCCCTTGATGGGAGGAAGAATATAATCGGCAGCTTCAAGTATTTCAGGGGCAAGCCCCCATCCGGTTCCAAAAACAAGAGCCAGAGGCCGGTCAAGTGCCCTCAATTTCTTATAATAGATCATTTTTACCTTTAATTCTTTTCGGGCGGAAGTTGCGACTATCAATGGTGATTCTCCCAATTCCTGCTCCAATCTTTTCAGTGCGGAATTGAAAGAATCTACTACCCGTGTAAGTTGAAAAGATTTTGCTCTTCGGGGATTGTACTTCAAACCCCACCCTTCTTTCCAATGTGCGATTATTTTATTTACAAGTTCCTGTTGCAGTTTGACGGGAGTAATCAGTTGATAGGAATGAATACCGTATGATTTGGCAACTCTGGAAATATCGTGAATATCAAGGTTGGTCACTGCAGTGGTCACAATCTTGCCATTTTTATTCAAAACAGGATAATGAACCAGGAGTACTCCTGTTTTACCAGCAATTTGCAGCAGAGAATTTTGTTCAGTCATAAGTAAAATCTGTTCTTTCAATGGTTATTGTTAATTATCTGAATTTGAATTTTGAGAAATAGAATACTGGTTATAAAGATCGGGACGCTTGTTTCTGGTTCTTTCCAAAGCACGCTCATGGCGCCATTGCTTGATTTTAGCATGGTGTCCCGACAACAGAACCTTCGGCACCGATTTACCTTCGAAAACTCTGGGTCTGGTATATTGTGGATATTCCAGCAAACTGTCTGAATGGGATTCTTCATCAAGGGAGTCGGAATTACCCAGCATATTCGGGATTAATCGGGATATTGTTTCTATAAGTACCATGGAAGCTACCTCGCCCCCATTCAAAACATAATCTCCGATTGAAAGTTCCAGATCTACATAATTTTTGATAATTCTTTCGTCAATTCCTTCATATCTGCCATTGAGCAAAACCAGAGGACGGTTAAGTTTGTAAAGGCTGACAGCTTTTTTTTGATTAAAAAGCTCACCTTGAGGTGTGAGATAAATAACCAGAGGATTTTCCACCAACTTACCCGCTGCCTGCAGACAGGAAGCTGTCGGCTGAGGAGTCATGACCATTCCGGCACCTCCCCCGTATGGCACATCATCTACTTTTCGATGCTTATTATCAGCGTAATCTCTGATATCGAGCAAATGACATTTCAAAAGATTATTATCAACAGCTTTTCCAATGAGACCGGTTGAAAGAAACCCGTTGAAAATTTCCGGGAAAATAGTGCAAATTACAATTTCCATAAAAGTTCCTGAAACAATTAAAACTCGCTTGTGGAACAGACAAGACCTTTTCCACAACAAAAGGATAATTCCAAATTAGCATAAATATTCCCATAAAAAAATTTTTAATTTGCAATTTGCTGTTCTTGAAAAGAAATGAATAATTTAGCAAGTTACTCAAATAAGCTTAAGGCATTTTCAGTATTTATTATCGGTAAAATAAGCTGCAGCATCATTGATAACTACAAGTTTTTTCTCTGGATCATGATGATGAAAATACTCGGAAGGAAGAGGATACATCCTCTGCTCTCCTGCAGGTGAAACAACAATCAAAATAGGATAAGGGGCAGGATTATCAAGAAAACCTTCAATTGTTCCAAGGTCTTCTCCTGATTGGGTAACCAGGTTGAACCCTTCAAGTTGGTAGATATATATTTCATCTTCGTCGAGCTTTGGCAGGTCTTTTTCAGGCAGGTAAAGTTCATGGTTTCGAAAAGTTTCAGCCTGATTGCGATCGTTGATCCCTTCAAATTTGATAATGGGTATTCCTCGGGGGAGATATTTTATTTTTTCAATATGAAATTTTTGAGAGTTGGAAGTTCCGGGAGCATTTTGAGGAAGAAGATAAAAGAATTTATAGGAATCAGGCAACAAGTCTCCCCAAAATATGACTTTGAGATCTCCTTTGAGACCATGCGGCTTGATGATTTTACCCAGCTTTTTCATGTAAATTCCCCCACTTTCAAAAGTTGAATTGGAATATTGCTCTTTGATTGATCTGCAAATTTTTCTGATTTGAAACAAAGCTCTTGATTTTCGGTTTTAACATAATTTGGATATAACAATCCCTGTAAAAACAAAAGCTTTGTTGATTTTTATACAAAAAGTTAGTTTTGCTTTTCTTCTTTGTAGCCTTTGACCAGTTTTTTTACAGTAGCTGATGGTCTGGCTCCAACATTGGTCCAATAATCGTATCGTTCCAGATCAATGTTTAATTTTTTTGGCTGGGAAACTGGATCATAAAAGCCGATACTTTCGGTAATACGTCCATCTCTGGGATGCCTTTCATCGGCAACTACCATTCGATAAAAAGGTTTTTTCTTTGCTCCGGCTCGAGAAAGTCTAATTTTTGTTGTCATGTAAATACCTCCAAGCTTCCTTAAAATACCAAACAGGTGGGAAGCTGAAGTGCTTTATAGACGAAGAATTTTCAAAAATCAAGTGGTAAGTCAAAATATCTTTACAAATAGCTGTAATTCTTTATGCAGGCATATTTGGCAAACTGCTTATTAGTTCCATCTCTGAATGGGAACAAACTAAATCCGGATAGCTCTTTACAGGGTCTAGCTCTTTTACTATCTTAGTTCCCATTCTGAATAGTTCCCGCTCCGTATCGACAAAATTAACACATTTATTTTCAAGTAAAAATCTATTTCAAAGATCTCAAATCTTGAAACTGATGTCTTATATTCAAGCAGGTTTATCATATGTCATATGTTATAGTTTTGATTTCACTTTTTTTCACCAGCAATCCTGCAAATGATCTTCTGAATAAAGATCCCTTTGCCAGATCTGAATGGTGTAAAAACATTAACTTGCCCGAATCAAGTAAAAAAATTGAAAAGATACTTTTCACTCCACTTAGTTACAACAAAATAGAAATTGTAAGAACATATCTGGAAATCAAGGGTAAAAAGCTGCCATCTCCCTCAGGTTGGTTTTCACCGCCCCGTGATCATATAGCCATTAATGAAACCCGCAAAAATGATGAAGTTTCACAAACCGTACTTGATCTGCTCTTGGGAGTTCCAAACTATTCCGATCAAAAAAAACGCCGTATTTTCTACTTCTTCATTAAAAGAGGCTGCATAATTCGCAAATTAATTTCTAAAAAATCGGTCAAATCGGTTTCTATTTTGTTCAAAGCTGTATTTGATAAAGTTACCCTTATTTTTCGGGATGAAATAACCAGGGGTTTGCAAAATATGGGACCTGTTATTGTTTTCAATCTGCTTCCCTGGTCCCAAAAACGGTACAACCGCAAAAAACAAAGAGATAAATACCTCAAAGCACGCTACGCCAGGTATATTCTCGGCAGTTCTCCAGCAGGAAATCCCAGACTGGCGTTACAAAGTGCTCCGATTACCATGAAATTTGAACTGATGAAATTATATGCTAACCATTTCCATGCTCAAGCTATAGAACCTCTGTTATTGTACTCAAATCACAAAGATAAAAAACTAAGAAAAGTTGCCAGAAAATCACTCTTGCAATACTTCGAAAGCAAAGGGAGGGGAGCAAAAATAGGTATTGTAAAACTGCCGGGAGGAATTGAGAAAAAGACAGTTGTTGCCTTGAACGCAAGACGACAGGCCTATCACGCAGTCAAAAGACTTTTGGAGAAAGTTTCACATGGTGATTATGATCGTACCTCCAAAGGAAAAGGTCTAGCTCTTCAACTTTTTAAAAAATGGGACAAAAATCGGAATGAGCGGTGGATTAAACTTTTCGCCAAGGGCTACAAAGAATATTTGAAGGAAGATTATTACAAAGCTGCTGAAATCTACAAAAAAGTTCTAAACCACAACCCTGATATAAATAACAAACAATTGATGACACCTGTCTTTCGCAAACTGGCAAAACTTGCTCTTATCAAAGGGGAGCTGGATAATGTCATTTCACTCTTGAGGCTGATTGTTCAAATAAAACCATCTCCAATCTATCGTGCCGATCTTTTTTACTTCCTTGGATTGAAAGAAGAAAGCCAACAGGATTATGACCAAGCATTGTATTGGTACAGAAGAGCAGTCAACATCAACCCCAAACATATCTGGGGCTTGGCAGCCATGAAAGATCTTGATCCCCATAAAATGGTTCCAGTTGAACATTGGCAGTTATCAGCCTTTGCAGGTTCTGTCCTGAGTATCATAATTCTTGGCTTTATACTTTTCAGCAGGAAGTTTTAACCCATGCGATCAAACAGTTTCATTTCCAAATTAAAATTTTTATTTAATTCTCATGTAATAGCTTATCTGATTGTTTTTTACTTTTTTTTCGGGCTGCTTATTCCTGTAGCTAATACCGAACAAGTTTCTCTAACCCTCGATATTTCAGCTTTAAAAGCAATTGCAAAGAAAAAACTTCCTTCCTCTATTAATCTCAGTGGCCCCTTATCGGCTCAAAATATAAAACTTTACAAAATAAAGAATGGTAAAATATACGGGACTTTTAATCTTGTCTTTTATGGCCAGATTGCAATTCCCACCTTTTTATGGAAATCCAGAACAATCACCGTAAAAAAAATCATGAAAATGGATTTCTATTTTATCCCCGAATTAAAAAAATATACTCTATTTATTCCTGTTAATAAAATTGTTGTTTCCAGATCAGGGGTCAAGCTACCCATGTCCAACAATATTCTGGGAGGAGTAGTAAAAATCAAAAGGTGGCTTTTTTCCAATAAAGGCAAATCACTGCTTAACAAAAAATTCAAAATTAGTTTCAAATCAATACTTATCAACTACTTTGGAAATAAGAACTGGAAAACAAAAATCACCCTGCAAAACAACAGGGTAATTCTCAAGGCTGAAACTTGATAGTTCCCGTCGCAAAAAAAGATCATCGCCTGAAAACGGAATTTCACCTCATCAGTTTTGTCATAACTTCCTGAAATAGTGTCAACTATGTCGGCGAAGTTAATCCGCGCATCTCAATCCAGTTTCTTCCCCAGCCAAAAACCCCACTTCTGGGATGGGAACTAAATAACTTCGCATGAAATCATGAAAACTAACAGTAAAGCTTATTTACTTGCAATCAGTGCCGTTATTTTCTGGTCAACTGTTGCCACAGCTTTCAAATTGGCTCTCAGTTCACTTGATTTCATCCAATTGCTCTTTTTGAGTTCCGCCAGCAGTTTACTGACCTTGATCAGTTTAAATCTTCTTCGAAACAAAGGTAAACTTTTTACTTTCCTGTCTTTGTCCAACCAGCTCAATGATTATTCCGACCAGGATTCCTCGCAACTATCTCATAATAATTTTCCCCGGTTCAAATTTTTCCTGATAGAATTATTTTGGGGATCAATCAATCCGTTTTTCTATTACCTGGTTTTGTTTTCCGCCTATAATCTGCTACGTGCCCAGGAAGCCCAAGCCATAAACTATACTTGGGGTATTACTATGGCAATTATTTCAGCCTTTATTTTAAAACAAAAACTCAGTATTCTTGAAATCACAGCTATCGCCATCAGCTATTTTGGAGTATTCATCATTTCAGTCCAGGGTAAAATCCTCCAAACTGATTTTTCCAATGCTCAGGGAGTATTGCTGGCTTTCATTTCTACTTTTATCTGGGCTTCTTATTGGATCAACCGAACCAAAAGCAAAAAAGATCTGGTTGATTGTCTGATTATCAATTTTTTTTCCGGTACTATCCTTTCATTTGTTGCCCTCCTTCTTTTTTCAAACTTCAATTTTAATAAATTCGGCATAATTGCTTCTGTCTATATTGGTATTTTCGAAATGGGTCTTACCTTTTTTATCTGGAATAAAGCCCTGCAACTGGCAACCAAAATTTCTCGCATCAGCACCTTGATTTTTCTGTCCCCATTTCTGAGTCTCTTTTTTATCAGATTTTTCCTGGGTGAATCAATCCTCTGGTCTACGGTTGTCGGTTTGATTTTAATTATTATCGGACTTCTGCTGCAAAACAAATCTCAACCTTAGACCGGCAGGAAAATAGTTCTAACTAGTAAAAACTTTGTCCACCGGTTCGAAGGATATTTTGCCGGATGCTATTTCCGCTCCGGCTACAAAAACCGGAAAGGTAGAACCAGGCATTATGCACTTGCCGGTATTCAAACCTCTGGCAATACCTGAATCCGGCTCATAAACTGCTGTATCATCCTGGATCCATTCATACTTTACCAGACCCTCCACAAAGGGATCTTCCAGGGAAAGGAAAAGTCCGAATTCTGTTACTGACTCCACAGTTCCATAAAAAACTTCACCAATCAGGGGCACCATATAATAGGCTTTGAAAATATCTTTTATATTTCTTTCCAGTTTCACAGTTTCTTGCTCACTTTGGCTTATTTTGGCAGAAATTGCTGAAATTTCCTGTTTGCTGTATTTTTTGCCGGCTTTTTCATCTCCGTTGAGTAGATAATATTTCATGGCACGATGGACTATTAAATCCGCATAGCGTCTGATTGGAGAAGTAAAGTGAAGATAGTTGTCAGAGCCCAAAGCAAAATGTCCAAGATTATTCTGGGAGTAGGAAGCCTGCCTCAAAGATCTGAGCACTCCGAAGAACAGTGCTTTGCTGGCCGGAAGTTTTTTCATCTCATCATAATGCCTGTTTATATTTTCAATAAAACTTCCCTTGTTTTTATTGAATTTAACACCAAGGGTTCTGGCAAAATTGTAAAATTCTTCGATTTTCTCTTCTTTGGGTGCCTCATGAATTCTCCAGGGAACAGGCAATTTGAGTTTTTTTGAAAAACTTCCAACTGCTTCATTGGCAGCCAGCATACATTCTTCAACCATATTATATGCTTTTTTCATCCATTCATCAGGCTTGGCTTTAGTAATACTTTTGATTCTGTTTACATCATCATCTTCCAGAACAATCTTTGCTTCCGGTATATCAAGCTCCAAAGACCGTTCATGGAGACGTTTTTTATGCAAAACTTCGGTAAATTCAGCGAGAAGTTTAACCTGGCCGCCGATCTTTCCGGAGTATTCCTGCTTTTTCACCATTCTGGCAATATCTTTATAGGCAAAACGTTTTCTTGAACTGATAGTTCCAAAAAATAAAGTATAATCTTTGCGATTGCCGTCTTTATCAAAAACCAGATGAACTCCGCCAACCTTTCTTTCCACTTCGGGGTTCAAACTGCAAAGATTCCCTGACAATTTTTCAGGGAGCATTGGTATTGCTTTATGAGGCAAATATAAACTTTGACCGCGATTAAGAGCTTCTTCATCAAGAGCTGTTCCCGGGCGCACCCAATGGGATACATCAGCTATAGCTACACTGAGATGAAAATTACCGTTTTTCTCTTCAATACAGACAGCATCATCAAAATCTCGGGCGTCTTCAGGATCAATCGTGAAAAAATCCATGTGGGTCAGATCCTGCCTGATTTCTCGAGCTTCATCGGGAATTTCATTGCTCAGTTCCTTAATAACTTGACTGGGAAATTCTTCCTGAACTCCGGCCATTATCAGATTTTTTCTGATTTGGGTATCCAAAAGATCGGGCTCCCCCAAAACTTCTAAAGCTTTCACAATTACCGGAGCTCTTACCCTGTTGGGATATTTGACAATTTCGGCCAATACCAGTTTGCCCCAGTATCTCCTGTTGGGCTTTTTATTGAAATAAACAGCCCGGGCAATTCTATTATCATCGGTATTAAGTAAAAATCTTCCCCGGCCTTTTTCTTTGATAGTTCCGGTGAGCTTTTTCCGGGAATGTTCTATAATTTTTTCGACCTTGCCCCTTTGACCTCGGTGACCGGTCCAAGTGGATACCGCCACTATATCACCATCCAAAGCACCTCCAATATCATTTTTATGTACAAAGATGTCATCAGTGTCTTCATCCATTACTTTGACAAAACCTGTGCCACCGGCTGTAACCGTGATGGAACCTTCTTTCAATCCACCAGAATTGCCATGGCTTTTTTCAGATTTATTTTTCTTATGTTTATGTTTTGCATTGCCGGTGAGGGCATATTTGCCACCTTTTTTCTTCAAAATTATATTGCTTTTTTTCAATTTGTTGAGCAGATCCTTGAGGAAACCACGCTTACGGCGAGAAAGAGAAAGTTTTTTCTCCAACTGCCCTATCCTGAAACCATTAGGAAATTTTTTAAGCAGATTGATGATATCCTGTCTGCTTATTTTCAACTTGCTGTTACTACTTTTCTTGTTACTCATAAATTACTCTTTGTTTTAATTTGTGTTAATTGTTTATCTTACAGATGGTTGTTGTCGTCTGAATACGGAAATTCATCTCATCAGCTTTGTCATAACTTCTTGAAATAGTGACAACTATGTCGGCGAAGTTATTCCGCGCATCTCAATCAAACTTCTTCCCCAGCCAAAAACACCACTTCTGGGATGGGAACTAACTAGTTTGTTGATGCCCTCTTGGCTGAATTTATCTCAATGATTTGACCTTTTTCAGTGGCAACAACCATTATGGCAGGTTTGGTGAAGATTGGACCAGTATCAGAAATAGACACTACTTCGTGTGAATAGAGGAGATTTCCCGCCGGGTCAAGAAGATAAAATCTTTTTTCTTCAGGTATCACCAAAATATTACCCTTTTTGTCCACCAGGGGATTAATTAAAATTCTGCCACCGGTTTTATAACGCCATTTTATTTTTCCACCAGGATTTACAGCGTAGAGGTAGTTATTGAGGTTTCCCCAATAAATAGTTCCATCTTCAGATTCGGCTCCTGCCCCTCTAAAATCACCACCACCCAGCAATCGCCAAACCAATTTGCCGTCAATCGCCTGCAATTTATATAGGGAATTATCATCGCAACCAACAACAATTGCGCAATCGGAAGTCAGCAGGGGTGTGGAGTCACACTGACCTGAAGTTCTGTAACTCCAGCGGATTTTCCCCTTTGCCGTCAGTGAAATTATTTCTCCCCCCAAGGTAGCGACGTAGATATTGCCTGCCCGGTCTATTCCGGGAGAACTGCGTACATGTGAAGTAAAAGCAACTTTCCAGATAATTTTGCCTTCTGTACTGATTTTAAAAACACCTTTGCCTCCAGCTACAATATTACCATCCGGAGCAAACACCGGTGCCGAATCCAGATCACATTTTACCTTTTCGGGATCAGCTCCCCGACCCGGTTTGCAATTAAATATCTTTTTCTTCCAAAGCACTTTGCCGCTTTTCAGATCAAATGCATGAAAGTAATCGCTGTCTGATCCTGCAAACAGTGTTTTCCCATCGGAACTTATCAGACCCCGATTCCAGATTTTTCCTCCGGTTTTCTGACTCCAGAGCACTTTATATTTTTCGTTCAAAGCCCGAAATTTACCCCGGTGATCACCAAAATATAGATTCTTTTTGAAATACAACAAAGGAGCAGTAATTCTTGCTCTCTTGAATTCAGTTTTTACTTTACTTTTCCAGGGAAAATCGGGAAATGAATAATCAACCCGGTTGCGATGCAGAGGAACAACCCCTCTTTGATACAACTGGTTGTTTACTTCCAAGTTCCCCCAATTACAGCTTTCTTTAATTTTTACCTTGTTTTGAGAATTTCGTTTTTCCCATTCTCTGATAACAGTCAGCACTTTTGTTTTGAAATCGGAATCTCCAGTTTTAGACAGTTGTCTGTTTGAAGCATTAATACATTTGCCCTTGACACATATTCGTTTTCCTTTGCAGTGGGTATCCCGATAACAGTGATGTGCTCTGTGCGAACAAGTGGTAAACAACAAAACCAGAATTAAAAAACCATAGTTTCCAAATTTGGTGAACATACCGAACTCCTTCCTGAAATTTGCCAGAGTATTGCAAAAACTATCCTTACAGGCAAAAAAAATCGCCCCTTCAACTTTTCCATAATCGGGATTATGAAATATATGGTCAAGTCAGAACCCAGTAGTTGATTACTTTCTGAATATTCCTGAAAACCATGTCCAAACATTCTGACCTGCTTCCAATAAATTTTTCTTTTGCTCTCATCCAGGTGGGAAAAAAAGAAAAATTATCCGCGTTTTTGTTTTTTGTATTCCATGCCGGCTTTGATAAAGGCTTTGAAAATTGGATGAGGTCGGAAGGGACGAGATTTAAATTCGGGATGGAACTGACAAGCTATATAAAAAGGATGTTCGGGGAGTTCGATGATCTCTACCAGTTTATTATCAGGACTGGTTCCGCTTATTTTCATTCCTTTTTCCTGTATATCTTTTCTGAATTTATTGTTGAATTCATAACGGTGACGATGACGCTCACTGATGTTTTTTTTCTGATAAAGTCGGGCTGCCAGGGAACCTTCTGCCAATTCACAGGGATAAGCACCAAGTCTCATACTGGCTCCCTTGACTTTAATATTCTCCTGGTCTTCCATGAGATGAACAACAGGATAATCACTGCTCGAATCAAACTCAGTGGAATTGGCGTCTTTGTATCCAAGGACATTGCGGGAAAATTCCACAGAAGCAAGATGCATCCCAAGACAAATGCCGAAAAAGGGGATTTCGTTTTCACGGGCATATTTGACAGCTTTTATCTTGCCCTCAATTCCCCGTTCACCGAAACCGCCGGGGATCAATACACAGTCAACTGATTTCAATACGGAACCAGAACCTTCCTGTTCTATTTTTTCCGAATCGAGATGTTTCAACAGAACTTTTGTTCCCAAATCCGTACCGGCATGCACCAAAGCTTCATTAAGACTTTTGTAGGATTCAATCAAATCAACATATTTGCCAACAATTCCAACTGTAGTTTCCTGAGAAGGAGCCATCAGGCGGTGAACCAAATCTCTCCAGGGATCCAGATCTGGCTGACCCGACCAGATATTGAGAGCCTTGATAACTTCACTGTCGAGTCCCTCTTCAAAGAGATGAATTGGAACTTCATAGATAGATCGTGCATTTTTGGCTGTTATGACCCTTTTGGGTGGAACATTGGTAAACAGAGCAATCTTCTTTTTGAGAGATTCATCCAGATCGTGATCTGTTCTGCAAACCAATATATCAGGCTGAATACCAATTTCTCTCAACTTTTGAACACTATGTTGAGTTGGTTTTGTTTTCAATTCACCGGCAGCACTGAGATAAGGCACAAGGGTAAGGTGAAGAAAAAGGGTGTTTTCCTTGCCCTCTTCAATTCTCATCTGTCTGATGGCTTCCAGAAAAGGCAAACTTTCAATATCTCCAACAGTTCCTCCAATTTCAACCAACACCAGATCATAACCCATGCCCGCCTTCTTGATTGTTTTTTTAATTTCATTGGTAATATGGGGAATCACCTGAACAGTAGCACCAAGATAATGACCGGCGCGTTCCTTTTTTATGACTGAATCATAGATTTGCCCTGTAGTCCAATTATTATCCTTACCCATTTTTTCATCGAGAAAGCGCTCATAATGACCCAAATCCAAATCTGTTTCAGCTCCATCATCTGTAACAAAAACCTCTCCATGCTGAAAAGGACTCATTGTACCAGGATCAACATTAATATAGGGATCCATTTTCTGAATGGTAACCGATAAGCCCCTTGACTGCAAAATTGCTCCCAAAGAAGCCGCTGTCAAACCTTTCCCCAATGAAGAAACAACTCCACCTGTAACAAAAATATATTTTAATCTGTGCTGCATGCTGAATAACTCCTTGCTAATTCCCATCCCAGAATGGGGGTTATTGACTGAATGAGAAGCTTGCCTGAGATGCGCTGAATAACTTCGCAGACATAGTTGATACTATTTCAAGAAGTTAAGACAAAGCTAATGAGGTAAAATTCCGTCGCCAGACGAAGACATCCATTTTTTGGAACAGGAACTATTAATGGATAAACGAAGAAAGACCTTTTTGTCAATTACAATATTTTGACAGGACTTTTCAATTTAGGTTGAGTAAATCTTTGAAATATTCTATATGAAAAGATATGTGTCACTCCCAAATCTTATTGAATAAAATTGCAATCTCTATTTTTTTTGTTTTTCTTCTTCAATGTAAAGATAAAAAAAAATCTGCAATAAAACCTCTGAAAAGTTATAGCCACCTTGATGAGATTATCCAATACGACCAGGCTTTAAAAAAATCAGTTACCACTAATCCAAAAGCAGCTTGTTCCTTGGGTCGACACAGGATCAGATGGTTTCTCGTTTCCCGCTTCAACCAGAAAACCGAATGGTTCAAAAAGCTTCTGGATAATGCGGAAATAACCTGTGGTAACAACAACTCCCAAACTTGCGCCCGCAAATTTTTCCGAAATCTCGAAAATATTTTCAACCTCTGTCAAGAAAAATTTCCTGAAAAATCAAGAAAGGGACTGGATTTCATATATTGGCAAGCCATAGAGAAAACCAAATGGAATGAAAAATTTTTCCGGGATGCTAATAAACTGCTTAAAACGGATTACAAAACGGAAACCCGGATTGTTCTGCTCGGAGCATTGGGTCATTTTCTGGAACTGGGCAAAAAGATCCCCCTGAAAAAACGCCTGACCTATTTTATCAGAATCCTTTCAGTTCCCTGTCCCGCTCTGGCAGACAAATGGGAAGAAACCGGAGCTCTTCTCAAGGGTACTGACCTGTCAAAATCGGGATATTGCCTTCCAGACTGTGCCGGCTCAAAAATAAAAGAACCAATGCTTGATTTCGCCAGACGTCGTCGCCAGGTAATAAAAAACTGTTCTCCCCAGAGTCTCGGGCTGCAATCAAAAACTGACAAAAAATTAATTTCTGCTGACAATTATCTGGTTTTCAAAACCGCTCAATTCTATCGCCAGATGGTCGCGTCTCTCATGTCTTCCCGAGAACTGCCGGCTCCTTCTGTTAGAAAACAGGTTAAAAAAATTAATAGTGAATTGAAAAATTTCCATATTTGGCTTTCCTACCCGGTTTTAGACAGTTTTGAGAAGGGGTTTATTGAAATCCCTCTTTCCGTTGCTCCGCAGCATACACCCGATTCCAGCTGGTTTATCCAGATAGATCAATACAAAAACCTCAGAATGGATAAAAGACCTGTTTTTAATCCGGGAGAAGGAAAAATTATCAGCGGAAACTATCCCGGGAAATTACTCAAAAAAAATTGGCGACTTCTGGTTGAATATAATCTCAAAAAAAATATTGATGATCCCCCGACCCTCATTCTCGACAGCAAACTGAAATCCCAGATGCTGCTCAATCTTTTCCAAACCATACTCGGTACAGGAGAAAACAGGGTTGAATTACTGATGAGAAACAACAAAAATATCCTGCGGGTTTTTGAGGTTGGGCTTATCGACAAGATTCCTGAAGAAAACCGCATTATCGCCCAAGTCGGTCCCGGAATTATGACTCTTTCTGCAGATAAAGGCTACCTGAAGGAAAATCCTTATAAAACAGATTCTCCCTATGATTTTTCCGGCTTGCGTCAATTTCTTCAAAGATTGAGGTGGAAATACAAATACTCAAAAAAAACAATCATGATTATAAAACTCAACCCGGGACTTTCCTATCTGACCGTGAGCAAACTATTGGGCTTTCTGTCCAGAAACAGTTCAGGCAGAAAACTTTTTGCCAAAATTAAATTTTATCTTGAATCTCCTGAGAATAAAGAGGAAAACAAATCCCAAATTGAGAAAACAGATGAAACTAAAAAAAATTAAAAGGAAATATTCTGAATTTGCAGGCAAACCCAAACTAATTATTGCTTTTCTAGCCATCATCACCTTTGGTTTAATTGTTCCGGGAACCGAAAAGCTTGGCTTCTGGGAAAGCACCCATTCCCTGAAAAAGAAAACCTCTGCCAACATCAGAAGAGAAAAAAACCGGACAATTCCCACTGAATTAACCCGTCTGATTCAACTGGAACAAAAGTCTTCCACCAAATGGCCTCACCTGCCCCAGTGGATATACCGAGGCTCATCCCGACTTCCTCTCTCTCCCGAATTTTCAACTAGAATTCCTTCTATCTTATTTTCTTTTCTGCTGCTGTTTACCCTCCTTTTTTTCTCTTCTGTTTTTTTCTCAAGAAAGATCATGTTCTGGAATGCCATCGTCCTGATTACAACCCCTCTTTTCCTCATGGGTTCACGAACCATAAACCTTGAACTTCCCTGGTTCGTTTTTTCATCTCTTTTTATTCTGACTTCATTCTATATATTTGAAAAATTAAAGCTTTCAACCAACACTCTAGCTTTTGCAATTATTATTGCTTTTGGATCTCTGATTTTGAGTCATTTGGCGCGAGGACTTTTCCTTGGAGTTATTTTTCCACTTTTTACCGTCCTCCTGGGCGAATTGTTTTTGATTCAAAAGAATTCGACCAGAAACAAATACTTGTTCCTGACTTATCTGGGCATTTTCATTCTCATTATGGCCGGGTTTACCATCGACCGGATCACAATGGGAGACTCTTATTCTCATTGGCTTTATACTTTACCTAATCCGGTATCTTTAATACCTCTGGCCGAAAAACCACATGCACTTTTCACTGCTCATTTCCGAAAAGCCGTCTTTGCTTTTTATCCCTGGACTCCTTTTTTACTTCCCGCCTTCATTCTCTTTTTGTCTGAACTGAAAAAACTTTCCCTCCAGAATATCGAAATCAGGATGATTTTAAGAGTTGCCATCTGGCTCCTTTGCAGTTGGGGATTTGTTTCCTATTGGAAAGTCAGAATGGGGGATGTTTTAACACCTGCACTCCTGCCATTTTCAATTTTCACCGGTTTCTTCCTGGTTAATTTTTTTCATAAAGTCGGGAAGCTCTCACTCAGGCTTTTTCTTTCACTCAGCGGACTGCTCCTTTTTCGGGATATTATCCAATATCCCGAAATACTAGGAGAAAGCACAATTCATTACCAACTTGATAAAATTCAGCCTCAAACCAGGATCTGGCTCACTCTGGCCCTCATTCCTTCCCAATTACCCCTATTTTTACTTATCTGGAAAAAGAAAGGGAAAATTATTCCTGGTTTGGTTGCAATCTGGGAAGACATGAAAACTACTTCCTATCTCTTTAAACTAATCTACTTGCTGCTCTTTCCCTTCAGATTCATTCTTTTCTATCTGGGCAAATATGTTCTGGTTCATATTTACAGGTTCTGTAAACGAATCTATATTTGGGTCAGTAAATTCATCCTCATGGTTATTGCCAAATTGGGAAAATTATTGCCCCGAGAATTGAAAAATCGCCGCACAATCCTTGCTCTTTCCACCGGAGTTTTTGCCATCTGGTTTTCTTGGCAATGGTTGCCTTTTTTGTCTTTCAATCTTTCCACCAGACCTGTTTATGCAGCTTTCCAGAAACAAACTGAAAATGATGAGCTTGTCGCGGTCTACAATCTCAACAGTGCCAGCGCTCCGGTTTATATCAACAAAGAAGCTGTAAACCTCAAATCTTATCAGGAAATTTATTCCTATTTCACTTCCGACCAGAAAAGATTTCTTATCCTGCCTTCGAATATGCTGGGCACTTTTGACTTTAACCTGAGACGAAGAAAAATTCCCTATTTTGTGCCTTCAAAACCTACTCCCAGATATCTGCTGGTGAGCAACCAAATCAGTAATTCAAACAAAGATTACAATCCCCTGCTGCCTTTTATCAATACCAAAACTCCCCCCCAAACCTCCCATAAAGCCACCACCCAATTTGAACAGGGTTTGAGCCTTGAAGGATACCACATTCCCTCCGAATCCCGCAGGGGACAAGAAATTACAATAACCCTGGTCTTCAAAGTTCAAGGCAAGTTAAACCGAAATTATAAAATTTTCATTCATCTGGATCCCCCTTATGGAACCAGAATTACCGGAGATCACGACCCGGTACAGGGATTGCTTTCTACTAAAAACTGGTCTAAAGGCACCTGGATTACCGATACTCATACAATCAAAATCCCCTATTTTGGTTTTCCTTCCGGCCGTTATCGTATTTATGCAGGTTTGTTCAAAGGCAAATCCAGACTTGAAATCATCAAAGGAGGCAATGACGGACATGATCGAGCTCCCCTCGGAACAATGATTGTCAGAGATCCTTATTTCCCGGGATGTTCCGGAAATTAAATTCAATTTGTATTTATAGTCAGTTTGGGGAGTTGTGAAATGTGGGAAACAAAATGAATTTTTGCATCTTTTTTGACCTCATCGGGTATTTCATTCAGATCCTTTTTATTTTTGGCAGGAAGAATTATGGTTTTCATTCCGGCTCTGTGAGCTGCCAGGGTTTTTTCCTTGATACCTCCCACCGGCAACACTTTTCCTCGCAGGGTTATTTCTCCTGTCATGGCTACATCGCTGTATACTAATTTATTACTGAGAAGAGAAAGCAGGGAAACATATATGGTTATACCGGCTGAGGGACCATCCTTGGGAACTGCTCCCGCGGGAACATGAAGATGGATATCGATCTTTTCAAAGATATCAGGATCAAGATCAAGTTTTTTAGCCTCTGACTTTAAAATAGAAAGGGCTGCTTGAGCACTTTCTTTCATGACATCCCCCAACTTTCCGGTCAGGAAAAGCTTACCCGTTCCCTTCATCTTTCTGGATTCCAAATGAATTATATCTCCACCTACCGGTGTCCAGGCAAGTCCAGTGGCAACTCCCGGGCTTTTATACTTATCGGCGGCTGTATCGAAATACTTCTCAGAACCTAAAAATTCACTTATATTATAAACGGTTACACTGACTTTTTCAAACTCATCCGCGGAATCAAGGTCTTTGTTTTCAGCAACTTTCACTGCCACTTGGCGGCAAACCTTGCCTATGCTTCTTTCGAGGTTTCTGACACCTGCTTCTCTAGTGTAATAGTTGATGATCTGATAAACAGAACCTTTGGAAAAATGGATTAATTTATTATTGAGACCGTTGCTTTTGATTTGCCTGGGGATGAGATATTTTTTGGCTATCTGATATTTTTCATTTCTGGTGTAACCGGGAAGTTCAAGAATTTCCATCCTGTCTTTGAGAGCTGAAGGAATAGTCTGGCTGACATTGGCAGTAGCAATAAACATAACTTTGGAAAGGTCATACCGAACTTCCAGAAAATGATCGCTGAAAGTTGAATTCTGTTCGGGATCGAGAACTTCAAGTAATGCTGATGCAGGATCACCGCGAAAATCGTTGCCCAATTTATCTATTTCGTCGAGCATGAAAACAGGATTACTGACCTCGACTTTTTTGATTCCTTGGATAATTCTTCCGGGAAGAGCCCCAACATAGGTACGACGATGGCCTCTGATTTCAGCCTCATCTCTTACTCCGCCCAGAGATATTCGCCAGAATTTTCGTCCCATGGCACGTGCAATCGATTTGCCCAGAGAAGTTTTTCCAACTCCCGGAGGACCAACCAGGCATAAAATTGGACCCTTTTTGGTGGGATTAAGCTTTCTCACTGCAAGATACTCAAGAATCCTTTCCTTAACCTTTTCCAGATCATAATGATCTTGATCGAGTATTTTCCTTACCTTGACAATATCCAAATTATCTTTGGTAGCTTCTTTCCAAGGTAAATTAACCAGCCAATCCACATAATTGTAAGTTACACTGTATTCACTGCTTGCAGGATTTATGGATTTAAGCCGTTTGATCTGTTTGAGAGCCATTTCCTCAGCTTCTTCCGACATCCCTGCAGATTTTATTTTCTCTTTGAATTCGTTGATTTCGCTGTCTACTTCGTCAACTTCGCCCAACTCCTCCTGAATAGCCTTGAGCTGTTGCCTCAACACATATTCCCTTTGGGATTTCCCCATCTTTTCCTTAACTTGGGCATTGATTTTTTCTTTGATTTTCAGAATTTTCATCTGCTTATTCAAAATAACCAGAATTTCATGCAAACGTTCTTCAATATCTGTGACCTCGAGGATGTTTTGCTTTTCCTCCACACTGAGATCAAGATTTGCACTGATCAAATCAGCCAATTGTCCGGGTTTGTTGATGGAGTTTATCAAGGCATTCGCTTCATTGGGAACATCAGGTATAAGGCTGATAACTTTGCGAGCTGCAGTTTTAATACTTTGAACCAGAGCATTCAAAGCAATTTTCTTTTCCTTTTCATCACTACTCAGATCGTCTTTGTCAAGATCGAGAAAAGCGTTTTCAGACTCTAATTCCCTTACCTTGGCTGTAATATAAGGTTCACGCCCCAGAAAACCCAGAACTTTAATCCGGGAAATCCCCTGGACAATAACGCTGTAATTGTTTTCGGAAAGCTTGATTACTTTCAGGATTCTGGCAGCAGTTCCTACTTCGTAAATGTCGTCTTCCTGGGGATCCTCTGTTTTTTCAATTTTTTGGGCAACAATGCCTATTATCGGATTTTCTGTATCCACTGCGTTCTGAATAATTCTGATACTCTTAGTGCGTCCAACATCAAGAGGAATAATCGCACCAGGGAAAAGAACCGAATTCCTCAAAGTAAGAATCGGTACTATATCTGGTATTTCAATATTCAGATTGTTATTTGAAGCATCCATAAAACCTCCTGTCGTTAAACATAAGAATGAAATCCTGGATGTCCAGACTTCTTGTCAAAAATCATTGGCCTGAATTCAAATCAGAAGAAGCTTTCCGTCCTTGAAATAAAAAAGATGAAACCAGCAATTGAGCTTTTGCAAACTGGTGCGTATTACGCTGAATCCCCTGCATCTGCATTTGAATTGAAGATAAAACCCTGAAATTGGGGAACTGGATAGTTCCCATCCCAGAATGGGGGTTATTAACTGAATGAGAAGTTTGTCTCATCTGCACGGAATAACTTCGCAGACATAATTGCCACTATATCAAGAAGTTATGACAAAACTGATGAGATAAAATTCCGCGTTCAGGTGATGACCTTCCTTTTTGGAATGAGAACTAGATAAGTCCTCTTTCGCTTCTTTCTTTGGCCTGTCTGAGGGTATTGATCAATTCCGGAGCAACATTTTCTGTCTCCTTGATCATCTTGCGAATAAAACCGAATTTGCCACGAATATCTCTGAAAAAGTCGATTACAGGACTGCGAATTTCATATTTGACAATCATGTTGAGAGAACGAGGGGCAATCTCTTCGAATTTAACTGCAACAAAAGCATTTTTGTACTTGAGATTTTTGTTGACATCGGTGTTGATAAGATATTCCCGTCCTTTATATTTGTAAATTTTTTGATATGACTGGCAATTGGATGGACACTCTCTTTCACAGTCTTTAGTTTCGGTGGGCTTGGATCCCCTTTTACAGGGACAGTTCTGTGGCTTGGAAGGACAAGCAAGTTTGGTTTCATCGAAAGGTACGATAACTGATTTGGCAGCAGAACCTTCCATGAGCACCATAAACTTGGGTGCTCCTTTTTTGTCAATCTTTTCTTTGCGAGCTTTGAGCAGTTTTTTCATATAATTTTTAAGTTGCTCTTGAATAGACTTGCCTTCTTCCTTGCTCAAATCGTCAAAAAGTTGGCCGTGTTTCTGGAATTGAGTTTGAATCTCATTGACAAAATTATTGTAAAAATAATCAATTGTCATGATGTTGCTGTAATAAGTAACGAGATTACTCATGAAATCTTTTCGTTCCTTGGGATTGGGAATCCAAGTAAGTTTGGAACGTCCTACAGTGTTGAGATCGGGGTTGAAACTAACCGATTGGAAATTCTTTTTCCAATCGCTGATGGTTGCAGGGGAACTTTTGAAACTGCCGGCCAATTTGTTGAAATTGTCCTGAATGGATTCAACATCAACCAGAATTTTGGCAGCATCTTCCCGGGCATAATTGGCCATCTGGTTTTGTTCAACTCTGTTGCCGGTGCAATAGCCAAAACCTATTGAGGGCACAATTATCAGGATACCAATAATTATCATCATCTTTTTACTGGTTTTGCCAAAATTGGGATCAATATTGAATTCGTTTTCCGGCTTAACAGGAGCTGCACCCTGTCCACCTTGAGCAGCCCCGGGTGTTGCTTCACCGGAAGAAGATGCAACTGGAGTTTCACCTGATTGGCTGGGCATTCTTTGCTGTTGTCCGCTGGGCCCCCGTTGCATTTCTTGTTTTGGTGATTCTTCCTTTTTTTTCTGTTTTTCAAGTCTTTTTCTTGATGCCGTCCTGAGTCTTCTACGACCAAGTCTTGATTTTAGATCTTTTTTTTTGTCATCTGGCACAGTCAGCCTCCATGGGATTGAATTATTAAAATTTTATAAAATAAATATCCATAACAAAGCTCACATTTGAACTTTTGAACTTCAAGTCTTTAAAAAGTGCATTCATCCAATCAATTTGTTGAACAAAAAAGATAATCAGAATATTGACTATACAGCATTCGATTAATCGTGAAAACAAATTTCTCAGTTTTATTCGGCACCACACCAGTGACTATCTGGAAGAATGGTAATTGATCCCGCTTAAATGTCAAGGGCAACCAGTCAATTTGGTTACTCAGATTTTTTTCCTCATCTCTTTAACATCTTTCAGTAAAGTCGGCTTGAGCCATTTCCTATTTTTTCCTTGTTAATAACTGATAAAATTTGTATCCTCTGCACGGTTTTTTTAGGTTATTTTTCTTTTAAACCTGCTGATTTTCAAAGATTGAATCCATTATTTCATGAAATTTTTCCTTATATTCTTTCAAATATTTGCCACCAATTCTTTCAAGCCGCAAATTACCAGTTTTAAAAGCAACAAAAAAAACAAACAAAAATTAATCAATAAATTGCTGTCACAAACTCCAACAGCTCGCACAAAAGCTGTTCCCGGAATGTTCAACTCAGGATTTTATGTCAATAAATCTCCTTATATGTGGTATCTTGACAATGGCAACCTGATTTTTTTGCAAAAACAAAACGGAAAATACAGACTGAGAACCCTGTTTAATCAAAAAACCGGACTGGGGTTGCACAAATTGCCTCCTTTCAAAAGTCAGAGGTTTGGTCTCACCGCTTCAGGCCATATTGCTATTTTAAACGGCAATAAAATCGACATTTTCTCCAAATCTGGACTTCTGGTCAAAAGTTTGATTATTCCCATTGCCGCTAATAACTTTTCCGGGCTTTTTTCTGCAGGAAATGGAGAATTTCTGATCTGGTCCGACAAAATTATTGCCTGTCTTACCAAAAAAGGTAAAGTCAAATGGAAGCATCTTCTTTCCGCTCCCATGATTTCGTCCAGACATTACGGATTTTCCAAAGTAATTCTTTCACATGTATCCACAGGTTTTCTGGTGGCTCGAAAATGGACTGATGGTAAAATTCTCTGGTCCAGATATCTCTTCAACGGCTCCAAAAAAGTAACCAATTTCAAAATATTTAATCACAACCGCTATCTTCTGGCTAACAATAAAACCATCCAGGTATTCGGACTGAACACCAACAAACTCCTTGCCAAAGTTAAAGTACCCTGGCCTGTCCAGGCAGTTTACGCCCATCCTTTCAAAAATGGAGCCTTCATCAAAATGAAGGATTCAATTCTGGGCTATGTTGATTTTAAAACAAAAAATCTCAAATGGTATAATCACCTGGGTTATGAAATCGGCAAAATATTCATTTTCTACCAGGGCAATCTTTTACTTTCACTTAAAACGAAACATAATGTTCTCGGAGTTGCTTTTGACTATCAAGGAAAAATTCAATGGAAAACCTTATTGGCACCTACCAAAGAAAAAATAAAACTTCTCAGAATCCCTGCTCAGGGAATCATGGTGCTGACAAAACTCAAAAGCATTTTTATTTATCCCCCCTCAAACCCGAATTTGGCACAAAAAAAACCATGAATTTCCAAACATCGGGAAATTGGCAAACAGGGCATTTTATCAAACCAACTTTGTCCGACTTAAACCAAATCAAAGCAAAGGAAACTGAATGATGAACCTTATTTTGTTGTTTTCCTTATTTTTTCAAATTCAACAGGCTCCATCCCATCTTCCTTCCAAGAACATAAAGCCTGGAATGAAAGGGTATGG
>JAWLEA010000095.1:0-13456 GCA_041686345.1 Polyangia bacterium | reverse complement strand
ACAGATCCTTCTTGCCCTCAAAATAGTAATACATCGTTCCTTTACTTATCCCCAACTTTTTGATGATTTGATTGAGGGAAGTTTTTCTGAATCCTTTGGAACTGAATTCTTTCAAGGCAATATTATAGTATTCCTGCTGCTTCTCGGCTGAAAGATTGTAAAATCTGGTATGGGGCATTAAAAACCTCTAAAATATCTTTGATGGTAATTTTGACGAAAAAAATAAGTTGTATTCAATTTTTTTACCATGAGTATATACATAGAGTATGAACTTGTTGTTAAACCTCTGGTCTACAGTTTTAATCCATAACAAATACAAATACAACCCCTATTTCATTTTTTTTTAATTTTTAATTGTATCGTTTTCTGATTGCCTTGATTACATCGATAATCTGGAAAAAAGCATCAACTACATCAGGATCGAAATGATTTCCTTTTTCTTCTTTGATTATTTTAAAAATTTTACTGTCCGGCCACTTTTCTTTGTAAGCCCTCTTGCTGCCAAGAGCATCAAAAACATCAGCCAGAGCACAAATTCTAGCCTCGATTGGAATTTCTTCTCCCTTTTTACCCTTTTCCGGACAATGAAAAAACCCGTTTTTTTTATGAAAGTTGCCAGGATAGCCTTTACCATTCCATTTTTCATGGTGTAAAAGTGCTATATCTCTACTCAAAATATCAAGTTCCGAAGTAGCATTTTCAAAAAGCCGCCAACCAAAAATAGTATGCTGTTTCATGATGTTGTATTCTTGTTCATCCAAGCGACCCGGTTTTTTGAGGATAGCATCAGTTATCCCCACTTTTCCAACATCGTGCAGCATGGCGGCTAGCCTTATAATATCCTTCTTTTTTTTAATTTCTCCAATCTTTTTTCCTTGGTTGAGAGCCCAACGATGATAAATTTCGGCCGAGTAAGCACCAACCCGTTGTACATGAGTTCCCGTTTCTTTAGGATCTCTTAGTTCCGCCATTTTCATCATTCTGAGTATGATTTCTCTGGTCATAATACCACGTTCAATGGCCAAAGCAGCATGACTTGCAAAAAAAGAAATATAATTTTGAACTTGTTGATTAAAAGGAACTATAATGCCATCAGGATTCTTGGAGTTAATAATCTGCATAACCCCGACGATTCGATTTTGATGGGTTTTGAGAGGAACAGTCATTATCGAGCGGGTTCTGAAACCAGATTTCTTGTCGAAGGAAGAATTGAAAGTAAAAGGGTGGGAACCATCAAGGTTGTATGCATCATCGATAATAAGAGTTTTCCCTGTTTTTGCAGAATAACCTACTATGGAATCAGTATTGATGGGAATTGTGAGATCAGAATAGATATCTTTGTTATTGGAATCTTTTTGATAGAGAATTTCGTTTTGGACATATCTGAATTTAAGTTTATTTTTCTCAACCAGAAAAATAGAACCGGCCTCGGCTCTGGCCAGTTTGCGAGCTTCCTCCAAGATCTTGTCAAGAATTGTATCAATATCGTTAAGCTTATTTAATTCCCCCGTTATCTTTAGTATTTTTTCCAAGGCGTCGCGAGATTTGCTATGGGTAGAATAAACTTTGTTCATTTATTTTTTTTGATTAATAGCATCTTTGAGAATCTGGCTGGCTCTGAACGTAACAACTCGACGAGCTGAAATTTTAATACTCTTTCCTGTTTTAGGATTACGCCCGGGCCGTGCTTTCTTTTCCCGCAGAATAAAGTTGCCAAAACCGCTGATTTTAATGTCCTCGCCACTTTCAAGTGTCCATTTTATGGTTTCAATGACATTGTTCACAAAATGGGCAGCTTCTTTCTTGGTTAGACCAGTTACATTTTCGTAAACTTTGTTGATTAGATCAGATTTAGTCATTTTATCCTCCTGGATGTATAAAACACAAAGATAAAATCAATGTCAATAAAAAATTGTAATCATTGTGGATTTTAATTGGTATTCAACTGAAAATTCAGATTGTTCTTCAATGCAAAAACCAGTTAAAGATAATATTTTCCAAAACAAGTGCATCCTCTGTACTTGTTGTTTTTAATGATCTGTCAGCCTCATAAAAGAGAGAATGACAATGATAGAGCTTTTGATAGTTGAATTTGCGCTGCAAATTTTGCCTTCTGAACTTGCCACCCAACCAGCCCGGAGCTGAGGGATGCATTTTGCCATTGGAAGATTTGAAATAAAGAATAAACCTCAATTGGCGGGCAAGAAGATTGATGATAAGGATGGGACTTGTATTATTATCCAGCAAATTTTTCGCTTCAGCCAAAACATCGGGTAATTTGCCCACAAAAAAATTATCCACAAATTTGAAAATTTGAGCTTCACCCTGAGCTCCAATGGCTTCTATGATATCAGTACTATTGATCTTTTTATCTTCACCTTTAAACAAAAAAAGCTTGCCCAGAGCCAGACCAAAATCCTGATCGCCGACAAAATTGACAAACATCTCTACAGCTTCTTTATTAATCCGGTATCCATGAGATTTGCATTCCTGTTTGACTGCAGATTTTTGACTCCTTTTATTAGAAAGGGAATATTCAAATAATCGATTTTCTTTTTTTAACAACTTGAAAAACTTTTTATTTTTGGGAGCTTTTATTCCTATGAACAGGAGACAGGTAGTTGCAACCGGTTTTTTGAAATATTCAACAAATTTATTGAGTTCTGCAGTCTTAAAGCTGTCAGTATTGCGAACTTCAATGAGTCTTGCCTTTGCCAACATGGGAACAGCCTTGGCACTATCGATTATTTTTCTGGCATCAACTTGTTCGCCGTCAAAAACTTCAAAATTAAGATCTCCCCCCGCCTGATTAAGAAATTGGTTTTTGAAATGTTTGATTACTCTGTCTTTAAGGAAATTAGCATCTCCAAAAACACCGTAAAAGGGTTTGAAATTTTTAATAGTTATTTTTTTGTAAGCTTCCATAAAAAAGTTTTAAATTATCGGATTCAAAAGTTGATAAAACCAGTATTCTGGAACGGAAACTAAAATATACCGAGAAATTATATTACTATGGAAACTATTTACAACAGATTTTTATTTTTTGAGAATGAAATTTCAGGCTTTTCCAAAAATATTTGCCTCTTTTTCCATCTCTCAGTTTACCTGGAATAAACTTTCAGTGAATAGAGTTAATATTATTTGGGACGGGAACTATCGGGAACTGATAGTTTATTTTCCTGTAATTTATGCTAACATACAGGTAAAATATTTGTGGGCTTTAACCGGCTCAAGCAATTTCTCAAGAAAATTAAAGGTGAATCAATGAAATTAGTAGCATTCATAAAATCCAGTACTTGGATCCTGACCGGGATATTGGGACTGACAGCTCTTATTGGCAGCACTTGGCTGGTCATGGAAGCCGATTCTGTTGCTACGCCTCCTGATAATAAAGAAATTAAACTGGCTTATGAAAGGAAATTAAAAGAAAAAAAGAACTCCAGAGCCAATCGACGCAGACTAAATCGTCAAAATCGCAGAATTACCGGAAGAAAAAGACCGAAAGTTAAATCCTCCAAAATAAGAAAAAGAAAATCCAAAATAAGAAAAAGAAAATCCAAAATAAGAAAAAGAAAAAAAGTTAAGAAAAATATCAAAAAAAAGAATTCCTTGAAAAAAATGAGCATCAAAGGTAAATCAGGTAAATTCAATATGCCCAGGGTACCGGGTGGTCGAATGCCCGGAACCGGCAACAAACCACTTAAAAAACAGACAATGGGCAGAGAAAAAAATAAAGCTTACGAAAACAAATTGCAAGATGCAAGATTGCGTCGTGACAAAAGAAGATATGAACGCATGGATGCTCGCATCGACAGGCTTAATAAAAGAATTGAGACCCTCAGGGAAAATGGAACTCCTGCTCAGCGAGAACGGCTGAAACGAAGCATTAAACGTCTCGAAAACAGAAAAATAAAACTGAAAGAAAGACTTGAAGAGGCCGACCTCCTCTAAACTTTATTATTTCAAAATCAAAATATGCACGATATTATAATTATTGGAGCAGGTGTTATTGGATGTGCTCTGGCACGCCATCTTTCAACTTTCAAACTTGATGTTGCTGTTCTTGAAAAAGAATTTGATGTAGCCGAAGGAATCAGCAAGGCCAACAGCGGGGTCATTCATGCAGGATTCAATGTAAAACCCGGAAGCTTGAAAGCCAAATTTAACCTGGAGGGATTGCACTATTTCCCTCATTTATGTAACCAGCTTGATGTTCCGTTTTTTAATTGCAAAAAACTTGTTGTAGCCCGCAAACCAGAAGAAATACCACATCTTGAGAAATTAATGGTTCAGGGACGTAAAAACGGCTGTAGCGGACTGTCCCTCATCAACAAAGAAGAAATCAATAAAATTGAGCCAGAAGTCAATGGTGTAAAAGCAATTTATTCCCAAATTACCTCCTTTGTCCCTCCTTATGAGTTTACAATCGCCTTGGCAGAAAATTCCCGAATCAACGGAGTTGAATATCATTTCGGGCAAGAAGTGGAATCTGTAGCAGCCAAAGAAAGCCATTGGCAAATATTCTGTTCTGGTGGCAACACATACAAAAGCAAGCTTCTGATCAACGCAGCCGGAATGGCTTCTGATAAAATTCTCAACTTGATCACTCCTTCACCGGTAAAAATATATCCTGTCCGGGGAGAATACCTGATTCTTGATAAAAATAACAATAAACTGCTTTCTACTGCAATTTACCCCGTTCCTCCTCCAGACGGCCGTGGACTCGGTATCCATCTTACCCCTTCCATTGAAGGCAATATCCTGCTTGGTCCTTCCGCCGAACCTATTTCCAGAATTGAAAATACTGCCAATACCGCCAAAATACTGGCCAAACTGAAATTGGAAGCCTTTAAATTGCTGCCTGAATTGTCGGAAATAGATATTATCAAAAGCTATGCCGGAATCAGACCTAAATTATTTAAACCCGGAGGTCCTGTTAATGAAGGAGACTTCTTTTTAAAAGAAATTCCGGCAAAAATGTTCAATCTCATAGGCATAGAATCTCCCGGATTAACCAGCTCCCCTGCTCTGGCTAAATATGTAACAGATACTTTTGTCGCAAAATATTTCAAATTGGAGAAAAAGAAAAATTTCATCTCAAAACGATCAGGGCTGAAAACCACACGAAACCTGCACCCAAAAAAATTGCACGACTTGTGGAAGGAAAACAATAATTTTGGTGAAGTTGTCTGTCGTTGCGAACAGGTAACCAGAGGCGAAATAATAGAAGCTTTGAATAATCCCCTGGGAGTTCAAACTTTGAATGGAATCAAAAAACGCACCAGAGCAACCATGGGTCGATGTCAAAGTGGCTTTTGTCTTCCCCGAATCTGTGAATTAATGGAAAAAGAATTCGGATTTGCGCCAAATAAAATCAGAAAAAACAGCAAAAACAGCAATCTGCTCACGGGGTTCAAAGAATGAAAAAATATGATGTAATCATAATTGGGGCCGGACCTGCAGGAATGGCAGCAGCAATTCAACTCAGAAAAGACGGAGTAGAAAAAATCCTGGTAGTAGAACGCAATCCCTCGACCGGCGGCATTCTGAACCAGTGCATTCATCCCGGATTTGGTCTCTATTATTATAAGGAATATCTGACAGGCCCTGAATATGCAACAATAATGAAAGATGAATTTTCCAAACTGCAGATTCCCTGTTTACTTGAAACAATGGTTATTGATCTGGACATCAATAAAAGAATCACTGTATCTTCCAAACAGCACGGTATCAGACAAATTGCGGCCGAAGCCATTATTCTTGCAACCGGTTGCAGGGAAAGAACCAGAGAAAATATACAAATACCCGGAACCAGACCGGCTGGCATCTTTACTGCCGGGCAAGCCCAGAATCTGATTAACTGCCGAGGATACAAACTGGGAAAACGAGTAATCATTCAAGGAAGTGGAGACATCGGGCTGATTATGGCTCGCCGCCTAACTATTGAGGGATACAAAGTAGTAAGAGTTTTGGAACGCCTCCCCTGGTTATCAGGTCTTATTCGCAACAAAGTCCAATGCCTTGATGATTTTGAAATTCCTTTGGAACTTGATTGTCAGATTTCTAAAATACACGGTAAAGAACGGGTAACAGGAATTACCTTTGAAAATAAACAAACTTCCCGAAAAACTCGCGTTCAATGTGATATGGTTTTATTTTCCGTGGGCTTGATTCCCGAAATAGAAATATTGAAGAAAAACCATATTATTGATGATACAATTTTTTCAGCCCGAGTTGACAGTAATTTTCAGACAGATCTTTCTGGAGTCTTTATAACCGGTAATGCTCTTCACATCCATGATCTTGCCGATAATGCCTCCAAGGAGGCTGAAAATACCGCAAAAAAAGTCAAACTTTACCTTGATTCCCCAAACAAATTCGAAAAAGAACTTACTTCCACCCTCCCTTATGAAATACCTGAGCAAAATAAAGATTATGATTCAAACTTTTTTAAAAAACTTGATGAGAGCGGAAAAAAGATCTGTATTCTCTGTCCGAAAGGCTGTCTGGTAAATAAACAAGAATGGGGCTGTAAAAGAGGCAAACAATTTTATCTGGATGAAATGAACAAAAAACTGAGACAGTTTACAACTACAATTAATATTATTCAAAATGGAAAAAATATTCAGATACCGGTGAAAACCAAAGAAAATATTCCTATTTCCTGGATTAGAAAATTAAAAGCAAAATTAAGCAAATTGGACAAAAGAAACAAAGACAATTTTACGATTGACTTCAAAAACAGAAAAATCAACTTCATCACTCCATAATCAATTAAGTTGTAATCTATTTTTTCCCTGTCAACTGATATTTTTATGATTATCTTTATTTGACAACACCAATTGTGCTTGCTAAATTTATAATTATTTACCAGTACCCGTCTCAAAAAGGAAGGTCATCGTCTGAATGCGGAATTTTAATTGATCAACTTTGTCATAACTTCTTGAAATAGTTGTGGCTATATCTGCGAAGTTACTCCGCACATCTGAGGCAAACTTCTCATTCAGTCAAAAACCCCACTGGGATGGAAACTAACTAGTTCCCTTGGTGATCTCATGAAAAAAAGTCTTCTCTCTGCCCTGATTCTTTCAATTCTTGTTGTTCTTACTTTAATTTTTGCAGAAAAACAGGCTTTCAGTGTGGTCAGTCAGATTGATGGCACTATTGTCCCAACAAATGATTTGCTGCAAGATGAGCTCGACAATCAAGGAGAAGACCTTGATGCCGTGATTGATGCTGAAACTTTTCCCCAGATATTCATGCCTGCTGTAAACGGTGATGGAGAACGACTGGTTTACTTTGAAGACATCCAGGAAGAAGCAGGTTATGAAAATACTTTTGGCTGGTATAACATCAACGATCCCAGTCAATTGTTCAAAATATTTGACTGTACTCATGAACCATATGATTCGGTAGTGATTGATTTTGACGAACAATTATCTCTTGGCAATTGGACCGGAGGTTTTATCGGATTTTTCCTGATTACTCCGGAAGACAATGATGCCGGCAATTGCGGCGACTTTGATCCACCTGAAAATTTTGGCCACATCTATTATTCTGAACCGGAACTCAATGGAGATGGAGATTATGTTCACCACATAGTCTTTACCAGTTCTATTGACCCAAATACTTTCTATTTTGCTTTTGAAGATCTTTATCGCGGTGGTGACAACGATTTTTCCGATATGACCATCAAAGTTCAAGGACTGGTTCCTCCTTGTGTACCTGAACCAGAAATCTGCGACGGACAAGACAATGACTGTGACGGGGACATCGATGAAGATCCTGTTGATACTGGAGATCCATGTGAAAGTGATATTGGTGAATGCACTCCTGGCACAACCGTCTGCCAAGATGGAATGATTGTCTGCCAAGACTATATTGGTCCTCAATCTGAAGTTTGTGACGGCCTTGATAACGATTGTGATGGAGTAATTGACAACAACCCCATCGATGAAGGCGGTTCCTGTGGCACCAATGAAGGAATCTGTACCCAGGGCAGTTATGTCTGCAGTGGTGGCAGCCTGGTCTGTTCAGGAAATACCACTTCCGAGCCTGAAATTTGTGACGGCCTTGATAACGATTGCGATGGAACAGTTGACAATAATCTTACTGATACCGGCGATGCTTGCGGAAGTGATGAGGGAGAATGCCAAAGTGGCATAACTGCCTGCGTTTCAGGAAATCTTGAATGCCAGGGAGAAATTGCTCCTGTTGCTGAAGTTTGCGATGGACTCGATAACGATTGCAATGGTTCAATTGATGACTCACCGATTGATGTTGGAGATTTTTGCGGTTCTGACACGGGCGAATGCGTAGCCGGTCTCACTGTATGTGAATCCGGAACAATAGTGTGTTCCGGAGATGTCGAGCCCCAGCCTGAAGTGTGCGACGGGCTCGATAATGATTGTAACGGCCTTGTTGATGACAACACACCTGATGAGGGTGATGTCTGCGGTAATTCTACCGGTCAATGCCAGGCAGGAACTCTTGTCTGCAGTGATGGTTCCTATGTTTGCCAAGGATCTGTCGGGCCTCAACCTGAAGTTTGCGACGGTCTTGACAATGATTGCGATGGTACAGTTGATAATAATCTTACAGATTCTGGCGACCAATGTGGTTCTGATACAGGTGAATGCCAATCAGGTGTTTATGATTGCATTGCAGGCTCTCTTACCTGTGTGGGCAGTATTGGTCCGCAAATTGAGGTTTGTGACGGACTCGATAACGACTGTAATGGAATTGCAGATGATAATCCCGAAGATATTAACCAACCCTGTGGTGACGATACCGGCACCTGCACTCCCGGTATGACGGTGTGTATTGATGGCACTTTGGAATGTCAGAATTCCATCGGACCGGAAGATGAACAATGTGATGGTCTCGACAACAATTGTAACGGCTTGATCGATGAAAACAATCCTGAAGGTGGTGAAGTCTGCGGAGTTTCTGATATTGGAATCTGTGAAATGGGAATTACCGTCTGCCAAAATGGCACCCTTTCCTGTCAGGGTTCTGTTGAACCTCAACCTGAGGTATGTAACAATCTTGATGATAATTGTGATGGAATTATTGATAATGGGGATCTGTGTCCTCCCGGTGCCGAATGTATCGACGGAGAATGCAGAATTTACTGTGGTTCCGGCGAATTCAGTTGCCCCGGCGGCACAGAATGCATTGATGGTTATTGTGAACCAAACGAATGCTATGAGGTTGAATGTCCTGAAGGTTTTGTTTGCCAGGAAGGCGAGTGTGTCGATCTTTGTGAAAATGTAGAATGTGAAGATGACGAAATATGTCAAAACGGTATCTGTAAAGAAAATAATTGCTACGGTCTGGGTTGTCCTGACGGGAAAATCTGTCTTGATTCCGAGTGTACAGAAGATCCTTGTCTGAATACCGAATGTGAATCTGACGAATTCTGTTCCCTTGGTGAATGTATCAAAACCTGTGAACGAGTCAGGTGTGCAGACGGAGAAAAGTGTATTTCCGGCAATTGCGTCAACGATCCCTGTGCTCAAATAAATTGTGAAAACGGACAAATCTGCAATGAGGGACAATGTATAGATGATCCCTGTACACAAATATATTGTTCCGGTGATCGAATTTGTCAACAAGGAAACTGCGTTGATAACCCTTGTCTCAACGTTGATTGTCCCCTTGGAGGCATTTGTCGTGAAGGACAATGCTATAATCATCCCGATTATATTCCCGGCGAAGAAGGAGATATAATTACCACCAACGGAAATTCTCTTTTCAGTTGCAATACCTCATCAGGAAATACCTCATCAGACTCTTCTCCGTTACCGGTTCTCATTCTTATCTTCGGGCTCATTGGTGTTTCCGTCTTCAAAAGAAAGTTCATCATTCCCAAAACCAAAGTGCTTAGTTCAATTTTCATGATTTTCCTGCTGCTGGGAAGTTGTCAGACAACTTACTATAAATTGCCCGATGAAGATGGTAGTATGCCTGATGTCCCTGATAGTGACGCCAGTTGCACCATAACCAATGACGGAGTTGAGATCTGCGATGGACTTGACAACGACTGCAACGGCATCGTTGACGACGGCTTTGATCTCAACAATGATATTGAAAATTGCGGAGAATGTGGCAATGTCTGCGATCTTTTCGGAGCTTACAATGAATGTAATCAGGGTGAATGTACTTCAAACGGCTGTGCTCCCGGCTATTTTGATTTGAATAACGACATGGAAGACGGTTGTGAATATGAATGCCTGCCCACTAACGGCGGTCTTGAAATTTGTGACGGCATAGATAACGACTGTAACGGAATCATTGATGACGGCTTCGATCTTGACACCGATCCCGATAATTGTGGCAGTTGTTCCAACCAATGTTCATTCCCAAATTCCTCTTCAACCTGTGAAAATGGAAATTGTATTCTGGTGGAATGTAACAACGGATTCCACGATCTTAACCAAGACCCCAATGACGGTTGCGAATACAGTTGCTTCATCTCAAATGATGGCACTGAAATCTGCGACGGACTTGATAACGACTGCAACGGACTTGTGGATGATGGGGTAGATACCCTTAATGATCCTCAAAATTGCGGAGCTTGCTGGAATTCATGCAATCGCCTAAATGCACAGACAACTTGCAACAACGGACAATGTGAATTGGTTTCCTGCGATCCCGGATTTACCGATGCCAACAATGATCTTGCCGACGGCTGTGAATACGAATGTACCGTCACTAACGAAGGCACCGAAATCTGTGATGGACTTGACAACGACTGCAACGGTCAGATCGATGATAACCCTGCAGATATCGGAGAAAATTGCGGTACTGATATGGGAACATGCAATTATGGTACCCTGATTTGCAGCAATGGCACAATAACTTGTTCAGGTGGCGTTGAACCCCAACCGGAAACATGTGACGGACTTGACAACAACTGCGATGGCCAAATTGACGAAGATTTAGCCCAAGAAGGCTCTTCCTGCGGAACTTCTCTCGGAGCATGTGAAATGGGGACCTGGCAATGCAATTCCGGTTCTTTCGAATGTATAAACTCCATTGAACCTCAACCAGAAACCTGCAATGGAATAGACGATGATTGCGACGGCGTAGTTGATAACAATCTAACTGATACCGGCGGATCTTGTGGAACCGATACCGGAGCTTGTCAATCCGGCACCGAAACTTGTCAAAGTGGTACTATCGTCTGCAGCGGCGAAATTGCACCTTCCACTGAAATTTGCGATGGACTCGATAACGATTGCAATGGCAATGTTGATGACAATACTATTGATACCGGAGATTTATGCGGCAACTCTGTCGGAGAATGTGAACCCGGCACTACGGAATGCATTGGAGGAACAGTAGTTTGTTCCGGTGCCGTTGAGCCTCAATCTGAAGTTTGTGACGGCCTTGATAACGACTGCAACGGACAAATCGATGATGGAACCATGGCAGGAGTTGGTGATCAATGTGGCACTACAGATGTTGGCGAATGCCAATATGGCAGCACCATCTGCCAATCCGGCTCCATAGTCTGTTCCGGCAATATCGAACCTGAAAGCTGGGATCTTTGTGATGGTCTGGATACTGATTGTGACGGAACAGACGATCCAAGCGGTTGCTTGAATGTAGCCGGCAACGATATCAGACTGGATGCAAACTCCAGCGCCGGTTCTTCCAACTCTATTCAACTGGATATTGATGCTTTGGGAGATGTAGTCCACGTGGTCTGGGCTGATCGACGCAATGGAAATGCAGATATTTTTCACACCTGTTCTGTTGACGGAGGAGTAACCTGGACTGACGACCTTAAAATCAATAATGATTCCACTCCAAGTGTAAAACCCAAGGTTATAGTAGATCCTGCCAACAATGGTTATGCCTATGTCGCTTACGAAGACAATCGCACCAACTCTGACAGAGACATCTATCTGGTCAGAGTAAATGACTGTACAGCTTCCGGAGCCAACTACTCATCCGAAATCAGAGTAGATTCAGGAAATATTGATTCACTTAATATAGATCTGATGGCTGATGGCTCCGGTCATCTTTATCTCACTTGGGAAGAATTTGTTGAAGGAACGGGAACCGAATCAGGACACCGTAATATTCATTTTGTTGCTTCTGAAGATTACGGTTCCACATTTACCTCACCTGTTCGGGTAAACCAGCAACCAGCCGATTCCACCCAAGCATATGCATCAACTCCCAAACTGGCATTAGGTAACAACAATCGTGTATTTGTTGCCTGGTCAGATAATCGCAATGGAGCCAGTGATATCTATCTTAATTACACTGATGATCTTGGTTCAAGCTTTCCGGGAACAGATTCGGGCGGGCCTGATATTCGACTGGATACAGACGCGGCCGGAACCGGAGCTTCAAAATTCCCCCATATCACCAGTGATGAAAGCAATATGGTCATAGTAGTATGGCAGGATCTGCGTAATGATATTTCTTCAGATATCTATATCAACCGTAGCACTGATAATGGCGAAACCTGGAATAGTTCAGATTTGCAACTTGATGCAGATGGCAGTGACTCCAACTCATATGAACCGATGATCCTTACCGACAAAACCGGTTATGTTTTTATTTCCTGGCAGGATTTCAGAGCAGGACTGCCTAATATGAGAGTAATTGTTTCTTCAGATAATGGAGCTTCTTTTACAAGCTCCCTCCCCATTGCACAAGGAACGGGATTTGTCGAAAATCCCAGACTGGCAATCAATGGAAGCGGTTTGGTTTATGGGGGATTTCTTGATGATCGAGACGGCCTGAGAGATGTATATGCCAATTTCTCCCTCGACAACGGTTCAACCTTTCAACCTGAAGATCTAAGACTGGATCTGGGCAGTCTTGCCGGTGAATCAGACTCCTTCGACCTCAAAGTAGCTGCCGGCAAAACCAATAACAAGTTCTATCTTGTCTGGGTTGATACCAGAACCGATGGCATTCACGGAGATATCTACTTTAATTCTCTGGTGCAATGAGACTTCTTTTAAATGTTAATTTCTTATAATTTATAAACTGCAGGAACAACCCGTATTTTACAAGGAGTCAGGAAATCAGGGAGAAAGAGAAACAGGGGCGTTTTATTCTCTGTTATTTGCCGAGAATATTTTGTGATTTTCTTTTATAATCAAGAGAAAATTAATCCAAATGATTTTTTTTATGCTATTTTGAATGGGGTGTTTGACTGAATGAGAAGTTTGCCTCAGATGCACGGAATAACTTCGCCAACATAGTTACCACCATATCAATCAGTTACGACAAAACTGATGAATCCAAATTCCGTCGCCAGACAGTGACCTTCTATTTTGGGACGGGAACTGCTTAATGATGATTTGATTATTATTTTTAGAGGAGATGTCCATGTATATTTTTAAACACCCCTTGTTTCTGCTGATTTTCAGTTCTTTTCTGCTCTTATTTTCCTGTGATGATGACAATTCCAGCAAAAATTCCAATA
>JAWLEA010000094.1:0-13478 GCA_041686345.1 Polyangia bacterium | reverse complement strand
GATAAATTCTCAGGGAATAGATCTGGTTACCATGTTCAAGAAGGTTCCAGACACAATAATGGATTCCAATCAGATTGGCCAGGTAATCCTGAATATGCTGATTAATGCACAGCATGCACTTATAGATAACAAGGAAAAAATTATTAAAATTGAAACAGGGGTTGAAGATGACCAATGTTTTTTCAGAATCCGTGACAATGGTATAGGAATTCCTGCTGAAAACCTGAAACAGGTGTTTTCTCCCTTTTTTACAACTAAAGGGGAACATTCAGAGTCCAAGACAGCTTTCAGTAAAGTCAAAGGAACCGGTTTGGGTTTGAGTGTAAGTCATACTATAATTTCCAACCACAAAGGCACCATAGACGTTGATTCAAAAGAAGGGGAAGGAACTGTATTTACAGTCAAATTACCTTTACTTCCGGTGGAAGAAAAACGGATAAAGTCCTCCCAATTCCAAGTTGTCAGAGATTTGTCAAATCTTTCTGTTCTGGTTGTTGATGATGAAATGGATTTGTTGAGTTTAATGGAAAATTATCTGGTATCTTTTGGATGCAAGGTGACAGTCGCAACCAATGGATACAAAGCTCTTGAAAAACTTGAAAAGGAAAATTTTGATCTTATCCTGGTAGATTTGCAGATGCCTGTCATGAGTGGTTCCCGGTTCATCAAGGAAGCAAGTAAGGTTGAAAATGGAATAGAACCTGTTATTGTGGTTATGACTGGGAAAATAGATGCTGATAATGAAAACATTCACGACAAAGTCTACAAAATTGTCAATAAACCCTTCAAGTTGCAGTATATGTTAAAAGTAATCGAAGAAGCCGCATTGAAGGCAGGAAAAGATGTTTGAAAAGGAAAGGTTTTATTATGAAAGTTGGCCACATAAATCAGATTAAAGCTAAAATTTATGATGATGATTGTGCAAAAAGTCTTGCAAAAAAGATCCTGATTGGACCGGATGAAGGTTGGAGCGGTTGGGCAATGAGAGTCATGGAAATAAAACCCGGAGGTTATTCTCCCAAACACATGCATGAATGGCCTCACATAAACTATTTTCTCGCGGGCAAAGGGATTCTGATGATTGATAACAACGAGCACGAGGTTAGAACTGATAGTTATGCTTTCGTTCCAAAAAATGTTATTCATCAGTTTAAAAATACAGGTGAGGATATCCTTCGGTTTATTTGTATAGTTCCGGAACACGGAGAAGGCGATCTGAAAACTGCTTCCCGCTAAAAACAGGTAAAAAATTTGTTTATCAAATCTCTTCCCACCAGATTACTGCTGGGGTTTCTCATCCTGCTTCTTTTCTTTTCCTCTCTACAGGTTTATTCTCTGATAAATCTGCGTAAAACTTCAGAAGAATTCAGAATTATCAACAAAGTATATCTGCAAATGTCACTGAAGTCTCATGCTCTTGAAATTAATCAAGCATCTTTGCTCTTAATGATAAAAAATTTGAAATCCATAGGTGGTCAGAGACGGGTAAAGAAAAACGGATTACTGAATAAATGGATAAATCTCACTCAAAATAAGAGAAGAAGAGCCTACAAAGATTTATTAAAACTGGTTAATAATCGCAAATCCATGCTGCGACAGCAGGATAAAAATTTTTTTCTCACTCAGATAACTCCTCTACTTCAAGAAATTGGCAAAGATATTGACGGATTAACCAAGGCTTTTTTCAAAGAATTAAAAAAGGGTAAAATCTCTGATAACAAAAAATCAAGATCATTTTTTCGACGCGAGCAGGTTTTAAGGACAAAAATCAGGAGACTGGTATCAATATGTCGCAACAAAGTAAGAAGTTTTGCAGACAGAATAGAGGAAAACGAATATGAACAATTACAAATTCAGTTGCTTTTACTTATCGGGGTTTTTATTTTGTCTGTATTTGTAATTCTTTTTTCAAGTAAACCCTTGAAATACCTTAAAAAACTTACAGAGGGAGCTAGAAAACTAGGCCAGGGGGATCTTGATTCAAGAATTAAGGTGACAACTGGTGATGAGTTAGGAATTCTGGCAGCCGAATTCAATTCCATGGCAGAAGCAATTGAAATTCGGGAATCCAAAATTATTCAAAATGAAAAGCTGGCAACTGTAGGCAGAATGTCTTCTCAAATAGCTCATGAAATCAGAAATCCCCTTACATCCATATCTTTTAACGTGGAGCTGCTGCAGGATGTTATTGAAGATTTTGAACAGAGAAGTAATACAGATGATATTTCAGAAGCTCAAGATATTTTATCCGGTTTGCAAAAAGAAGTTGATCGACTAACCGGAATCACCGAAGAGTATCTCGAGTTTGCTCGAATGCCCCAGCCAAAATTGACCAAAACAGATTTAAATTCATTCCTTCTGGATTTTATCGACTTTATAGAAGGAGAGCTTTTGCTGGAAAATATAGATATTATACTGGAACTGGAAGAGAACCTGTCTGAAGTCATGCTTGATCCAAAGCTTTTTCGACACGTAATGATAAATCTTGTTAAAAACAGCAGAGAAGCTATGGAAAAGGGAGGGGAAATAAAAATCGGCACAAAAGCGTTGTCAGGAGACTTGGTTGAATTGAAAGTCAGTGATAATGGCAAAGGAATTAAAAAAGAGGATCAAAGTAATATCTTTAATGCTTTTTATACTGATAAAGAACATGGAACTGGTCTGGGACTGTCTTTCTCCAAGCAAATTACTGAAAGCCATAACGGCCGAATCGAAGTTGAAAGTGAACCTGGCAAAGGATCAACTTTTAAAATTGTTCTTCCCGCGATCAAAGAAAATGAAATTCAAAATACTGATCATTTCAGAGGGAATAATGGTTAAAATTGCTGTATTTTGTGATGAATATCTTCCCGGAGAACTGGAATATCTGCACGATGATCTGAGGCGACTGGACGGATTCAAACTAGATATTTTCACAAGAAAGTTCAATAATGGTTTTAAATTCAACAGAGCCGGAATTAATATCTATGAAAATCAGCATTATGGTGCAGTATTGTCCTCACAACTGCAGACTGCTACCGGATTTGCAATGGAGCGGTTTTTAGAAATCAACAGCAGGGAAAAGTATGATTTTATCTTAGCTCTCTCGGGAATGTCAGGGGTATTTGCCGCTTCAATATCTTCTGAGGTTCAAGCCCGGCTTGTTGTTTTTTTTCACGAAGATGATGTTGCATCATTTTTTGTATCCCCCGGCAGTTATAGTCCTTTATGGGAAGATTACAGGCTTGGCAGATGGGAATTATTCAAAGAAACAAATCTGGCTCTGGTTCAAAATGAGGAATTAGCACAATTGTTGCAAGAAGCTGGTTTGAACGAAGAAAAGATTCGGATTTATCATAGTGGAATAGATACTGAAATTTTCGATATTGAGAAAAGCAAGTTTCAGGGGGCAGAGAATAATAAAGTTCCTGTGGTGGTGATGCAGGGAAGTACCAAGCCAAAATATGGGCTTTATTATGGAATAAAAGCTTTCTTGAAGATGAAAGAAGAATTCGATTGCGTTAAATTGCTGATACTCAGTTCTGAGAATAACACTGCTCAATTGAAGTCAATGGTTCAAAAAGCTGGATTGAAAAAAGATTATACAATAAGTCGTACAGAAAATAATCAGGAAGTTATTGATCTCCTGGCAGAGTCTACAATAGCTGTTGTTCCGGGGGTTATTTCCATTTATTTTCAACGCAATGTTGCGGCAAGATTTGCCATGACTGCGGCAGCTCTTGGTTTGCCTCTGGTAGGAACTCACCATGGTGGAATTCCAGCTATTATTGAGGATGGAGTAAATGGTTATCTGGTGCCGGAGAGAAATATCGTACTTTTGGCAGATCGGATGGCAGCCCTTTTAAAAAACAGAAAAACCTTGGAATATATGGGTAAAAATTCCAGAGCAAAAATGGAATTTGAATACGGAATAAAACGCTCAACCAAATTGCTTATTCATTATTTCCATTTATTTCTTTCCGGATGATATAAGTTTTCTGGTCACAACTTTGAATGTTTCTATATGTTTTTTAATAAAAATCTGTTGAATTTAAGTATTGATTTCGGGAATTTTGCTTTTTCCATTTGATAAAAATTTTGCAGATTACTTGCATAACCGTAAATCATAATTAAAGATCAAAGGCCAACTACATAGAACTACATAACCTCTCGGGTTATCTGCAGATTTTCCAGGTTATCTCTTCTGCAAACCCCATCAAAACTAATTTTGGAGGAATTTGATGAAAACCAAATCAACAACTATCATTGCGGTGAAAAAAGGTAATAGAGTTACTATGGCAGGAGACGGACAGGTTACTCTGGGAAATCAGATAATGAAAGCCACAGCAAAAAAAGTCAGGACTCTGGCTAATGGGAAGATCGTTTCAGGTTTTGCGGGTTCTGCAGCTGATGGTCAAGCACTGCTGGAACGACTTGAGGGAAAACTCGAAAAGTTTGGAGGCAATTTGACCAGGGCAGCAGTTGAATTGGCAAAAGACTGGCGTATGGACAAGTATTTGCGGAGACTGGAAGCTGTATTGCTGGTTTCTGACGGGATCAACATCTATTTGATTTCCGGCAATGGTGATATCATAGAACCGGATTCAGATGTAATAACTATCGGATCAGGTGGAGGATTTGCCTTGGCTGCAGCTAAAATGCTTTTAAAGCATACAGACAAAAATGGCAGAGAAATATGTGAAGAAGCTCTGAAAACTGCTTCAGAAATTGGAATTTATACAAACAGCAAGATTACAGTATTTGAAGTTGAGGAAGAAAGATAAACATCTCTATGGGCTATGAAAGCATATTCGGATGGAGCGGGTTTGGGAACTAAATAGTTAAAATAGTTCCCGTCCCAGACAGGAGATACAACAAAATGAAATTACTAGATAAAGAAGAATTGACACCCAAAAAAACAGTTAAGGAATTAGATAAATATATAATCGGTCAAAATAAAGCAAAGCGTGCAGTTGCAATTGCTCTCAGGAACAGATGGCGAAGGCAGCAGGTCGAGCCTGAATTAAGAGAAGAGATTCTCCCGAAAAATATCATCATGATCGGAGCTACCGGCGTTGGCAAGACTGAAATCGCCAGAAGGCTGGCCAAATTGACAGGAGCTCCTTTTATCAAGGTGGAGGCCTCTAAATTTACTGAAGTTGGTTATATGGGTCGAGATGTTGATTCAATGGTGCGGGATCTTGTGGATATGGGGATAAACCTCGTAAAAAAAGAAGAAGAAAGCAGAGTAAAAACCCGAGCGGCTGAACTGGCTGAGGAGCGATTGCTTGATATTCTTTTCCCACCACAGGATGAGATCGTTAATTCCGAAGAAGAAGAAGATGATGAGGAGCAAGTAAAGAAAAAAAAGAAACTGACCAGAGAAAAGCTGCGAAAATTGCTGCATTCAGGCGCTCTTGACGACAGAGAAGTTGAAATAGAAACCAAAGAAAATACCATGCCTTTTGTAGAAATATTTTCTCCTGCCGGTATGGAAGAGATGGGAATGAATTTCAAGGACATGTTTGGTGGCGGCGGAAAAATTAAAAAAAGAAAAGTCAAGGTGCCGGATGCTTTGAGAATATTGTCTGAACAAGAAGCACAAAAATTAATAGATATGGACAAGGTCTCCAAAGAAGCAATCCATCGAGTCGAAAATCAGGGAATAATATTTTTGGATGAGCTTGATAAAATTTCCGGAAGAGGAGCCAAACGGGGACCGGATGTAAGCAGAGAAGGGGTTCAGCGTGATCTTCTACCTATAATTGAAGGTTCAACCGTTATGACCAAACATGGAACCGTGAATACAGATCACATTTTATTTGTTGCAGCCGGTGCTTTTCATGTATCCAAACCCTCTGATCTAATCCCGGAAATTCAAGGAAGGTTTCCCATTAGAGTCGAGTTGGATAATCTTGGAGAAAATGATTTTTATCGAATCCTTACTGAACCAAAAAATGCTTTGTTGAAGCAATATGGAGCTCTCTTGGCTACAGAAGGAATTGTTTTGGAATTTGAAGATAAATCAGTTAAAAAAATAGCTGAGATTTCAGCCAAACTTAATCGCACTCACGAAAATATCGGAGCCAGGAGACTTCATACTGTGATGGAAGCATTGTTGGATGAACTTTCTTTTGATGCACCCGATAAATCAGGTCAAAACATTTCAGTTGGAGTTTCATATGTGGAAGAACGACTCAATCCAATCCTGGAAAAGGATGATTTGAGCAAATATATACTTTAAATTTTGCCATTGCTATCCTAAATGCTAATTTTATTAGAAAAAACAAAATATTCCCGGTTTACGATGGATTCAAGTTTGCAGCCGAAATATTTTGATTGTCAAAAATGAAATTTTTGTGTTTGACAACTCTGATTTCCCTACTAAAATCCTCTCCAAGGATTAAGTTATGTCTTATAGAAATATGTTCAAATCCAAAATCCATAGAGCCACAGTAACTCAGGCTGATCTAGCCTACGAAGGTTCAGTAACAATAGATGCCCTGTTAATGGAGGCGGCTGATATTTATCCCTTTGAAAAGGTATTTGTATGGAATGTCACCAGAGGTACCAGACTTTCTACCTATGCCATTGAGGGTGAAAGAGGCAGCGGAGTTATTTGTGTAAATGGAGCGGCTGCCCACAAGGTGAATGTTGGTGATATAGTTATTATTTCCACTTTCGCCACTATCAAAGACAAGCAGGCTGCCAACCATGTTCCCAAGGTCGTACTGGTTGATGAAGAAAACAATATAGCAAGTAAAAATTATCAGGAAATACCAGGTCCTGCCTTGCAGAAAAACTAAATCTTCAATTACAATTACTTCAGCAGGGGAAAGGGCACAAGGATAAAACTTCTATTTTAAATGGATACAACATTTAATACCCGGTAAACTGAACTGTTTGACTTCCGGCATCTGTCAAGTTGCTTTTTGCCTCTGAGCCAAAATTAATTTTGCTTTAGAATATGGTTACTGGTTGAGATTGAAGTTTTTATTATTATTCACCTTCTTTTTTTTATGAAAATTTGGTAAAAATGATCTGTGAAATAAATACCAATGTAAACTACTTAATTCTGAAACAAGAACTCTCTGCGAAGGTATTCCCGTGCATTAGAGTCAAACTTCTCATTCAGTTTTTCTGACCTTTCAGATGTAATTGGTTTGTTTTGCAAGTGGAGACCAAAAATGACGAAAATAAAAGCTATAGTTTTGATTAATTTTATCCTTTTGAACTTTCAAGCATGTTCAGAAGATAATTCAGAAAAAATGGCAAAAGAACAAAAGAAAAACAGCAAAGCAGTTTCCTCCGCAAATTCCCCTGAAAAAACAGATTCTGAAAGTAAAACCGACCAAAATAACAAAAAAACAAAAGGTTTGCTCAATCTTGTTATACCTAAAAAGGGTGAAGTGTCAGTTCCTTCAGATGTATTGGCCTGGGCAGTCATTTCTCCTCAACATGGTTTGATTATTGAGAAAGTTCTGGGTAAAAAGATGGAAACCTCTATCTTGCCTTATGTCTACGCTTTTTATGTTCGGGAACAAGGTCAGGTTATTGCTTTAAAGGGAGGGATGAGAAAACCCGGTTCCACCAATTGTCATCCCAAAGGTAAATTTTGCTATAATTATCCAGAATCAATCAATCCTCCTGCGAAATTTAAAACATTTAAATGGAAACTTGAAAATTCAACCGCTCAAATCAATTTTTCAGGCGGACAGGCATTATCTCTTCAAAAAAGATTTCCCAAACTTCAAATGCTGGAGTTGGCCAAATTTAGATTTGTTTTTGATGGTAAAACTCTTCAGGGAACAGCCTTTGGAAAGAAGGGGAAAGTCAATGAGCATTTGCAAAATGGATTTTACTACATAAAACAACTGGCTCTCAAAGGTAAAATGTATTTGTTGCGTTTTGGTAAAAATGGCCGACAGGTCGCAACTTCTTTGTTAAAATCCACCATTAAAACGCTTAAAAGGGGAAGAATCCGGTTTACAATGGAATTGAGTGCTGGTGATGTTGGCTGGATTTTTAAAAAATTGAATAATTTGTTTAAAATACTTTAAACCACTCCAATATTTGGAAATCCTGTTTCTTGTTTCAAAAATATTGAGGTAACAGAGGTACACAATGAAAACAACAAAAGATAAAAACCGAATTCCAGAAGCAACCATGCGGCGCCTTCCAAGATACTTTTTACAGATTAAAAGATTGCTTGATGAAGGAAGTCGCTATGTTTCCAGTAAAAAGCTTGGAGAATATCTTGGAGTAAAGGGGACCCAAATCAGAAAAGATCTTTCTTACTTTGGTGTTTTTGGCAAAGCCAGATATGGCTATGAAACACTATCCCTGGCCAAGGCCATAAAAAAAATACTGGGTTTAACCAAACAGTACAAGATGGTAATTGTCGGAGCTGGTAATATCGGGCGGGCTTTAGCTTCTTATTCAGGTTTTCACACCTGCGGTTTCGATGTTAAATATATTTTCGATGTTGATGAAAACAAGATCGGAACTGTAATTTCAGGAGTAAAAGTTTATGATTTTGATAAGATAGAGCAAGTGCTGGATAAAGGAGAAATTGATATTGCCATTATATCCACTCCAGAGGATAAAGCTCTGCAGGCTGCACAACGATTGAAAGAAAATGGAGTGCATGCTTTTTATAATTTTACTTCAGCAGAATTGAATTCAATTGAAGATGCTTTTATTGAAGATGCTGAAATTTCACATGGTATATTCAAACTGGCTCATCGTTTAAGGGGTAAATGGCCTCGAAAAGAAAATGATTGACCAGCTCCAACTAGTTCCAAGTACTTCTGTTTATTCCGAAATATTTTTAATTAATATTTCGATTTTACTTTTAAATTTTTTTTCATTTTCATCTTTGTCGGCTACATCAAGGAATAATTTAAAATAAGCCAAAGCATTCTTCTTTTGCCGTAATTTCAACTTCAAGAATCCCAAGACACGATAGCATACAGGGGGAGCCGTTTTATTTTTGCATGATTTTAGAAGTTTATCAGCCTGTTTATATTGTAATTGCTCAAGTTTGAGATTGGCCAAGAGTGCCCGGAGAATTATTTTATTTCTGCCGGAGGCTGCAACAAGGTTTTCTTTGATCATGTTTTCAGCTTGCTGTAATTGGTATTTTGCAAGATGTGAATAGATTTTGGGAAGATCTTGTTTTAACTTGATATTTTCGGTTGGAATTTCCTTGATGTTTTTGATAGCTTTTTTTGATTTATTCTTAAGTGTTGCATATTTATTTCCTGCAGCTTTTTTTAGAAAGAAGCGGTAATTTTTGATTGCCATATCTGATTGTCCTGCAAGAGAGTATAATTTTGCAATTTTGTAGATGTTTTTAATTTCTCCGGGGTTGAGTTCAAGATATTTTTCAAGAAAGGAAGCGGCCTTTTGATATTTTTTCTTTTTCTCAAAACAGTTGATAATCGCCAGAAGTAATTCAGAAGAATCTTTGAAATAACTGTTACCTTTAAGCAGCCAGGGCAGAGATAAATAACAGAGGTTGGTGTCATTGGACAGGGCTGCCAGGGCTTTATGCAGAAAAAAGTTGTGGGGATGTTTTTTTATTCCAGCAGTGAGTTTGTTCATGGCGTCGATTTTTTTGTCTTTCAGGAACAATTTTAGGGCCTGTTGATAATAGAAACGTGGTTTTGGTATATCAGAAGTCTTGGCAACAGTTTTGCCTGACTTGGGTTGTGCTGTTTTCTTTTCAATCTCAACCAGAAGTTTTTTTGTTTTTTTGATCCAGATTTTATTTGATGCTGGAAGAGACTGTAGATATTTTTTAAGTTCTTAATTTGCCTTCCGAAAATTACCTGCCTTGTAATGACATTTCCCCAAACTGTAATGAACTTCATGATCTTTTGGTTTTAATGATTCATAGACGGTAAATGCTTTGATCGCCGGCTTCCATTTTTTTTGTTTTCTCAGAGCATAACCAAAATAGTACCAACCCATTGGTTCAAGTGGATTGTCTTTGGTTATTTTACTGAATACCTGTTCTGTTTTAGCGATTTTTCCCAAGGAGATGTAATAGGTACCCAATCCATTTATGCATTTTGACTCACAGTTTTGAGCAAGGACCTGTTTTTCCCAGTTATTGACTTGTTTTTCGAGTTTGTCCAGTTTATTCCCGGCTTGAACAGAGTCGATAAAAAAAAGGCAGTTAATAATAACAAAAAGAATATATTTCAGTCCAGTTCCAAAAGAGCTATTTGATTTTTTCGAATGATAGTCGGGATAACTGGTTGGCAAATTTTTTGTGTTTAAATTATTAATTTTAATCATAGATGAAATTGCCGATTTGAAAATGAAGTCGAGAAGAATTGCGCTCCAAACCAAAAATATTGAGTACTTTTTGTATTTCAGCTATTCAATTGGTTGAGATAATGATAAAATCCTCATTGATAAACAAGTATATCACTATTTGCTCTTTTTACATTCATTGAAAGGATATTATTTATGCGAAAAATTTTTGTTTATTCAAGTTTGATTTTAATTTCAACCCTATCATGTAATAAAAAAGACAGCAATACAAGTTCCCAAAAAATGGTAAACAGAGGCAGTGTTAAAGAAATAATGGGATCAAAACAAAAAGCTGTCCGCAGGTGTTATGAAAGAGGCCTTGAAGCCAATGAAAAACTTGCGGGGAGGGTTGAAATCAAACTTGAATATGACAAATCAGGAAACGTAAACAATTGTATTACCACCAAGAAACTTGGAGATCAAGGGGTAGGCAGATGTATATGTGAGGCTGCCAATAACTGGAAGTTTTCTTCATCTTTCGAATCCAGTAATGTTGTAACCTGGCATTGGGATCTCAAACCCGGAGCGCCTGCAAAAAAAGAGGTTGGTATTGCTGCTTCTGACATGGAAGTTATCAAGAAAAACCAGGAAGATGTAGTGATGTGTTACGAAGAAGAATTAAAGCAGAACAAGGAGATTGAAGGAAAATTGTCTGTCGCTATTCATCTCAATGATGATGGAAGTGTGAAAAAATGTGAATTGAAAAAGAATGTAAGTAAACCTGCCGTTGGTCAGTGTGTTTGTGGAGCTATCGAAAAATGGAAATTTGGCAAACCTGAAAAACCGGGAAAAGTTATTTTCTATGATTGGTATCTCAAGCCTGAAGATGCTGAATCCAGCACTGAGGTCGAAGAATAAAGTCCTTTAGGATTTCAGGGTTTATTCGTTAAAATTGTTGTTTTAATTTAAACCAATTATGGATGGTGATAAATGAGTAGTTACGAACGTAAAAATTTTATTTTGCAGAGGCTTGCCCAGAGGGATTTTTTTAACAAGAGAGATTATTTCAAAGAATTTGAAGTTAGTGCGACAACCTTCAAGAGAGATTTGAAAGAACTGAAAAATAATAACAATTACGTTATTGAATACAACCGCAACAACAAACGTTACGAGATTAACAAGGAAAAAAGCAAATTACAATTGCCGGGGATCTGGCTTTCATCTGAGGAATGCCATTCTCTGGTAGTTTTTTCAAATATTGTCGAAGGTACATTCCCGGAACTGGAAAAAAATAAATTGAACAAGTTTATTGAAAGTGTAGAAAATATTGTTAAAGAAAACGGAGTAAATCCCAAAAAATTCAAAGAAAAAATAAAATATAAACCCTTTGAAAAAAGAATTCAGAATCCCGAGTTTTTCAATCTTGTGTTAACTGCTTTAATTAATGAAAAGAAGTTTGAATTCAATTATTTTTCACGACAATCAAGCAAACAGAAAGCAAAAACCAGGCTTGTCAGTCCACTGAAAATGATAACTTACAGAAATAGTTGGTATTTAATCGGATATTGCCACCAAAATAATGAATTGCGTACATTTGCCGTAGAGTTGATCAGGCAAGTAAAAATAAAAAATGTGGGAATCAGGCAAGTAAGCAATAAGGAGTTGGAGCGGTATTTATCCGAGGGATTTGGAATTTATTGTGGCAAAGCTGATAAAAATGCCAAATTAAAATTCTCTCCTCGAGCAGCTCAGTGGATCCAGCATGAAAAATGGCATGTCAAACAAAAAATCAGTTGGCAAAACGGTTATCTTATAATGGAATTTCCCTATGTTTCCCATCAGGAATTGGTTATGGAAATCCTCAGGTATTCTCCGGAGGTAGAAGTTCTTGAACCTGAAGAGTTGAGAAAAGAAGTTATCAGAAAATTGAAAGAAGCAATCAAAAATTATTGAATTCCGCCTTTAAACTGAAAGGATAAAAAATAATGGCAAAGATGGTTCCCGATCCTTTTCAGAGAAAAGGTAGAGGCAGCAAAACCGAAAAAAAACTATACAATGCTTTCCGCAAGCAACTTGATGACGATTATGTTATCTATCACAGTCTTGAATATCTTATCGAGTATAAAGCAACTGAAGGGGAAGTCGATTTTCTTATTGTTCATCCACGTCATGGAATTTTGATCATTGAATGCAAAGGTTATGGGGTTCACTATAACAAAGCACAAAAATGCTGGACCAGACGGAAGCACAAACTGAGAAAAGCTCCAGGCAAACAGGCCAGGGACCAAAAGTTTGATTTGCTATCCAAGTTCAAAAAGAAATTCAAAAGGTCTCCCTTTCACTTTAAACATCCGTTTCCCGTTTTGATGGGTCATGGAGTGGCTTTTCCTGTAAATGCTTTCGAAAAAGACAGCCTTCCCAACGACCTGGTTTCGGAGATAATAATTGATTCTGGAGATATGCAGGATCTGGATACAAAAATTAAAAGTATTTACGAGTTCTGGAATAGAAAGAAAATGGAATTTGTCTCCCTCAAAGCTTCAGAATTTCGTTATTTGCTCAACAATGTCATTAATCCCACCTTAAATGTCGTTAACAATTTAAACAATAAACTGGAAAACCAGAGGAATTCTTTATCGATTCTGAGTCTGGATCAGCGTAAGACCTTGGATAGCATCTGGGCAAACAAGAAAATATTGATCAATGGCGGGGCCGGAACGGGTAAAACCATGCTCGCTCTTGAGGCAGGTCGACGTTTTAATGAAGAAGGAAAACGGGTGTTGTTATTGTGTTTTAACAAATATCTCGGAGCTTATTTGAGCAGGAAAGTTGAAGAATTTGAATCTGAGTCAAAGATAACGGCTACTTGCTTTCATGAATTTTGTTTCAGATGTGACGAACAAGCAGGAGGCAATAAAAGACAAATTGCAATAGATAAAAGGGGAGATAACGATTTTTGGAATGATGAACTTCCCCAGACTATCTTTGATTGTCTTAATGAAGGATTGATTGAAAAATATGACGCTTTGATTGTGGATGAAGCTCAGGATTTTAGAAATACCTGGTTTGAATTGCTTGAATTGTGTTTAAAGGATGATAATTCCAGAATGGCTATTTTTTATGATAAAGAGCAGAATTTATTCAGGGGTGAAAATTCCTATCTTGAGGAAGTTGAAGCTTTTAAATTTTCCCTTAATGAAAATTTCAGAAATACTGGCAATATTACTAAATTAATC
>JAWLEA010000232.1:0-3085 GCA_041686345.1 Polyangia bacterium | reverse complement strand
TAAACAAAAAAAATCATTTTTTTTTAGAAAAACTGTGAGATTATAAATCTGTACTAAAATGTTTTTACTAAAACCCCCCACTTTCGGAACGGGAACTAGATAACAAGTGGAATAACAGAATGAGGGTGGTTACAGTACAGGTGGAAAAATGAAGGTGGGATTTCGGAAAAAACTGAAGGGGTTTACCGGGATTGATTGATTTTGTTGATCAGGAGTTTGAATATTTTGTGACCTCCTTTTTTGTGGAGGATATATTCAGGGTGCCATTGTACTCCCAGTATGAAAGGAAGGGGAGAGATGGATTCGATGGCCTGAATCAGACCACCCTTTTCCCGGGCAGTTATTTTGAAACCGGTACCGAGTTTGTTTACGGCTTGATGGTGGAGGCTGTTGACTTGTAATGTGTTTTGTTGCAAAGCACGATTGAGGCAACTGTCAGATTGCAGCAGGACTTCCCGGCGAGCGATAATTTTCTTCCACAGCGTGGTATTGGCGACAAAATCGTCAAATTGGCTGTCGACTTCCTGGTAAAGAGTGCCTCCCCGGGCAATGTTTAGCATTTGCATTCCCCTGCATATTCCTAAAACGGGCAACTGCTTTTTAAGAATCAAACCCATCAGATCAAATTCAAACTGATCTCGCTGTAAATCGTAGGACTTTCCCTGTTGAACTTTTTCCCCGTAAAAGGAAGGGTGGATATCACTGCCTCCCGACAGGATTATTCCCGCACATTTTGACAATTTATCGGTTTTCAGCGGGGTGATCTTCTGGGGAATTCCTCCGCCCATGATAACTCCGGCTGCAATAGCCAGCCAGGGAAAACGAGGATCTTCTATGCCCCGCGTAATTCCGATTATCGGTTTATTTACTGATTTCACTGACATAATCTTTGGTTTTATCGAGCCAGGTATTTTGGCTGAAGATAGATTTGTTGGTTTCAGATGCAGCGTAATCTTTCAGCATCCGGGCTCGCAATTGGTTGTTGTGGGCCAGGTATTCAACTACAATCCAACTGTTCCATTCAACCTGCAGGTTCCATTCGGCTTCGTCAATTCTGCAATTGGCCATTCTGAAATGGTAGGTTGGACGCGCCTGAACCAGATTTGAGTCAATTTCATCGTCAATTTTATCTTTGTTGATAAAGGCAAAAACCGGAAGTAGATCCAGCGGACGATTGCGAGTTGGATTAAATTCAAGGTAATCATTGATAAATTGAGTTCGTTGAGGTTTGTATTCAGGATTGAGTACCAAGTTCTTGTATTTTTGTGAAAAAGGCTTGATGAATGGGGTCAATTTGCGGGAAAAGTCGATTTCCATTTCTTCTTCCAGCCATTCGTCCAAAAGTAGGAAGGACTGGAGGTAGGACAAAATCGAATTTACTTCCAAAGAGGGCAGTTCTGCATTTATGTGGATACCAAAAGCATAAATCAGCCCGGCTTTTGTTCCCTTGGCTCCGGCTTTCCGCAGTTTATCCACAATCTTGGTCAACTTGGGAAAATCCTCGAATTCAAGGGGAGGAGCAACTATTTCGTAAGGCATGAATGAATCCACAATGGGAGTGAGCAGATCTTTGGTTTCTTTTTCCAGATTGATGAGTTTTTCCTGCTTTTTCTGTTCAGCCTGCCGGGATAAATCCTGAAGCAGGTTGACATCAAGAGTAACTTCGAATTCACCCAGGTCGGTGTTGATGCTGTAGATGAGATCACTTTGCTTTTTGACTTTTCCCCCCAGGGTTTTCTGAATAATTGCCGCACTCTTAGTGATTTCAAGATCGGTGTATTCGATTTCAAACCCAAATTTGCGCTTTTTATTTTGAAAGTTGATATTTGTGGGTAAAGGTTCGAATTGAGTCATAAATTTGATTGCCGTGGTCTGATGGAGAAGGTATTATATTTCGTTGGTATAGATAAAATCGTCGAGACCATCGGTAATAGTTACAATAATTATGGTATCACCTTTGACAAGGGGGTCTATGTTATTGAGTGCCGCTTCGATGACATCGACATGTTCAATTCTGTCGGCCATAACATGCAAGATCTGCTTGACCCAGAGATCGACGTCGGCGACATTTTGAGTACTTTCCTGAATACCCAGCAATTTGCTTTCGAGGAGATCTTGAGTCGAGGTGGGATCAAGAGGTGTATCACGGGGCCAGCTCATGGCTCGGGTAACACTGACGCCGATTTTGAGCTGGTCAATTTCTACCAGAATATCGGTAATCGAACCTTGTTCGTCATAGAGGATTTCGGTCTCTGTTTTCAAAAGTAGACCCAATTCACAGCGATAAAGCATTTCAAAAGCGAATACTTCCGACCAGGAGGAGCTTCCTCCGGCGTTTTCGCTCTCTGCCAGAATTTGTCCACCGGGACTGAGATAGATAAAATCGGAGGCGTCATAAGTGTCATTGCCAAAATCGATAGTGTTCAGGTAATAGTAATGTTGATCAGCCTGCAATTCAGTGGGAGTTAAAACGCCACATTGACCTGTGATTTCGCCAAATCCATCGAGGGGAACTTCTTCTGTTGCCACCTCACAGGCAGTGCCATCTTGCACATAGCCTTCAACACATTCCCATTCGCAGGGTTCAGGATCACTCCACCCCGAGGTTGCATCCCAGGTGATCTCTACTTCCACAATTTCCGCTTGGGCATTTTCCGGTGCTTCATCGGCGCAATCCACCAATTTGGAATTGATGCAGGTATCATCTTCTTGGGTGTATCCCGAATCGCAAACGCAATTGGCGTTGTTGGTTTCTGCTACCTGGCAACTGGAGTTGGAACCACAGGTAACTTCGCTGCAAGGATCGGTATTATTGGTGTTATTGATGTTGTTTGCGTCGTCGGAATCACTGCATCCGGCCAGGGTCAAAAATGCCAGAATCAGTAAGAAGCTCAGTTTTTTCATAGAAAATCTCCTGTTGCGGTTGGGTAGGAACGGCAGCCGGTAAAAGTTGGAAATAGTAATAACTCAATCAAAGACTGCCATTTTCTTTATAGAACAAAATGATCTTTTTTCCAGAAATTTTTACCGAAAGATTTTTTCACACAAGGTGCAGTTTATTCCAAAAATAATAACCCCGTTAGGG
>JAWLEA010000231.1:0-3088 GCA_041686345.1 Polyangia bacterium | reverse complement strand
CCTTGATTCCCTGAAAACTCAACCATTCTTGCATTATCATAAAGTTCTTCAAAACTCAACCATACTTGCATTATTCATAATTCTCAGGATACTCAATATTTGAGTTGGTATCCTTAACCCTGCATACAACTCAAGTAAGATATAATTCTTTATATACCTTACCTGTAAACACTGTTATTGAAAACTCAAACCTGTACGTGGCAATGAGCTGTCATGCTTTTTCATACAGTTTTCCGCCCTTCTACAAAACGGGGTGAGCTCAAAGAAGCCCTATCACCTTGTAACTACCCTGTCAACAAAAGGGTTATTGTTTTCTGTAAGCTGGGAGTTAGAATAAACACCGGTTTTCTCACTACCGCATGCCACAAAGCCTTTCATCCAATGTTTTCCAGTCAGATATAAATTTAGCAAGCCCCTGATAAGCCTCTTTGGAATGGTCCTTATGCCTGATGTGGCAGAGTTCATGGACGACAATATAATCAATCTGGGCAAACGGAAGTTTTACGGCATCGAAGTTGATTATAATTTCATCTGCATTGTTAAGTAGTTCTGGATTCACATAAATGGTAAATTTACTGTGATTGAAGACAACCTTTGCTTTCTTGATGCTATCGTCCTTCACAACCTTTACATAATACCGCCTTCCCAGAGACAGGAACCTGGACCCTGACACTATATCCCCCTGTGGAAAACGTTCCATCAGTTTACGTTTGTCCTGTATCCATTTTCCCTTTTTGTAGAGGGCTTTTTCAGCCTTTTATCGGCTGGTTGATGGGTTCCTGAAATAATTTTTTGTCTCATTGAGCTTCCTTCATTTGCCCATATGATTTATCATTGCATCTAAGATATCTGACCAATAAGCCTGTAAATTTGGTATTGCATGTCCCATTCCCTTGATTATTTTCAATTCTGAATTGGGTATTGCTTCGGCGGTGGCTTTCCCAGCCGCCAATGGAACCACTGGATCATCATCCCCATGTATAACAATTGCCGGGATTGCTATATTTTCAAGGTCTAAAGCTCTATCTTTTTGAGTCATAATAGCAAGGTATTGTCTTGCCACCCCCTCAGGACAAAAAGATCTGTCATATGATTGGGCTGCCAGGCTTCGATGAAAATCTTTGTCAAATGGAAGGCCTGCTCCAGAAATTAATTTAAAATATTTCATGGTATGTTCAATGTAAGCGTCACGTTCTTCGGGTGTTGGTGTCAGCATGAATTCCATTACTTCTTTTGTTGGTTGAAATTCTTTCCTGTTCCCGGGACTGCTGTATATGGAGGTAAGACTTAAGATACGATTAGGATAATTTATTGCAAAAGTTTGAGCAATAAACCCTCCCATGGACATACCGCATATATGGGCTTGGTTAATATCCAGTAAATCAAGAAGTCCGGCTGCATCATTTGCCATATCCTCAATACGATAAGGAACCGGGACTTTATTTCCCATAAAAAGAGCACCGATTTTTTCCATGGCTTCTGTCAAACTAACCTCGCTGATTTTTGTTGACAACCCTGAATCCCTGTTATCATATCTGATAACATGATACCCGTGGTCTGAAAGTTTTATGCAAAAATCTTTTTGCCAATGGATCAGTTGACCGGCCAAACCCATAATTAATAATACAGATGGTAAAGATTTGTCTCCAAAAGTCTCATACTCAATTTGGATACCATTAACATTTGCTTGTGGCATGGTTTGTCTCCTATATTATATTATTTTGAGTTAAATGGAGATAATCATCCTTTGTCGAAAATTGCAACAGTCAATTTAATCCCTGTTCAAAAACAACCAGAGTCACAAATACTTGCATCAACCATTACTTCTTAGATACTAATGAATTTTTTAGGTTTTATTAACTTTTCTCCATTACTCACAAACACATATAATATTACATATAATTTTACCTTTTTTCGGGTCCCACCAAAAAACTATGATGCCCGATGCTCCTGTGTATATTTCCGCAACTTGCTATTCACAGAACAATACATAAAATTCTTTTTAAACTTGCAAAGTATTGAATAAACATATAATCTGTTTTTATATAATCAAAGAAACACTATTCATTTTATTATTCATATAATCATTCAGGGATAGCCGATGCAATCAATTATAAAATACCTCAAAAGCGGACCTGCAACCTCAAAAGAAATTCAAGCGGCAACCGGTTTTAGCCAAAGTACAGTTTCCCGGTTACTCAAAAAAACAGGTGACGGCATTGTTCAGATAACCAAAGGACGTTTTGTCTGGTATGCGGCCACATGCAATGCGTTTGGGGTCAACGATAAAATTCCATTGAGCATCATTGATGAATCAGGGGAGACTTATTTGATTGCGTATGTGCGCCCCTTGAGTTGTGGTAAATATTTTATAGAACCCAAAATCGACAAATTCCCTGTTTTGCTGCTTGGCGAGGGGAAGACTGGCTTGTTTGATGATCTGCCGTACTTTCTTTTGGATTTAAAACCCCAGGGCTATATAGGACGTCAAATTGCAAGAAGATTAGCTAAACAATCAGAAGAATTCCCTTCTAACCCGAAAACCTGGAACACCAGACAGACAGGCCGGTACTTGGTTTCCAATGGTGAAGATTTACCGGGTAATTTTCTTTTTGGGGAACAATTACTTTTAAGGGCTCGGCAAGACCCTGTAGCTGTTGACCAAAAGGATTATCCAAAACTTGCCGACAGAGCTATAAAAGGGGAACCCCCGGGATCTTCTGCCGGTGGAGAACAACCAAAATTCACAGCTTTCAATAAAAATTTGTCATCCCATGTCATTGTTAAGTTTACAGCGGAAAGCAAAAATGAGGTTACCGCAAGATGGCGTGATATATTGATCACCGAATATCATGCAGCAGATATTTTAAAGACCCGGGGATATCCCGCTGCTAAACCCTCTGTCTTTGAAACAGGAGGCCGGATGTTCCTGGAAAGTCCAAGGTTTGACAGAATAAAAAAATTGGGTCGGTCATCAATGCTTTCTTTAGATATTATTGACAGGGAATTTGTCGGGTTTGGTGGAAATAACTGGTCCCGGGTGATGGAAGAATTGTTAAACCATGGCCTGGTAGATAGCCTGGATGTG
>JAWLEA010000230.1:0-3098 GCA_041686345.1 Polyangia bacterium | reverse complement strand
GCAAAAAGGGCAAAGCTCCGATTCTTCTTTGAATTCGTCGCTTACCTGAGTATAGCAATTTGTGCAAACGATCATAAAAAAATACCTCCAATAGGAATTTCCTATACCATAAATAGCATGATAATATCCAGTAAAATTTTAATTTGCTCAAATTTCTTTGAAGATATTAAAGAAATGTGCAAAAAAACTGTCAACGGATGTCAAGCTAAACTCAATTTTAGCTCAAAATCAGCAACTCCCATTCTGGGATGGGAACTAACTAGTTTCCATCCCAGAAGTGGTGTTTTTGGCTGGGGAAGAAGTTTGATTGAGATGCGCGGAATAACTTCGCAGACATAGCCACTACTATTTCAAGAAGTTACGACAAAGCAGATCAATTAAAATTCCGTCGTCAGACGATGACATCCACTTCTGGGATGGGAACTAACTATAAATGTCAACGATATTTTTTGCAAGATACCTTTTTAATTGACTTGCATCACGATTTGAAAACAAAATATTCTTCACAAAAAAGAAAAAATCAATTATTTTTTCACAGACAATCTCCTTTTCAATTAGATTACAATTCTGATTGTCAAACAATTAGAGGCTTACATGATTGATACTCATTGCCATATTTTCGATCCACCACTTTTTGATAATTTTGCAAATGAGTTGAATTTAGCAAAGAAAGCCGGTTTGACAGGAATAATATCTGTCTCCACCGGAATAGATTCAGCCAAACAATTTTTACAATACCACCAGGATGTTGTAAATATTCTCCCGGCCAGCCGGTTTGCCATTGGTTTGCATCCCTGGTTCATCAAAAAACAATCTCCTGATTGGCTGACAAATCTTGAAAATTTTCTGGATTGTTTTCATGGAATTGGAGAAATTGGTCTTGATCGTAGCCACAAAGCTCCAGATATTAAAATTCAGATTGAACCCTTCCAACAACAAATAGAACTTGCTATAAAATACGACAAACCAGCGTTCCTTCATGTAATCAGAGCACATAATCTGGTTTTGGAATTTCTTAAAAAGAAGCCGAAAGCTAAGGGTGTTGTTCATGCTTTTTCAGGCTCTCCCGCTGATGCCCGTTCATATATGGCAAAAGGCTGGTTTCTCGGAATTGGAGGAGGAATTACGAGGAAAAATGCTCACCGTCTCAGACGAATTTTCAAAAAAATTCCCCTGGAGCATATCGTACTGGAAACAGATGCCCCCTATATGGGAATGCAATCCATTGAACCCGGACAAACAACCCCGGCCAATCTGAATCTAGTCGCTACAAAACTTGCGGGACTTAAAAAATGCTCTCTTGCAAAAGTTATTGCCATAACAACTGAAAACGTAAACAAGATTTTCAAATGAATAAAACAAAAAAAATAATTATTTGCAGTCTTATTGTTTTTGGTGGTGGACTTTGCGTCTATCTGCCAAAACTTGGTTCCTACGGCCTGTTTGACCCTTGGGAAACTCACTATTCTGAAGTCAGCCGTTCCATGATCCAGCAGGACGATTATATTTCAACCTTCTGGCAGGACAAAGGTTTTTTTTCCAAGCCGGTGCTCACTTTCTGGCTACAAGCAACAGGCATGAGGATTGCCGGACTTAATCAAGACAACTCCTCGCCTGGAGAAATGGCACTTTCCTCAAAACCTGAATGGGCAACGAGAATTCCCGTAGTTCTTTTGGCAATTTTTGCCATTATGGCTGTATTCATTTTTGCCGCCTCCTATTATAGTATTTCAGCCGGTTTTTTTTCGGCAGCGGTACTTGCCCTGACACCTCATTTTGCACTTATAGCCAGGCAGACAATTACCGACATGCCCTTTTTTGCTCTGATGACCATAGCTATGGTTTTTTTCATTGCAGCCATGCAGGGAGAAGATAAGAAACCACCCCATCTTTTTAATTTAAAAGTTAAAAGTTTAAGAATTAGAATCAATTTGGCCCACTTGGCTGCATTTTGGCTGCTATTGCTTGCTCTTTCCCAGTATTTTCTCTTTTCATCCAATCTATCTGCGTCTTTTACTTTTTTTAACAAAAGAATTACTTTTTCAGGATATCTGGTCTTTTTGCCCTACCTGATTCTGATAGGGGATATTCTCCTTGGATATATCACAGGTAAAACCAGTTATCGCAAAATTATGACCAATATAGGTTTTTCATTCATCGCCCTGGGAATTCTTGCCAAAGGCTTTGGAGCTCTGTTTATCCCGGGAACAATTTTCTTTATTTATTTCCTTTTGGAGGGAGAATGGGAAAAAATCGAGCGTTTTGATCTGCTAAGGGGCATCTTCATTATTGTTGCCATATCGTTTCCTTGGCATCATGCCATGATAATCAGACACGGGGGTGCTTTTTACCAGGAATATTTTGTTCATCATCATTTTAAAAGAGCTGCGGTGGGTGTTCATGGTGAGAGAGGTGTTTTTACTTATTATCTGAAACAACTTGCTTTCGGTTTGCTGCCTTTTCTCCCCATTATACCTGGTATCATCCTTGATTTTTTCGGGAAAAACTCCCAAGCAAAAGTTAAAAACAGGAAATCTCAGTTTCATCTTTTACTTATCTGGCTTTTGGTTTCATTCTTTCTTTTTTCATTCATGTTGACCAAGTTCCATCATTACATACTTCCCTTCGCTGCACCGTTCAGCATTCTGGCAGGCATTTATCTGGCAAAACTCTCAAAACACAAACTTGGTTTTCCTCTGAAATCATTTTTTTTTTCATTGCTGGCTGGTTTTATTTTATTGGTTTTCACTGTTCGAGAACTTTTTCTAGATCCAGCCCATATAGTAAATCTTTTCGTATATAAATATGAACGATTATTCCCATATGAACTTAACCTGTCCTGGGGAATTGCTTTTTTCAGTATCCCCCTGTTCCTAGCTATTATAATCTTTTTTTTCAAACAGAATAAAAAAACTGTTATAGCTTATCTGTTTACAGCTTTTGGTTTTACAGGGTTTCTCATCTATTATTATATTCCGGCTGTTGCTCCCCATTGGAGTCAAAAAAAACTGCATGAAATCTACTATAAATGCAGAAAAAATCCATCAGAAAGATTTATAGCCTGGCAGTTGAACTGGCGCGGGGAAAACTTTTATTCA
>JAWLEA010000229.1:0-3103 GCA_041686345.1 Polyangia bacterium | reverse complement strand
GTAAATTCGTGCTTTCATAATTTCTGCTGATTTAAAGGTTAAAATTTTATTTGTCTTAATTCCGGTATGATTTTTTGTTGAATTTGTTTTTGTGCTTTTGCTCTTGCATCCCGTGCAGCCTGTTGAAAACTCCCGCTCTTCATGCCTTTGATATTTTGCAGTACTGTACTGTAGATTTCCTCATTGGTACTGGCATTGGTGATGCTGATGTTGCAATTCAAATAGGCGGTGTGCAAATCGTATTGTTCCATTTTTTTGCCCTCCACGGTATTGGCTGTAACTTTGACAATCACTTCCGCCTCATTTGAGCCAGGTACGAAAGAGAAGAAATTTTCCGACAATGTATTTTTAATAATATTTGATACGGGGTTTCCTGAAGCCGGTTTCCCGAATTCAGTTTCTTCTGCCTGGAAATGTGCTCTTAGATTTGCTACATGGATTGTAAGATACCCGTAAGGAACAGAGGACTGAGGAGCGAACATTTGTTTTAACAAATTTTCTCCTGTTTGTTCCTCAAAATACACCTCTGTGTTCAGGGCCGCCTTGATTTTCCTTTGTTTCCCGCTGGGAGCGCTGTTCGCAATGGAACAGATAATCTCACCGGATGAATTACTCTGAACGTTCTCCGTTTTTTCTACATCGAGCTCCGGAAAAGAGAATGTAAAAGGCAGATTGGCTATACGCTTTTTGGTGGCGTTCGATTGGTAATAAATAATTGCTTTTACATCCGGAGCATTTTCTGACAAGGAGCCAACCTTAAAGGCTTCTTTTGCCGGTACCACCTCCAGATTACTGAATATCTCCTGTATGCTTTGATATATGGCATTTCCGAGATTGATCCTTCCTTCCTCCAGTACAAATACAGACAGATCCTCATCCAGATGAGCTTTTACGGCCTCGAAGGCTTTTATATAATAGTTAAGCGCATTATGGATATCGTGGCTTTTTTCTGATTTTTGCGCTTTTTCAAAAAATCCTTCTGCCAGGTTTTTGGCTTTTTCAAGCTTTTCGCGTTTGATTTTCCGGTATTTGTCTATTGAAAGACGGTAGTATACCCAATAGTTATCCTTGCCGTTGTAACTGTCCACCATTTCATAGCCCTCCAGGTCATTCTTCATGCTCATTTTGGTGATGGATTCGAACTCTTCCCTGAAGCCTGTTTGATCTTCAAATTGACGCAACACAGAGTTGCTGGAAATGTTTACCGAAATTTCGGAGATCATATCACTCAAAGCATTGTTCTTAGCAACGCTGATATAATTGTCCTGATCTTTGTTTGCCATACCAATGCCTATGTAGTAGTCCTCGCTGGCCGGCCTTTCTTTCACCCATTGGGGTCTGTTACTTCCCACTGCTGTCAGGTTCGATGCAGAGCAGGAATAAAGCAAGAAAAGCAGTATTAAAAAAACGGCCTTATGTTCTAACTTGCGAGATTTCATTCGGATTGATCTTTTAATTTTCTATTGATGAATGATCCCATTCAATCGTTATTGCCTTCTTTCAGTTTATATTCAACAATTTCAAAAACCTTGCCAGATTCAAATCCTTTCTGAAGTAAATAATTGCATATTTTGTTTTTCCTTTCGCTTTTGACGGGTGTTTTTATGGCATTGTCCTTTTTTTTAACCTCTTCATAAAGTATCCGGTCATATTCCTCATCATTAATTCTATTTATTGCCTCCTGGATATATTCCGCTTCTATGTTTTTTGACCGCAGCGCATATTCGATTTTCTTTTTTCCCCAATGATTGAATTTTAGCTTATCGTTTGCAAATGATGCAGCATAACGTTGGTGGTTGATGAAATCATACTTTTTTAATGAATGGATTATTTTTTCCTTTTCATCTTCGGATACCTCCCACTGGTTAAGTTTTTTACGGAGGTCGAATTCGCATTTTTCACTTTTGGAGCATAATCGCTGAGCCCTTGAAAGTATGTTGTCAAAGTCCATGGCTCATTTTTGCGCTTTAATCATTCTGTTTTTGTTGTTGAGGTCTTTTCTCAGGCAAATGTTGTTAAATCCATGTTTTTTTAAAAGCTTTATCATTTCTTCCCCCAGATATTCATTGATCTCAAAATATAGAGAACCGTTTTCCACCAGATGTTTTCCCGCCAGATGGATTATCTTTCTGTAAAAGATCAGGGGATCTTCATCTTCTACGAAAAGGGCTTCTGAAGGTTCATAATTTAATACATTTTGTTTAATGAATTTTTTTTCGGAGTTTCTGACATAAGGTGGATTACTGACAATCAGATCGTAATGACCCGGCGGAAGGTCGTCTTTCAAAATATCGGCCAGAATGAACCTAATGGTAACCCCGTTCAGGGATGCATTTTCCCTCGCTGCATCCAGAATTTCCGGCTTGTAATCAAGAGCGGTTACCATGGAGCCGGGAAGATTTTTGGCCAGTGCAATAGCAATGCATCCACTGCCCGTACCGATGTCGAGGATACTTTTCTTTTCGGAAAATGCATCTTTTATGATCCATTCCACCAGTTCTTCTGTTTCCTGGCGGGGAATCAATGTATGTTGGTTAACCTTTAAGGTGGTATTGTAAAATTCGGTTTCTCCAAGAATCTGTTGTATCGGTTTGTGATTTTTGAGTTGTTTTGTTATATCTTCGATGGTTTGGAACTGTTGATCGTTTATTGTTTTTTGCCGGTTTATAAGTAAGTCGGTTTTTTTTAAATTTACTACATGATGCAACATGATCTCAGCAAGGCTGTTTATCTCTTGTTCAGGATATATTTCGATAAGTTCATTTTTGATATGGCGGATCACATTTTCTATGGTTTTGTTTTTTTCCATACATCAAAATTATAAAATTGATCTCTTCAGCGTATGACAAAGGATGAAAAATATATGAAGCGATGCCTGGAACTGGCAGAAATGGCCATTGGCAATACAGCTCCCAACCCACTGGTAGGTTCGGTGATCGTTCACAATGATAAGATTATAGGAGAAGGGTACCATCGCTTTTATGGAGGGGCCCACGCTGAAACAATTGCCATCGAGGCTGTGAAGAACAAAGAACTTTTAGCGGAATCTACTTTATATGTTAACCTGGAGCCCTGTGCCCACCATGGACATACTCCACCGTGC
>JAWLEA010000093.1:0-13612 GCA_041686345.1 Polyangia bacterium | reverse complement strand
GGAAGATCAATTGCTCAAGGAAAATGATTTGTCAGAATCGATTGAAGAACCCGAGCCTGATGAAGATGGAGTGCAAGAAGATATTGATTATGAAGAAGAAAAAGGTGTAGAAATAGTGATCAATATTATTGTAGAATAAAATAAATTCCAAAGCATAAAACAGGTTATAGCATCCATATAATAGCCCGTAGAGAAGGCAATCTTGAAGGCAGGGCGCAAGACTATGCGGGTGGGCACAGAACCCGCCTCTATTTTGTGGTAGTGGTATTTTTTTACAATGGTGGTATTTTTTATTGAAACGGTTTTTCGTTTGGAGATTTGGGTTTTGCGATCTAAGGTAGAACACAGTACATTCATCTACGTTGCGACGAAGGTGGACTTCAGGAAGGTTAACCTCATATGAAATATTATATTTTCTTAGCTTTTGTGGCTCTTTTTTTTGTTAGTTGTGATGAGGAGACAGTTAATCGTGGTGAACGATATGGGGGGAGTATACATCCCTGTAATGTGGTTTGGGATGACGCCGGCGATCAAGAGCTCCTTCAGAGCGGTTTTGACGCCCTGGAGGGTGGACGGTATTGGGAATACGGCCCCTTTCCATTTTGGAATACCAGTCCCGCTGGAGATTGCCGTGATAACCCTGTTACTCCAGCGGATTCACTCGTCCCGGGAGTAGAGCTCTATATTTCCTTTCCAGCTAAACGTCGTCCCACTTACTCCGGTAGCGCCGAGATCGCAGATGGGGAGTTTCCGGTAGTGGTGTTCACTCATGCCAACAATGACAGCGTTTGTAACATTTTCGAGCGCTATTACACTCTCTTGGATCATTTGGCCAGCTGGGGCTATATAGCCATAAGTGTCGATTCCACGGAAGACAACTGCCAGTCGGGAACGCGCCAGAACATCATCGACCGATCCGATAAACAGTTGGCAGCAGTGCAAGCCCTGCGAGCCTACAATGAAGACCCAACCAGTCCTTTTTATGGCAAAATCGATCTTTCACAAATTGTCCTGGCTGGACATTCCAGGGGTGGAGGTGCGAGTATCGTCTCATGGCTGGAAACCGATGAATTGATCACTGGCATCATTGACTTTCAGGGTGTTGATACCACGGGATTCGGGTTTGGCACTCCCGACATCACTATACCCGTACTCAGTTTTTCAGCTTCCAAAGATGTTGATCTAAATTATCCTTACGTTGAACCACAGGAGGCCCAACTCAAAGAAGCCTATACCTGGGTGACCATTGTGGGTGGTATCCACGCATGGACCGCAGATACTGTACCCATCGAACCCGATGATTCCCCCGCAATAAAACAACATCAGCAGCATGATATCCAGGAGTATTTTGTAACAGCTTTCCTTCTCAATTACATTGGAACTATTACTCGCAATTCAAACACCATAACTCCAATCTCTACCAACGATGTACTCTTCAGCCATAAAGGGATCGCTACCGTAGCGTCCAATATTTCCGAGAAGGGGGTGTGGGTGCGCTGGAACAAGTGGGGACCACTAGATGTTCTTATCGATGATTTTCAGAAAGAGTCATCAGCCGAACCCGACCCGGCCACAAATCTCTTTGGTGGCGATAATACAGCCAGCGGGTTTGAACGGGCCGAAGAGGTACTTACCTATTACCCCGATTCTGATACAACTTCGGCAATGTACAAGAAACATAAGAGTCTGCTTCTCATGCCGGCAGAAGGCAGCGTAGGAACTTACACCATGGACTTTTCGAATGTTCCCATATTTGTTGAAGAAGACATGTCCTTTCAGGCGAGCGTTAAAAGTAGAGATGACATGCCTTTCCCCTCACAGGTAACAATTATTTTCCACTCCGATGCGGAAGAATATAGTTTTGACCTTTCTGAGTATGTGGGCGTTATTCCCTTGGAGAACCGGCTTGGTCAGGTGGTGATCCCCTTCAGCGAGATTACCTCGACTTCCTTTGCCCTCAACGCTGTCACGCTGGAATTTGACAATAATGCACTTCTGATTGACAACCCAATGTTGGTTAAGGAACAATAAATATTAGATAGTTCCCATCCCAAAAATGGATGTCATCGTCTGGCGACGGAATTTTACCTCATCTGCTTTGTCGTAACTGCTTGAAATAGTATCAACTATGTCTTCGCAGTTTCTCCGCGCATCTGAGGCAAACTTCGTCCCCAGCCAAAAACACCACCTCTATTAATTTTTTTAGGAGAGAATTATGAAAGCTAAAACTAAAGTCAAATTGATTTCATTGTCCCTTCTGGTAACCACTTTTTTTACTTTTGGTTGTTATGATATGATTCGGATTCAACCGCGGGAAGTAGTCAAGTTGAATAACACTTACAAAGTCCAGGTTGGGAGTGTCAGAACCGGTGAAACAACTCGAAAAAATATTCATGGGGAATATGAAACGGAATATGAGCAAGAGCCGATTTATCAAGCATCTGTTCGACATTTGATTAAGCACAATGGTTCTACCATGTCAGTTGCGGGGAGTGTGCCTGTGATTATTACAACTGACAAGGAAAAGGTAGAACTTGAACCTCCCCTGATCAGCAGTCTGGAAAATGGAGTTTTGAAAATCAGAAGTTCAAATCATCCCCCCAAAGAATTTGAATTAAGAAAAATCAAAAAAGTTGAAGTTAAAAAACTCAATCAACCGTTAACAATTTTGTTTGGAACGGGAGCAAGCCTTGTGGGAGCTGGTTTAATAGTGGGGCTTGTATTTTTGTTGATATAAATTTAACTTATATAGAATTGGAACAGGATATTTTATGATTGATTTCTATGCTTTTGGTTCTCCTTCACAGGTTGTCGATGGTTTTTCACTGTATTATCAGAGGTTTTATTCTGATCATGATATTTTGGAACCCCTGGAAGTTCTGGTTCCTGATTTTGGGGCAGCCAATTATGTAAAAGACTGTCTCGCCCTTAAATATCGCACCGTCAGCGGAGTCCGCTTCAAATCCCTGATTCCTTTCATAACCCAGAGGCTTAATCCAACTTCAGCCTCAATCAAAAATAGTTAAAAAAATAATTAGAATGAGTTTGTTGCGAAAATAATTATGGAATAAGGAATAAAATGATTGAATTTAAAAGTTACATAAACCCTGAAAATCTGTGTGAGTTTTTTAATAAGTATTACTCGGAATTCTATCAAAAACATGATTTGCTACAGCCTATGTACGTTGTTATATCTGATTTCAGTGGGGCAACCTACTTAAAAACAAAAATAGCTGTTAAACAGGGGCTTTGTAGTGGTATAAAGTTCAGTCCCTTGATTACTTTTTTAGAAGAAAGGCTTAAAAACGACAAAAAGATTTTGAGTCAGCAGCATTTGATGTTGCTTTTGGTTAATGAATTAGTTGTCAAGAAAGGGATTCTTGATAAAAAATTTGAAAAAATTCATGAAGAGTTGGATCTGTCAAATAAAAACAAGACAATATCTGAGAATGCCTTTAAAAAGTTGTTAAATTTATTGTCTAAAATGAGTTTTCTTTATGATAAATTTTCGTTGACTCACACAGATTACTTTCATGATTGGAAAAAAAATAATTTACAGTTCAAAGAGGGGAAAAATAAAAATTTAGAAAAACTCTATAGGGAAATTTGGCAATTACTCTTTTCAGATAAATACTATTTAGAAAATCAGGAAGGAAAAAAACTGGAATTATTTGGTTTGGTTTTAGAAGAAGCAATAAACGATGATTATAAAAATTTCTTCCAAAACTTTCCCGAAGAACTAATACTGATTGATTTTAATATTTTACCTCAACCTGTTTTAAACATCTTAACTTGTATCTATGAGAGCAATCCGGAAAATAAGCTTACAATACTTGACTTTAATTTGTTAAATCAAAGTTGGGCAGAAGTTCCTTTCACTGCTAAGCAGGAAAGCTTTATCAGAAAAAATGAAGAGAAATTAAGTTTTACAAACTGGCAAAGCAATGATTTGCAGGCTTGTCCCCTGTTAAAATGGGGAGCACCACTGAAAGATTATTACAATATTGTGGAGAATTTAATTCAAGATGATTATCTTCCCCTTGATAATGATGAGTTAATGAATCCAGAGAATAATCTTGAAAAGTTGAAGTATAATATTTTTATCAATTCCCCGGTTGAAACTTTGAATTTGGACAAAGTAGATGATTCAGTAAATTTTCTTTCGGCTAAAAGTGCCAAAGAAGAAGTGAATTTTGTGATTCAGTCAATTCTTGACAAGATGAAAACAAACTCGGCCCTGAAGTTTAGTGATTTTCTGATTGCGGTTCATAATAATTCTGAAAATTATTTTAACCTTCTAGCTGCCGCAGCAGAAGAGTTTAGAGTTGATCTGGAAATTTTGGGGGGAGAAGACCTGTATTCTAAAAATCAACATGATTTTATAAAACTCCTTTTTTCTGTTTTCAAAAATAATTTTCAACGGGAGAGTATGATTGATTTTATTATGAATTCATATCTCGACTGTTTTGCATCTTTTGAAATAAGAAGAAAATGGGTTGAGTTAATCAATAATTTGGATATTTTTGAAGGATTGAACAAAGAAGAAGATACTTTCCAATATCCCGAAAAAGATATCTATAATTGGGAACAGGGATTGAGAAGATTATTATTTGGAGAAGCCATGGAACAATCAACGGGCAAGGTGGTTGTACTAGGTAGAAAACTTAATTTAAAAGATGGAAAAGGGGAACAGAAATTTAAATATCTGCCTTATGATACAAATGATGTTGGACGCGAAGCAGTTTCAAAACTTTTCAGGTTTATTCGTATTTTAGGGAGGTTTTATTTCAAAATTTATAAAAAACATAAGAAATTGCCATTTGAAAAATGGCTGTATTATTTCTCAGAGTTGATTAAGGAAATATTCAGTGAGGTTGATAAATTTGAAAAGCGAACGCCACAATTGGATATTTTGCCGTATTTTGACAAGATCGCTAAGCTTCAAAAGGATATGGTTAATGAAATCAACTCTTTTTCTGGTGGCTGGACTTACAATCAATTTACTTCATTTTTCAAAGAGATCCTCAACAAGGAAAGAACAACTTCCCGACATAAATATCGCAGCAGAGGAATATGTGTGGCTCCTTTGCATAAAACAAGTCTGTTGCCTTGGGAACACGTCTACATAACCAATATGGGAGAGGGGTGTTTTCCAGCAAAAGATGATTTCGATGGTTTGGATTTACGCGTTGATGATTTCAGGCCGGGGCTTCTTACTTCTGGTTCCAGGGATCGGTTGAGTTTGCTTGAGACACTTTTTAAAACAAAAACAGCACTAAACTTGAGCTATATAGAGCAAGATGCAATTACCGGTGAAGAATTGATTGCCAACAATCTATATTATAAGCTTTTAAGCTATCTTTACGGAGAAAAAGAGTCGAAGAATTTTATTGAACCGATAAAATCGCTGTTTGAAAGGATAAAAGAAGGCAACGATCAATTGTATTCCAGATGGCAATACAAAATGGTCAAAACAATTTTGAACAGTGGACGGGAAAAGGAAAATGCAGGGCAAGAAAGTAATAATCAGGGTAAAATTAGATTAGAAGTAAAATTGAATCATTTAGCAGATTTTGTGTTTTTTCCACTGAAGGGTTTTTATAAATGGGCTTTGGGATTTCAAGATGACGGTCTTGAATCGGTGTCCGATGAATTTCAGCATTTGTACGAGTATGATTCTTTGGCAAAATACAAGCTTTTCAGCAATGCTTTTTACAATTTAATAAAAAATTTCGACCCGGTTGAATCCGATAATATTGATTCGGACGAATGCATGGACTGGAAAGAGATGATTGAATTGTACCAATTGCAGGGGATTTTGCCTACAGGCATTTTGAATAAAGGGGTTGAAGATGGCCTAATTAACAATTTAGGTATTAATAATGTAAAAACTGGATGGGGAAAATTCCGCAAATCAGGAAATAAGCCAATCAAAGTTTTCAAAAAGGCATTTTTCAACCAGGAAGAATACAAAAACAGAGCAATTTTTTACAACAATCTGTTTCTGGGAAAAAGTCCAAGAAGCATAAACAATCCCCAATTGATTCCACCTGCAAAAATATTTTTAAGCTCACCTGATGAAAATGGTGAGCCTTTGGAAATGCAAATAACCGGAGGATTGCCTCCACTGATTTATTATCCTCCTGCCGGTGATATCCCCGGGGCCATCACTTTTTTCCTGTTTATTTATAACAACAATAATATTGGGCAAAAGGAGCTTGCAGCCTTGAGGGCGCTGGTGTATTCATTTGTGCTCAGTCTTACGAAAGATTTATCCTTTAACAGGGTGCAATTGTTTTTAACCCATCACGGATCCGGTTCATTTAGTCATATATCAGATTTTGAACTTCCTGCTGTTGAATTAAAGAAACAAATTTTACATAATTGGCTGTCAGAATTACTGTGGGGAGAAAAAAACCATTTACTGAATTTTAATCCTGTCAATAATTATAATGAAAAAAGTTGGGGAAAATTTTGCAGTGATCCTGAGTATTATGTGAAAAAAATCAACGAGGGAGAATGTTTTGCTAGATATGGCAGTAAAGTTGCTCATTTGAGTATCCCCAGTCTCTCCAGGTATTTTGAACTTAAAAATCCGCTTAATTTTATTGAGAGGATGTGGGGATTTACAGAAGATATGCCTAATGAAGACAAGTTTGGTGAAAATCCTGTCATTGGAGTGCCAAGGAAGGATATATTTTATTGGATGAATTTTAAAAATAAAAGTAAAGGAGATAAATAATGAAACACTTGATGACAGATGTATTGAATCCTCCCTTCATCCTAAATAATATTTTCAGTAACTCAGGCGATTTTAACGCTTTTCTGATTGAGGCAAGTGCCGGCACCGGTAAAACCTACACAATGACCTATGTAATTTTGGAATTAATTGCCAGGGGGTTGTCCCTAGAAGAGATTGTAGCAATTACCTTTACAGAAAAAGCAGCTTACGAACTTAAAACAAGAGTACGTAAGCTCATTCAGGAAAAGGTATGCGAACTGAAAAATGCAGAAAAAACAGATCATTCTCTTTTGAGTAAATTTATCCAAGCACTGGAAAATTTTAATAAAAATAAAATTAGTACTATTCATTCCTTCTCTTTTTCAGTTTTAAATGAATATCCTCTATACACTGGGTTGAATATTCAGCCGGAACTTGTTTCGGATAATATGATTTTTGAAGAAGTTTTCAATGAAACTATAAAATCGGATTTTTTGCGGGAGGATAATCAGGAATTTTTGAAGTTGCTGGAATTTCAATACTCTGGAAATTATAAAAAATTAAAAAAAGAGTTTGCAAAAATATATAAATTGGGAGGAATCAAAAAGTTTAAAGTCAATAATCTGATTCCTGCTTTGCAAAATCTTGATGAATTCCTTGATGAAGAACGAATTGAAAAGCTAGAGTCCAACTGTTTTATAAAATATATGAAGGAAAAAAAATCTGTAGGAGAAATGATAAAGTGGCTGCACCATTTAGGTGAGTGCATAGAAGAAATAAAACAGATTCCTCAAAAAGAAGAAAAAAAAAGGGTGCTACAGCTTCTAAAAAATATTAAAAAAAATACTGGTTTAACTATTGAAAAAATCCAAAAAGGTACTGAGCGCTTGTTATCTCCCTTGATAGATTCTGATAAAAAAAAAGATTCAGAAAACACGTTACAAAAAAAAGCTAAAACCAGGAAAAAACTTGCCGAATTTCTAGACACAGATTTCTTTGAAACTTTCAGGAAGTTTTTCAATGAAATATATTATTTTGTAAACTTTCAAAGAGCTCTTCTGCTTTCTTTGTTTTACGGTGAGTTTGAAGAAAATATCAAAAGGTTTAAAAATGAAAACAACTATATAACTTATGATGATCAGATAGTATATTTAAAAAGTGCTATGGCCGACTCTGCTGCTTTGTGTGAAATATTGCAAAAAAAATACAAGGCATTATTAATTGATGAATTTCAAGATACTGACAATAATCAATGGGAAATAGCAAAAAGCTTGTTTTTGAATGAAGATGGAAGTTTTATCAATGCAGATGCAGGGCGTTATCTATTCTTAATTGGCGATCCCAAGCAGTCAATCTATCGTTTCAGGGGAGCAGATATTTACGTCTACAATGAAGCAAAAGAATTTATAAGAAATAAAAGGCCACAAAACATCAGTCAACTTGATGTAAATTATCGTACTTCTGAAAAAATGCTGGATGGTTTGTCTAAACTTTTTGACTACAGGCCCATAAAGTTTTTTGGAGAAGACATAGATTTCGTGAAAATAAAGGCTGATAATAACAAAAAGATGGTTTTGTTGACTCCAGATGGCAGTGAAGTAAAGCCGATAAAAGCAATTGGAGCAAAGTCTTTTGAAAATGAGGAAAATATTCCCAAATTTGAAGAAAAAAAAGTAAAAGTTCCAAAAGATATTAGCAGCACTGAACATTTCTATAATCGAGTTGCCAGTGAAATTAAAACACTTGTATCCAGCGGTTATAGATTTTCAATTACTGAAAACGGAAAAACACATAAAAGAAAAGTTCGTTACGAAGACATCTATATTTTGGGTCGAATGAACAGAAGCCTGGAACTGATAGGCAGAAAGCTACATAAGTTGGGAGTACCCCATATCTTTCACAAAAAAGAAGGGTTGTTTCAGGGCGAAGAGACTGAGAACCTCTATACTTTGTTAAAAGCTGTCCAGGCACCATATAATAGAATTTGGCGTATAAAAGCATTGCTCACTGATTTTTTTGGCTATAAAGCATCGGATATTCCTTATTTGCAGAGTTTGGCAGAGAACGATGTCCACTTCCGACAACTTTTAGAATGGCACAAACTTGCCACTAAAGGAAAGTTGGTAAAAGTACTCAATCAGGTGTTCCTGGACAGTGGAGTGCTAGAACGTGCTTTTAACGATGTTTCAAGGAAGAATCTATATGAAAATTATATGACTATCTGGGAAATACTTTTAGAGGAGTTGAGCAAAAAATGGCTAAACCTCGACAGCTTTTTGTTGTATCTTTATCAACTTTTTCAGGATAATGACCAGAGTAAAGTGAAAGTTGATAAATTGAGCGATAATTATGAGAGAAGCACTATTGGTATAAATGCAGTAAAACTTTTGACTATTCACAAGAGCAAGGGGCTGGAAGCTCCGATTGTGTTTTATTTGGATGATGGTTTTATTTCATGTCCAGGAAAAAACGATATCATAAAGTTTCGAGATAAAACTGACGGCAGCTTGAAAAATATTCCTTTTAGAATGATGAATGAAGAACAATTGGAAGAATATTACAAAGAAGAGAAAGAAGAGGCTTCTCGTTTGTTGTATGTGGCTGCAACTAGAGCAAAATCAAGGTTTTATCTAGGGTTGCAGGAAAGCCAACTTGTAAAAAACAATGAAATCATAAAGAAACCGGAAGAATTTAATAAACACAAAATAGGTGAATATGAAGCTTATTACAATTCAGGTGGGGGGATATTTGAAAATATTGAAAGAGACGATTTTACTCCCGACAATGAAGAATTTTGTTTTCCACAGTTCTCTTTTTCCTTTTTAATGCAGCTTTTATATTTGGATTACTTATATGAATATTTTGGAAATTACTCTAAAAAAGAGCTTGCAGAATGTTTTGATTTTGAATTTAAAACAGATGATTATGCTTTCCTGGAGTTCAAAAGGCTGAAAAGTCTGACTCAACAAAAAAAACAGGAAAACATCAAGCGTGTGTTCGGCAAGAATTTGGCTGCAAAAGAGCTTGATTACAGTGATGGGGCAAGTTTTAAAGAGTCAAGATCCACCCACATTCATTTATCCTATTCCTCTCTTAAACTCGGAATGACAAGTGTAGAGAGCAACGAAAAAGAAGAGTATCTTAAAAAGCAGGAGAGAATTTTTGCCGAGTTGTTTGAGTTTTCGGCAGAAGATATCGAAGAACCTGTATCTGAGGACGGAAAAACTTTACGTGGAGGTGCAGCTACAGGAAACTTTTTACATGAGATATTAGAATTGATCCCAATAGAGACCTTCAACAACAGTGACTTTTCAACATGGAAGAGTAAACAAATAATTTCTCAGATAATTAATGAAAAATTTATTGAACACAACATGAATCTAATCCTGATTGAACATGTCAAAAAAATTGTCTGGAATGCCTTTACCTTGAATATTGGTACAGATAAAACCCCGTTCTCAATATGTGATGCTGAAAAACACTATTCTGAAATGGAATTTCTTTTCGAGGAAAACCGCAGGGAAATATGCAAAAAACTTCCTCAATTAGGGATAGACCCAGAAGGACGCAAATCAGCATTGTTTAAAGGATTTATTGATCTGACATTTAGGTGGGAGGGTAAATACTACATTCTGGATTGGAAATCTGATCGTGCTGATGATTACTCATCTGAATCAATAGCAAATAAAGTCACTAAAAATTATTATATCCAAGAGCTTCTTTACACATATTTTATTTGTCGTCGTTTGCAAATCGATAATAAAGCAAAATATGATAACAACTTTGGTGGAATGTACTACATTTATCTTAGAGGTCTTCAAGAAAACAGCAAAGACGGAATATATTACAATCGTATTCCTTGGAAAATTCTGAAATTGGCTTTGGAATCATAAGGAAAGATCAATGAAAGATTTAAAAATATATATTTACAGAGATAGTGATAATAAAGATTTAACAAAGATTTTAAGTTGGTTTTTGAAAATATTACCAGAAACTACCCTGGGCACGCACGATGTCCAGTTTGCTTGGGAAATGACCTTGATGTCAAAGGCTGATTTGTCTTCATTTTCTGAAATCTCTCAAGTAGAGACGAAATATTTCCTGATTATTCTAGGATTATTGGAGAGGGTAAACAGTGGTTCCATCTGTCTGAATCTTGATACAGATTTGGACTTCTTTGAGTTTTTATTTTCAAAAGTGGAAGTAGAGTTTCCATTTGCCTTTGATGTTAAGGAGCTTGTTAAAGATTTTGAAAGATTAATGCAAAACCAGCTTGAACTTATAGAAAATAAAAACAAATTGAGGGAAAATAATGAAAATGCAGAGAAAAATAAGTTAGAGTCTGCAGAGATTGGAATTAAAGTAGACAGACAGCAGTTTTTATTCCCTTCAAAACCAATGATATATGAAGATTTCTGTCTTTATCTGGAAAAGCACTATTTATTAAGAGAAAAAATGAAAAAGAAAATCTACCATAGGTTGCAAAAAGAGGTTGTTCGGGATTGGAGCGGGAATCTAAATGATTTGTTCCTTCAATCGGAAGATGCACAAAATTCGCTCAATGATGATCAAAAACTGGCTGTGCACAGAGCTTTAGAGCAGCCATTTTCCATTATCACCGGAGGTGCAGGAACGGGTAAGACTACTGTAATAAAATCAATAGTTAATATTTATAACAAAATGAATGAGACAAACTCATTTGTTCCAAAAATTGCTTTGGCTGCACCAACCGGTAAAGCTGCCAACAGGATGGAGCAGATAATTAGAGCTCAAAGTGGCCAAGAAATACCACCAGAGCAGAGACCGCGGACAATTCATCGATTGCTGGTTTATATGCAGAAAGCTAATGCTTTTTACCATCATAGAAATAATCCGCTGGATTATGATTTATTGATTATAGATGAATCGTCTATGGTTGACACACAGTTGCTTGATTCTGTTTTGGAGGCGGCAAAAAAAATAAAACATATTGTTTTAGTAGGTGATGCTAATCAACTTCCTCCAGTAAAATCAGACTCAATATTTTTTGAATTGGTACAAAATTTCAAGAACAATAAGAGCTCGGCACTGGTAACTGTCTTAAAAAAATCTTACCGGCAAAGGCTTGAAGACAAAGGAAAAGGCCGAAATATTTATCAGGTAGCAGAAAAAATGAAAAAGTGGGATGGTACCCAGAATTTATATAGCGATGCTCCTCTTGCAAAAGAAGACACTCTCGATTTTGATGAATTTATCAAAGTTCGTAATGAGTTAAAAATGATAAAATACGAAGGTGTTGAGCAGATAGTTGAGCAAAAGCTTATTCCTACTATTCTATTTCAGTGGTGGGAACTTTTTGTAAAACCGTTGTTTGATTTTATTCTAACTGAAAAGATAATTTTATCAGAAAATGGAGAAATCATTATTTCTGAAAAGTTGGAAAAAGTTTATCATAAATTGGTTGAAAATTGCGTTCTTTGTATCACCAACGGAGGAAAAACTGGAAGAAAGTATATAAACAGTATTTTTCACCATTTTTATCTGGAACATCTTAAAAATTTGCAAAATAACAATGAGCTTCAAGTTGAAAAGTTTAACCTTAATCAAAAATTCCTGCATGGAGAACCGGTAATAGTAAAGAATAATGACTATTATCGAAACATTTTCAATGGAGATGTGGGGATAACTATTGAAGTTGAAATACAAGAAAAGAAAACAGATGATAAATTTGAACAAGAAAAAAAACAGATGGTAGTTTTTCAATACCACAACGGATTTAAAGTATTTCCTTTTGATAAAATAAGAGAAAATCTCGATTTGGCCTGGGCAGTTACTGTCCACAAAAGCCAAGGTTCGGAGTTCAAAAATACAGTATTGATCTTGCCACCAAAAGAAACCAGTCTGAGCTCAAGACAACTTCTTTACACAGCTTTAACCAGAGCAAAACAAAGTGCACTGATAATAGGGAAGAAACAAATAATCAAAAAATCCCTTCAAAACAATCAATTAAAGTCTTCAATAAATCTAAATTAAAATGAAACTTGTGAGTTGGAGAATTAAAGTAAATTTCTTACTACTTGTTGTGCAACAATTAGATTTGTAAAAAACGACAATCAAAATTCTACATTTTCAATTTCGTCCACCTCTCTTCCAAGATGGTTGATTATTAACTGAAAACCCGGTTTACTTTTGTATGATAATCAACAACCAAACCATAAAATCCAACCAACTGACCAAAAACCAACTGCTGTAGGTAGTTCAACCAGGTAAAATTAATATTTTAATACTGTTTTGAAAAATAAAGTTTTGAACATTTTGGAAAGGTTTTTTAAATCATCAGGTATGATTTTATTTAAAAGATTCCAAATTTGTTCAGTAGATTCTATATTCACTCTTTCAGGTTTATTTTCATAACTTTCTTTTAACATATCGTAAAAATCAACAAGATCTTGGTTGTTTATCCCTGTTTTATTTATAATTTCCTCAATTATTTTAAGTGTTGGCTTATCATTAATTACGTGACACATGTACAACAAAAATTCTGAAAGTTCCATTCCTGAATTTTTTCCGACTGATTGAGTTGTGTTGTCGTCACCTAAAATATTATCAATATTGAACTTTGTAGGTTTTTCCTTTTTCATATTTTTCTTTGTCATATTGTAATCCTTTCATTTTAATTAAAAAAATAGAGCTGGTTAAAAAATTACTCCTCATTATTCTGGGCGTAGTTGAGAGCGTCTTTGAATTTGTTGTATTTGTAGGTTATATAATAAAATTTTCCATTTTCAAACTTGATCTTGTATTTATTCATCTTTTCTTTAATTTCGTTTAGACAGTTAACATGGATATGTTCTTGATTGTCTGCATTAAAAAGCAGTTCGGATTCAGGTGATAGCTGGTTGCAGTAACTAC
>JAWLEA010000228.1:0-3107 GCA_041686345.1 Polyangia bacterium | reverse complement strand
CTGATGAACCTCCTTTCATCAGCCCGGCGGGGTCTGGTGATTGGTATATAATGAGGATGGTTGCCAATTTGTGATGATTTACTGTGTAATACTTCAACCTGATCGGAAAGATCTTCGATATTTTCCATTTTCATTCCTACCAGAATTTTATTTTGGCTGTTTTTTTTCTTTGTTTTTTCAGGTTTACTCTTTGTCAAATCGGGAGTTGGAGGTGGAGAACTATTGTGTGGTGAATTTTCTTCAATACTTGAGCTTTGTGTACTGGTGCTGCTGTTATTGTTGTTGATTTTCTTATTTTTCACGTTCTTCTTTTTTGAATCAATTTTTTTTTCTTCTTTATTTTGCTTATTTTTCATAATAGTTTTCCTCGTAGTTGCAACAATTCAAAGCAGAAGATAAGTGTTGCCCAGTTCCGGGTCTGTTGTTTTTTCCAGAGAAACAATCTGTTTTGAAAGAAGGATGTGTTCTGTTAGCATAGTTTCGTACCAGAATGGGGGCAGAATTGACTGCAGATTCTTGCCTCAGACCAGCCAGTAAAGTAATAATAGCAGAAGAACTGTTTTTTTGAAGATCGAAAAGGAGAACCGATGGATTACTATTTCAGAAAAGATTTGAAAAATATCGACCATACCGTTTCAATTGATGTTCCCCATTGTAAAAATATGCTCTGTTTAAACGAGAGTCCTTATGATCCTTATCAGATAGTTCAGGATGATTTTCAAAAAATTATGAAAAAGGTCAGGCTGAATAGATACTTCTCAGAGATTACTGGAGAATTGCAGGAAGAGTTGATTAATTATGTTGGGTCTGGAGTTGGTTTAAAAAATATTATTTTTGGTAATGGAGCGGATGAAATGCTTTATTACTTGTTTACTTCCTTGAGAAACAGTCCGGAAGATTATATTCTGTCTCTTTCTCCTTCTTATTTCGATTATAAAAGCTATTCCAGGGCAACAGGAATGAATGTAAAATTTCTGGATTTGAATCCGGATTTTGGTTTTGATCTGCAAAAATACATAACTCTCACCAGAAGCAGACATTGTCGACTGGCAATTTTGTGCAATCCCAATAATCCAACCGGCAACCTGCTGGATCGTGAAAAAATATTAGAAGTTATAAACAGGGTTGAGGTTCCGGTTTTGATAGATGAGACTTATTATGAATTCTCAAAAGTGACCTTATTGGAGGAAGCAATGAAAAGAGATGATCTGTTGATAATCAGATCCTTTTCAAAAGCTTTTTCTGCTGCCGGTCTCAGATTCGGTTACATCTTGGGGAATGAAAAGTTAATAAGTGAGATTGCCAAAGTTAAAACTGCTTTTAACAGTTCAATTTTGGTTCAGGCTTTTGCTCTTGCAATTTTGAAAAATAAAGGAAGTTTTCTGGAAATAGTAGAAGAGATCTGTAAAAGCAGAGATGAAATATATGCAAATTTGAAATCGCTTCCACAGGTTGAAGTTTTTCCCACTGCCACCAACTTTATACCTTTCAGTTTTGGCAGAAGAAGTGAAGATCTATTTGACTTTTTGACAGATAAAGATATTGCTCTTCGCCAGATTGGAGCTCATCCCCTGCTGAAAAATTTTTTGAGAGTAACTGCAGGAACAAAACAACAAAACCAATACTTTATTAATCAGGTAAAAAGATGGGCGAGTGGAATTTTTTGATTTATTCTGAGTTGAATGCTTAAATCCAACAGTATACCAACAGTGTTTGCTATTCATGGGGGAAAAGTCGTAATCTACCTAAAATTTACAGATGTTTACAGGGGATCCGTTATCTAAAAGAAATGAAAAAGATTATTTAACAGAGAAATATTCAGTATGATTTAGAACAAAAAACTTTAACAAATCGGATTCAGGAGTTGAATCATGGCTTTCAGACATCACCACGGCAGTTGTAATTCTCCAATACCTCTCAAGGTATTTGGAGCGTTGATATTCATAATCATCGGAGTAGTTTTTTCTCTAAAAAACATGAACTTGTTATCAGGGATAGATATTTGGAGGTATTGGCCGGCGCTGTTTGTAATTTTTGCTATAATGTCAATGTTTTATAAGCAGTACATCCAGGCATTCATCCATTTGATTCTTGGAATTCTTTTGTTGGGTCATAATCTTGGATATATCAAGTTTGAATGGAGGTATGTGTGGCCTGTATTGTTGATAATATTGGGAGTGGTCATGTTGAAGCATGTTCTATTTTACAATAAAATCAAGGAAGAAGAAGATGTTGGGGACGACTTGAATAATATGATAAAACTTGAATATTTTATGGGGGGCGGAGAAACAAAAAATTCTTCCCAAAATTTTAAAGGGGGCAGTATTACAGCCTTCTTGGGTGGAACAAAAATTGATTTGAGAAAGGCAAAGATAGAAACCAGGGCAACTATTGACATAGTAGCATTATGGGGTGGAGTAGAGCTAATTGTTCCCAGGGATTGGCAGATTCGGGTGAGTGCTCGCCAATTTCTCGGAGGGGTGGGAGACAGAACAGATAATCCCGTCGAAAGTGAAAAAAGCAATTCCGATGATTTTTTGCAGTCCAGACCTGTTTTGGAGATCTCCGGAACTCTAATGATGGGAGGGGTTGAAATAAAAAATTAAAAAAGATATAATCATCCTCCTCAGTGGCAAATCTGGTGGTGATTTTCCAACTTTTTCATAAAATTGGATCAATATATTTTTTCAGCGGCATTGGGGCTATTGATAGAGATTTTTCTAAATTTTGAGAAGTTGTCTCAAAAACTGATGAATGACAATTGTATTAATCTTTCTTGGAGCCTCAGTTATAAGGTACTTAAATGAAAATATATCCTACAAATCTAAAAGATCTGATAAAAAAATTTTTTTTCTGGAGTATTTTTATTGTTCAATTAGCTTTTTTTTATGCCGGTGTTACTGGGTTGAGACTTTGGGAGTCTTTTTTGCAGACAACCCCATCAATGATATTGGAATTGTTTCTGGTTCTCTCGCTAGGATATCTTGTTCGTTCTATTTATCATCAAAAGAAAAAAATTTCTGCCTGGGTTAAGATCATTGTTGGTATTTTGATCATACAATCCCTTTTTATTGCATCTTTCTTTATAATGGCCAATTTTCTTGACA
>JAWLEA010000092.1:0-13652 GCA_041686345.1 Polyangia bacterium | reverse complement strand
GATCAGTATTTTGAAGATGAAAGGCTTTGATGTGGTTACCCAATTAAAGCCAGTTGAGGGAAATAAATTTTATCCCGCTGAGAATTACCATCAGAATTATTATGAAAAAAAGGATTCAACTCCTTATTGTCATGTGCGCCGGAAACGATTTTAAGATTTTTCCTGCAACCTGAACGTTTTTTACAAACAGGTTTTTCCAAGGAATTGCAATGCAAATACTCGAAAATATAGCATATCACTTTTATGCCCGGGGAATTTTTTCCCGCAGGAAGATGAAAACTTTAATCAGGGATGGATATATCCGCTATTTTTCATCTTTTTTGTATGATCCCATGGAAAAAGAGTTGAGTTCCGTAGTTCTCTCCAATTCCGGCAATCAGGAAGACAGTTGGGAATATGAGAATTGGGAACTGGATTATTCTTCCAAAGAACAGAAAATCAGCAAAGAACTTTTTCATCTCTTTGAATCTCGTACCTTGGAAGAGGATGAAGAAGAAAAAGATGAATATAAGATATTCAAAAAACCCGAAATCATCGAACTCAAAGCACTGATCAAAAAATTGCACAAAGAAATAAGGGAGCAGGAAGATAATTTTACCCTGGCTTTGCAGGAACTTCTTCCAACCTCACGTACCTGGCGACAGGCAGCCAGGATTATCAGCGATATGAAACAGATTTCTCTGCAAAAAAAAATTACCGATAAAATCAAGGAAAAAGAAGGGGTATTCAGTAAATTATGGGATTTTTTGAAATATGACGGCTATCTTTTTCCTGATTTCAGCGGACCTATTATGGTTGCATACAAAAAAATTACCTCAGGAGCCAAAAGGGAACAATTGGGAAGATACGATTGGGCTTTGGAACACCCGGAAATCTATGATATTTATGAATTGATCCAAGCAAAAACATCAATATCCAAGGCTTTTGGCAGCATATTTTTTGAAAGAGAAGATGTTTTTCTGGAAGTTTTAAAAAAGGAGTTTCATGCTCTGGCTTATAGTACCGCAGTTTTGTTGTATAGTGCCAAAAGATGGGAAAACCGGCCCTGGGAACAACCAGATAAAGATGAGGAAGTTCCTTTTTGGATAAGTATTGAAGAATTGGCCTCCCCTGCAGCCTGGGCTGCTGCCTGGCAGATGAATCCGGTTCAAATAGAAGAATTTCTCAACCATTTTTTCAAAATTTCCTTGGGAATTCAAGAATCACTCTACCAGACCATGCTCAAATCCTTCTTTGATTATAATCAGAAATTTGAAAGAAATATCCATGTTTTTGAATTTGTGGAAGAAATGAAAAAACTGATTAGTTCCGAAGAAGATAAATATGAAGAAGATATTTTTCTGGAACAGAAAAGGGGAATGGAAACAGAACCGTTCTGGTCTGACTATATGAAATTCATGCCGGAAAGTCGCTGGAAACTGCTTGTCAAAATATGGTGGAATGCTCTGAGTTGGGAAGCTCTGGGGATGGGAGCTCGTTGGCTTGATCAGGAAAAACGTTGGGAAAAGAGAATCATCGACTATGAATCCTATATCGATGAAAAGAAATTCTTTGAACAAGTTGATCCTTTGTCAAAAGATTTTATAGCAATCTTCTGTCCCAAAAAATGGAATGCTAGTTAGTTCCCATCCCAGAAGTGGTGTTTTCGGCTGAATGAGAAGTGGTGTTTTGGGAAATTATAAATAAACGGGTTTAACAAGCCCGAGTTGAATTGGAGTAATTATGGCTCATCGATATAAATTGGGAAGATCCAGCAAGTGTTCACTCCTGGTTGATGAAAGATCTGTTTCTCTGGAACATGCTATTTTCATTGATCACGGCGATTTTCTCAAGATTGAAGATGTCAGCAGAAATGGTACCTGGTTATATCGCAAAGGAGTAAAAAGGAAATTGCAAAGACACACAGTTGAAAAGTTGAAGCTTGATGATGTTTTGCGTTTCGGCTTCTATGAACAGGAATTTCCAGCAATTGAGATTCTCAGCGAAATTAAAAAATTACGGCTTCCTGTAGGTTCCCAACATATCAGATGTCCTATTCACGGTGTAATTTACATGCAGGGCAAAAAATGCCCTCAGTGTCCTGATTAATCGTTTAGTTCCACATTTGAACCATTGTTCTTTGAACTTTTATCTTTACTTTGAAGCCGAATTAAGAGAATATTTTATTTTTAAAAGGAAACTGTTCATCTGACTATAACAGATTCTGGAGGTGTGTTTTGCAAAGTCTCAAAAGAGAAGAAAAATTTTATAAAGTTCTCAAATTTCTTATTTCATTTCATAATCCTAAAATTGTTTCTTTAATGAGTGCAAGAGGTTTCGACAAGGGCAGCCTTGAAGAAGGCTGGAATAATCTGCGTAAAGCAGCCGGTTGGATGTTTGAATTTCCCAGTTCCGGCGATGGAAGTTTTAAAACGACCGGGAGTCATCTTTTGGCTGAAATAGAGCAGTGGGAAAATACCTGGTTTGACGTGGCTGATGCTGCCTTAAGTCACAAATCTCCTCAAATCCACCAGGAATTATTCAAAAATATTTCCACCGAAGGCAATCAAAATCCCTCTGTAATCAAAAAAATATCGATTCTGGTAGATCGTCTGGAAAAATTACAGGAAAAAAAGGACGAGGCTTCCAAAAAAGCTCTGGCACTGTTACAGAAACGGGGATTGACCGAAAAAGAACTTGAAAAGGGAAAAGAATTACTTCACCAGACAGAATCATTTGACATGGAAGAAGAATATCTCATAGATCCAGAGTTGATCGAAGAAAAAATGAAATATGAAGAAGAATTATGGGCCTGGTACCTCGATTGGCGCAAAACTGCAAGAACCATTGTTTATAACGCCAATCTCAGAAAAACCATGGGAATCGACGAAATTATCTCTGAAGATATCGTCAAAACCGGCAACGAAACTGATGAAAGTGATTTTATGAGTTTTCTCAAAATCAAAGAATAATACCAACATTGCAACTTTGCCCGTTGCAATGGGGATGGAACTGGCTGGTTCTGCTTGTAAAAAGTTAATAATTTATCCAATTATTTCTTTTTAAATGGATAATTGAAATAAAAAGGGGGAATGGTATAATATCTCACACAAGTATTCATTTGTTCATTGTTTTATTTTTTTGAATTTAAACCTGTTTACTGATTTTTTTCGACTGTTTTTTCCACTATAACGAACCATAAAGTCAGAATACTTGAACAGCCTGTTTTTTATCATCATTATTATTTTTTTATTTTAATTGTAGTTTTGGTAGTCAACTTTGCTCATTTGGTTTTATATTCAATAATATAAAGGTGTTAATATTTAGTTATTGACATATTTTCAATCTGGTTTCTGCTCAGAATTTCCAGTTTAGAGGTGTTAACATGAAATTAAATAATTTGTTTTTCTTTTCTATCCTGTCCATTTTACTCTTTTCCTGTTCTCCCGGCGAAAGCGGAACCCAAAACAACGATAACAATAACAATAACAACAACAATCAGGTATGTGAAGATACCGATTCTGACAACATTTGCGATGTAGACGAGGGTTCGGAATCAAATCTCGATACTGATGGAGACGGTACTCCCGATTACCTTGATCTTGATTCCGATGGTGATGGAATCCCCGATATAGTTGAAGCAGGGGATGAGGATCTTTCAACTCCTCCTGTAGATTCCAATGGAGACGGCACCCCCGATTTTCAAAGTACAGATTCCGATGGCAACGGTATTCCCGATGGAGAAGAAGGCACTTCAGACATTGATGGCGACGGTATTCCCAATTATGCCGATTTGGACAATGACGGTGATTTCATCAATGACACCGAGGAAATGGATGAAGATGGCAATCCGGTAGATACCGATGGCGACGGAGTTCCCGATCACAACGATGTTGATTCCGATGGCGATGGCATCGGTGATTACTTTGAAGGTACTGACGATGCCGATGACGATGGCATCCCCAACTTCAGAGATACAGATTCCGACGGCGACGGCATCAGTGATGAAATAGAGGGTGGTACCAATGGAGATGTTACCAAAGATCCTGTTGATACTGATGGAGATGGTGATCCTGATTATCTTGATGTAGACAGTGATAACGATGGTCTGTCCGATGGTGCGGAAGATAAAAACCATAACGGAATAGTGGATCCCGGAGAAACAGATCGTCTCAAAGCGGATACCGACGGTGACGGGGCTTCAGATCTTATTGAAGTCGGCGCGGGTACAGATCCCACAGACCCCAATGATAATCCACAAAATAACGGCGATTTTGTCTTTGTGGTTCCTTACGAAGAACCTCAGGATCCTGAAGTCGATGTTCTCGACTTTGCCACCGATCTGCAAAAAGCCGATCTTTACTTTCTGGTGGATGTTTCAGGATCCATGTCAGATGAACTTTCAGATCTGCGCAGTGAAATGCAGACTATAATCTCCGATTCTGTTAATCAGATTCCTGATCTGGAAGTAGGCATCGGTTCTTTTCTTTATGCAGAATGTACAGAAACCGATCGCATTTTTGACCACCGTCTTGATATTCAAGCAGATCCAGTGGTGGCTCAAAACACCTTCCCAGAATTTGACAACGCTTATGAATCTTGTGGGGGTTGTTGTGCTGAGCAACCGCGTTCAGCCATGTATTTTGCCGCCACCGGTCATGGTTCGGTCGAAGCTTCAAATGCCGGGGTAACAACTCAGACGGGTGTTCCCAACGAGGCCGATTGTGCCAATGAGCCCGGTCCCTGCCCCACCGGTTATTTTGGTTATCCTTGTTTCCGACCAGGTGCTTTGCCGATCATAGCTGTTTTCACCGACGAGGGTTTCGAACAAGATGGCGGTGGAACTCCCGAAATTGATACCATCAATGCTCTCAACGATATTGGTGCCAAAACAATTGGTATTTACAGCGGATCTTCAGCCCAGGGCGATATGGAAGATTTCATGGCTGCACAGGGTAGCGTTGACGGCAATGGAGACCCCTTTGCTTTTGATGGAGAATCAACTCAGGTTTCCTCAGCTATTGTAAATGCCATTGAAACTTTGGCTCATTCACCCATGGATATATCTTCAGTAGCCGTTGACAACGATGATGGTACCGATCAATTCGGTCAGGTTGATACAATAGACGCAGTAGATGAATTTATCGATTATCTTGAAGCAACTCAAACCGGTGATAATTGTACTTCAGGATGGACTATGACAGATTCCAATGGTGATTCCTATCCCGATCTGTTCCACGAGGTAACTCCCGGTAATCCGGTTTGCTGGAATATCCATGTCAAACAAAATACCACGGTTGAGGCTACAGAATTTCCCCAGGTATTTACTGCAACCATCTTTGTATATGGCGATAACACCACTGAGGTTGATTCAAGAGTTGTATATTTTCTGGTACCTCCAATAATTGAAGGTCCAGGAGTTGTAGGCAAGTAGTAAATTTTATTCACTATTTGATTAGTTGCCTGGCCTTGTTTTGCTGGTGGATTCAACATCAAAGGCAGGCAAAAGAAGAGCTGATATTATGAACAAATTCAAAATTTCCTGTCTCTTATTTCTGATTTTCTCCTTTTTTGTTGCCTGTGAACAGGGAGGAGTGGTTTATACAAGTGATTCCAACAGTTCCAACAATGTCAATAACACCAACAACGCGAATAACTCCAACAATATCACTAATGAAATTTGCGATGATGGTATTGATAATGACAACGATGGTTATACCGATTGTCAGGATTTAGAATGTTTCGGGGATCCAAGTTGCCAGTCCACCAATAACAATAACACCAATAACAACAACAATAACAATGATGCTGGTCCTGATGGTGATGGGAATATTGAACCCGATATTGACAGTGAAGTTTGTCCACCCGAGGAGAGAATTCCCTGTGATACTCCTGTTGATCTTCAATGCCAGTCAGAAGAAGTTGCCAACAACGGACTTGATGACAATTGCAACGGTCAGATTGATGAAGTTGGTGGCAATGTATGTGTTCCCGGTGATGTCAGACAATGTTTCAAGGGCCCTCCGGGTTCAGCCGGAGTAGGAGCCTGCAGATATGGTGAACAAATCTGTTTGCAAACTTCTGGAGAATTTGGTGAATGGGGGCCCTGTGAAGGCGGAATTTGGCCTTCACCCGAGATCTGTGATGATTTGGATAACGATTGTAATGGTTGTATTGACGATGGCTTGTGTTGTACTCCGCCTATTGAGTGTCCTTCCGGTGATGATCCTACTTTACAAGGAGCACATCCCTTTTCCGATTTTGTAATTGACGGTTCCAATTATTTCACCGGGACCGCTTACCGCTGGGAATGGACAGTTTCCACCGGACCTTGTGATGATGTTCTCGGAGTGCGTTCCTATACTATCAACGGTCGCAATGATCTTAATTATGTTGCTGATACCGAATCAATTGTCCTCAATTTTTCTCTTTCCGGAGAATACACCGTAACCATGAGGGTTTATTATACCCCCACCGAATATTATGAATGTACTTTTATTATTAAAGTATCCGGTCCCGGACTCAGGGTTGAAACTTGTTGGGACAACCATAGCATCACCGATTTGGATCTGCATTTGATGAAACATGGTCTTGGTACCAATTTCTGTTCAGATCAGGATTGTTTTTATTCAAATTGCAAGGCTGTGAATTGGGATCATGATGATTGGAATATTCCCGATTCTGACATTTCACTCTGTCAGGAGACTGAATCCGGCGATGACTGGGTCAACCTTTTCGGTTTATGCAAAAATCCCCGTCTGGATCTGGATAATATTTTTGACAATCATGGAATAACTCCTGAAAATATCAATGTTGACAATCCTGCAGACGGGGAGATGTATCGCATTGCTCTGGACTACTATTATGGTACTGCAGCGGAAATTCACCCGGTTGTTAATATTTATTGCGGAGGTAAAAGAGTTGCCACTTTCGGTTATCCTCTCTCCAACCAGGTTACCATGACAGACGATGGCGGCATGGGGTGTTCCACCGGACAATTGTGGAGAGTTGCAGATGTTGAAATTGACACCGACCCCAATACAGGTGAAATTATCTGCAACGTTGATTCTCTCAGCGATGGCAGTGGTAATCCCAACATAACCAATGGGGACAGTAGTTTTTGAGGATATATTTCTTACTGATTAGAATAAGTCGAAATATGCTTTGGTAGTCCAAGGAGTCAAATAATGAATAAATTTTACAATACAATCAAACAAACCGGTTTGTTTCTTGTTCTCCTTTTTTATTCTTCTTGCGGTACCGGGATATCCGGAGGACAATCCGATGACAACGATATTCCTGCTTCCTGTGGAGATGGTGTAGTACAGCAAGGGGAAGTTTGTGACGATGGCAACAATATCAGTGGAGATGGCTGCAGCCGAGATTGTCAGAGTACCGAAATCTGTGGCAACGGCATTAAAGATGTAGGGGAAGAATGTGACGGCGAAGAATGGTGTACAGATGAATGTCTTGATTCAAGAGTTAATGACGGAGATGCCGACAGAGACACCATTTCCGATGCAGATGAAGATCGTTCTTCAGAAGTTGACACCGACCTCGATGGTACCCCTGATTATCTTGATACCGATTCCGACGGCGATGGCATTCCTGACAGTATTGAAGCCGGTGATGACGATCTGGATACTCCTCCTGTAGATACCGATGGCGATGGTATCCCTGATTTCCGGGACACCGATTCCGATGGTGATGGTATTCCTGACAGTATTGAAGGATCTGGAGACGAAGATGGTGACGGAGTTCCCAATTATCTAGATGACGATTCCGACGGTGACGGCCTTCTGGATTCTGATGAAGGATCTGAAGACATAGACGATGACGGAGTTCCCAATTTTCTCGACGTTGATTCCGATGGTGATGGTCTGGAAGATGATGTAGAAGTTGCCAACGGACTTGATCCATACAATCCCGATACCGACGGTGACGGCATTGATGATGGAACAGAAGGATTGGGCGATGCAGACAGTGATGGAACTATCAACGCTCTGGACAGTGATTCAGACGGTGATACTATTCCTGATAGTGTTGAAGGGGCTGAAGATACCGATGATGATGGTACTCCCAACTTTCTCGATCTTGATTCCGACGGCGACGGCCTCTCTGATACTGCTGAAGGAACTGACGATACTGATGGTGACGGAGTTCCCAATTTCCTTGATCTTGATTCCGATGGTGACCGCTTGGACGATGCCACCGAATATGCCAACGGGTTGGATCCTTATAATCCTGATACTGATGGAGATACAATTCTGGATGGAGATGAGGGTGTAGATGATGTTGATGGAGATGGAACCATCAATGCTCTTGATTCCGACAGTGATGGCGATGGTTTTTCCGATACCGAAGAAGCGGGCGATACCGACTTGTCAACTATCCCAGTTGATACAGATGAAGATGGAGTTCCCGATTTTCTCGATCTTGATTCCGATAATGACGGTCTCCCCGATGCTCAGGAACCAGATTGTGGTTATAAACATGGCAGGTTCTGGGTAGATACAGATGACGACGGTCAAAGTGATCTGGCAGAAATATCATTTGGTTCTGACCCCTGTGATCCTAATGATATTTTGGACGATCACGGAGTGGACTTCTATTTTGAATTACCTTACAAAGGGGATACCCAGGATGATATTCTGGTCTTCAGTCCGACTGTACAGATGGCAGATGTTTTTTTCAACGTTGATACCACCGGCTCCATGGGGGGAGAAATAGATAATCTCAAAAGCGATCTCAGTAATATTATTATTCCCCAGGTACGAAATCGAGTTAGCGACAGTGCTTTTGGGGTAGCCGGCTGGGATGATTTCCCCGTCTGTGGTTTTGGAGATCCCTCCAGTGGAGATCTCCCCTATTATTTGCTCCAGCAGCCCACTACCAACATTTCAACCGCTCAAGGCGGGGTTAATTCTCTTCCTCTCCATTATGGAGCTGACGGTCCTGAATCGGGTTATGAATCCTTGTGGCAGGTAGCTGTGGGTGACGGCAGTAATTGGTCCGGAGGTTCAATTCCTGCTGAGGCCCAACCCGGAACTGAGGGGGGTGCTCGTTTCAGGGAGGGAGCTGTTCCCATCGTATTGCATATCACCGATAATGTTTCCCATACCAAAGCTGATTATGATTCTTGCAATGATATGAACATAACCAGCAAACATACTGCAAACCAAGTGGAAACTGCCCTCAATGATATTGGAGCCCGGGTAATTACCATTGACAGCGGGAGTGGTGACAATGACGGTCAACTTACCAGTATTTCCAACAATACCCAGGCTGTAGTTCCCGTCTGTGCCTTCAAAGATACATCCAACAACTGGAGATGCGGATCCAATATGTGTTGTACTGGCATTAATGGTGGAGCTGTAAGTCCCACCGGGGGCAATTGTACTTTGCTTTATGATATATACAGTTCCGGTAGTGGTCTCAGTAATGCTGTTGTTGACGGTATCGATGGAATTATTAAATATTCCCCCTTTAATATTTATGCCGAAATTCGCGATGATGGAGATCCAGGTACTATTGATACCTCATGTTTTGTCCAGAGAGTTGAAGCGCTGCAATATGTAGCTCCACCTCAGGAGCCGGAACACAGTTGTACTCCGACAGCTTCCCCGGCAACTTATAATGGGGCTCCCTATCCCAATGGATTTTCCAATTTTGCCACAGGTACTTCTGATGCATCCAGACCCGGATCAGAGTTGCATTTTACAGTCATAGCTGAAAATAGAGATTGTGTGCCCCCCTCGACTGATACTCAGATTTATCAGGCCTATATCGATATAATCGACCAGACAACTGGTACTTTGCTCGATACCCAGGAAGTAGTAATTGTGGTCCCACCTGTTTTATAAAAAAATACAAAAATATTTCAATCTTGGGAAAGTTCGTTTTTAATTTCTTGGATTTCCTGATCCAGATATAATTTCAGTTTGTCCGGCAAATTATTGAGCATAACTTTCAAGTCTTTGAGTTTTCGTCTATTTTTGGCACTATTATCATGAAATAATTTGTGAAAGGCTGAATTTTTAATTTTATTCAGGTTTTCAATAATTTTTTGTCGTTCTATTTCTTCATGGGGAATACTTTGGGGAATATCGGGAGAAAGGACTTTCAGCAGGCGCAGACCGTAAGCCAATGATTCTCCCTCTTCAATGGTAATTCCGCCTCTGATAGCAGCTTCAGACCATTCCAGGCCGTTTTTGAATAATTCAACAACTCTGATCCAGAGGGGATCAAAACTGTAGCCGGAGATAAGTTCATAAAAGAGGTCTTCATTGACAATTACCGGAGAGATTCCTCCACCTCTGGCCCAAGAAGTGGCCACACTGTAATTTTCGACTATGCCTCTTAATATCAATGGCTTGGGGTCGATGAGCTGCAATTGGAAATTCATGGACATTGAGGAAGAAGGATCGAATTTAACTTTGCTTTTTTCGGTAATGGCTGAAACAAAACCTTCTTCAATGCAACGAAGAGCCCATTTGTTTCGATCTTTTTTCTTGATTAAATTTCTTTTAATGGCGTTTTTGAGAGGACTCCCTGAAGAACGCAGAAGATCCCGGGTTATGTGATGTTTTACTCCTTCGTAAGCCAGTAATCTTGTCAAAATATGGCCATAACCTTCAATGTCGCCGATAAAACCGTTTTCCCAAAAGACGATCAGAGTTTCGTTATTGCCGGAAATTTGCAGCGAACCCGTGAAACCTTTTTCATGTGCGTTAAAAAGAGAGCGGGCAAATTCTTCTTTAAGCCAATCTTCCGAATCTTTTGTTGCTTCGTAATCTTCTGACTTTTGAACGATTTTTTTTCCAGGATTTGTTTTTTCTATCAGACTTGTATTATTGATGACTGTTTCGTCATTTTCTGTTTTGTATTTTGGAGGATTTACTTCATTTTCTTCTGCATAATCAATATTTATTAATTTTTCAACTTTAATTTTACTGGAATTTTTATTGTGAAATGTTTCATCGAGACTGGGAATATTGGTGAGATTATTGGAAGAATCGACAGAGGATTTTCCCTCGGATGTTATCAGATCTTCACTTTTTTCCTCAAGTTCAAGAGAGTCTTCATCCCCTTGAATTCCAAGGGTTTGATCATCGATATTCAGGTCGCTTTCCTGAGATATATAATCTGAATCTTCCGGCAGAGCTTCTGTTTTTTCAGTTTTGAGTTTTGCTGTATCGTCTTTATTATCTTTGCCTGCGATTGTGAAAATATCAGAATCCAAATTAGGCAGGGAGTTATTATTGTCAGGATAGTCATTTTGAAAATTTGGGGAATTTTCTATTTTAACTTCTTTGATATTGTGGATATTGTTGATTCTGGACAAGATTTCCTGTTTTTGGGAGGGGAAGGCAAGAACTTTTTCATTGCCTTCGAATTTTTGGTCTTCAGAAAAATAGAGGTCAGCTTCAGGGGATTTTTCAACTCCTTGGGCTTCTGCAATAAAAATCACTTTATTCAGATTGATCTTATTTTGGATTTTATCGATTTGCTGAATTTTGATTCCTGGAATGTTTTCCTGGAGAAATTGTGTCAAATTGATACTTTTTTGTTCAGGGTTGAAAATTATAACCTTCATAATAAATATAATTTAACACATTAGGAAATCTATTCATTAAAAAAACATAATCCCATTCAAGAATGGGATTATTGACAACCTTTGAAGTCTTGGTAATATCAAAATAGTAATTTTTTATCGAAAACGCTAATTTATCTGTTCCCTGTCAATGTCGGATTTAGGAGAAAAAATGAATCAAACTGAAGCTTTCGAATTAATAAATGATATTATTATTGATGCCTATTTTATTACTGACAGGGAAGGAAGAATAATCAAATACAACCGGTTGTTTTATTCTTTGTTTCCACGAAAAATTGCCCGCAGACTCAAAGGACAAAAGATCACCGAGGTTATGGATATTTCGGTGGATATAGTTGCAAAAGTTTTTAAAGAAAAGACAAAGATCAGACTTGATGAAATTACCGGGAAAGTCGAAGATATGGAACCTTACAGTTTTATTCTCAGTGCTATTCCGGTGGAGGCTGATGGTGAAGAGAATCAACTTGAAGGTTGCATCGTGATTATGAGAAATGTCACAGATGAAGCCATGGTTCAGATAAAATACCAGCAGATGCTTGAAAGTGAAGCCGAACAGAGAGAACGACTCAAGGAAGAATTAGCAATTCGTACAAATTCTCTGGTTGAGATCAGTCAGAAATACTACGAACTCAAAGCTAAAAATCGGCAAAAAGCCAAAAACAAGTTATCGCCTTTCCTGGCATCCCTCGATTTATAAAATTTTATTCAGACAAAAAATTTTTTGTGAACAGGAACTATTTATTAAAACTGATGGAAGTGATTCTGTCGGGATAAATATAGATAGTTTTAGTATCTGACAGCGAATTATCTGCAAATCTTACTCTGACGGCATAGGCTCTGTTTCTGGCTCTCAATCTGAAAATTGAAGCTTTGCCTTTATTGCGTCCGTTTATAAAGACTGTACATTTACCTGGACAGGAAACATCAAGTTTTCCCACTCCTCCGGCGATACCACTTTTTGAAGTTTTTATCATGGGGGGCGGGACAGTTTTCTTTTTTTGTTTGATTGGATAGGAGTCGGCAGGGGAGGTTTTCTTTTTGGGAAGAGTGGTTTTTTTTGTTTTGAATTTATTCTTTGTTTTTCTTGTTTTATCAGGCTTGGATGCAGATTCATCTTCCTGAAGCTCAAGCTCGAGGATGATCTTGTCTTTATCGACAGGGTAGTAAAGCTTTTTCTCCAGAAAATATTCATCTTTTTGCAATCTCAGATTCAGGGGTTTGTTGTAACACATTTTAAATTGCAAATTGTGTACAGGAGTTTTATATTCCAGCAGTTTACCTTCAAGAAATATGTCAGCTCCAGATGGTTTGGATTTGATGGTTAATTCAATTTTTCCTCGTTTGCAACCTTTGGTTTTCAAAGCTGTTTTGGCATGGGATTTGTCTTTTTGTTCACTGCTTATGGTAAATTTGTATATACCGCCGGCACTGGCAATAACAATAAGAAGTAAAACGAAATTAATTGCAGTATTTACCAGAGCCTTTCCCATTCTTTCCAGAAACAGTTTGATTCCCCAATTACGTTTTGCTTTGGGGAAGCGAGCTTCTTCTTTTTGTAAAATTCGTTGTTCTTCCCTTTGTTTGGCCTGCTCTTTTTTTTGTTTTTTTTTCTTTAATCTTTCGCGGCGTCGCCTCTCTCTGCCTTTTTCGGAGGTAGCCTTGGTCAGTCCCAGTGGTTTGGCTTCTATTTTGCTCAAATCCACAGGATCAGGTGGCGGAATATCTTCTACAGCATTTTGATAATCAGGTACAGGCTGGGAAAAACCGTCGGGAGATTTTAGGGGCAAAGAAGAATTATTATTGTCTAAATCCATGGGGGGAGGTGGATCCGGGTGCTTTTGGCCCTTGAAATATCCGGTAGCATCCGGAATTTCGGAATTGACCTCGATAAAATCGGAACCGGAAAGTTGCTCAATTTCATCAACTCTTGAACCCTTGGAAAAGGGATTTGGAAAAAGGGAAGTCAAATATGAAGAAACTACATCCGGAGCAACTTCCAGCCCTTCTCTTTAGACAATTCGGTCAAGGGCATTGCGAAAAGTTCTGGCAGAAGGAAAAC
>JAWLEA010000091.1:0-13670 GCA_041686345.1 Polyangia bacterium | reverse complement strand
GCTGATCTGATTGTATATGGAGGTTATGCCTATTACCTTGAAAAGATGAACTGGCTGGAGAAATTGGTTACCAGGATGACCGGAGTAAAAGAATCTGTTGAAAGTTTAAGGAAAGAGCAAGTTGAAGTGTTAGCCAAAGCTGTTTTGCAGAAGATGGAATAGGTGGCCAACTTTTTTGTTCTCCGTTGGGAATAACCTGATAGAAGTTGACAAGTCCCTGAGGGTTGATTGGTACTTGTTTGGTACAACTATTCAGAAAAATAGACAGGGAAGTCAGGAACAGAAATTATTTCATTGGATTTAATTGGAAAAATCATGAGTAGAAGGAAAACGGAAGAGTACCAAAGAAGCATTGTCAAATGGACCCTGGTCAAAAAGCTCTTCTTCAAAAATCCCGGCAAAATGAATAGTATCATTTTGATTAATAGCCAGGGAACTTCCATAATCATTTCCACTGTTGCCCCAATTTTTTGACCAGAGCAGATTTCCAGAAGAATCGGTTTTCAAGATAAAAATATCATTTTGACCGTTGTGCTGGGAACCATTGAAGGTACCTCTGGAACCTCCGGTAATGTAAATTTCTCCTGCAGAATTTATTGCCAAGTCAGCAGCTGCATCGTAATCAGGACTTCCCCAGGTTTTTGACCATAGTCTTTCCCCATCCAGATCCATTACAATAAGAAATGCATCTTTGGTGCCAAAGAATTCATTCGTATCCAAAGCCTCGTTGGTGGCACCCACCAGATAAATCTGGGAGTTGTAAATTGTCAGATTAGTTCCCTCAAGTTCTTCAGGGATAGTTATTGACCAGACTACTTCACCTGCACTGTCAATTTTATAAATTCTGGCATAATGATATAACGTATCAACTGTTATTTGGGAAAGTAAATAAATGTTGTTGTCCTGATCCAGCACAACTGATTTTGCTTCCTCACTGTTTTCGGTGCCATATTGTTTTACCCACAATTGATTACCCGAAGAATCATATTTGAATAAATACAGGTCGCTGGAACTCAGGGATTCGTAGGTAGAAAATGTTCCAGGGGAACAGGCAGCCAGGTAGATATTGTCTTCTGTATCAACAGCCACAGCTTTACCATAATCGTAATCAGATTCAATGGAATTCAATTGTCGAGTCCACAGTCTGCTGCCGTCGTTGCTGACTTTAAGGAGAAAAATATCTGGATCATAAGTGTTGGTACATTCTGTGTCAGTAAAACAACCTTGAGTACGGCCTGTAATATAGATATTTCCCAATGAATCCAGTGCCTGATTCATTGGGAAGATCTGGGAGTCATCAGAGTGTTGAAAAAATTCGGTCCAATCAACATTGCCGGTATAGGAAAGTTTTTGCAGTTTGATGGAAGCATGTTGACCTCCACCCTCAAAATTGGGCATATATATTATTGAACTGGCCAGGAGGTTATTGTTGGAGTCAACACTGATTTTGCTTTCTTGTTGACGTTTCCCATAGGTACTGTCGGGCAGAAGATGGTAGATGCAATTGTCGGTTTTACGGGTACACTCCTCGCTGCAACTGACAACTCCGCTAAAGTAGCCTGCCTTGCCACAGGTCATGTTATCACCTGTGAGCGCTCCGTCACAAGGCTCAAATTCGGGTTGGAGCTCGTTGTCGCCACAAAATCCCGAACACCCTGAATAATCCAGTTGACATTCATCGGTACAGATGACTGAACCTGAATAGAAACCTTCATCGGCACAACTGGAATTACCAATTTGCTCGCCATCACATTCTTCATGGAGAGGATCAAGTTGGTTGTCTCCACACTTTTTTTCACAATTGCTGGTATCGAAGGTGCAATTGCTTTTACACCCTAAAGTGCCTTCATAAAAACCAAGAGAATTGCAACTTTGATTATCAAGGTTTTCAGAATCGCATTCTTCATTCATGTCGATTAACGAATTGCCACAGAGATTGCTGCTTTTAGTTTCGGAAGAACAGGAAGAAGATAGGTAAACAACAGCGTACAGAAAAATTATTAGTTGTTTTTTCATATAGATACTCCTGATGATTTCCGGTTGGAATTCACTTGTTGAATCCTTGCAGATAGACAAGGCAAAATAGTTCATAGTATTAATTTGTGATATTGAATAATTTGTAGTGTTTATTTTTAATCATGTCAATAATTTAAACCGGAACTAACTCAATTGTTTTCTTGGAATCAGGTGAAAACTTGAAAAAAATTAAATTTATTCAAAGTAGGGATTGACACCTGTATTTTGTGGTGGTACAACCCATTTGCTTTTAGGATTTACAAAAATTAATCATTAAGGGCTTTCGGCAAAAAAGAACTGCCTTTGTTGCTGGAATAATTATTCAAGCAGTTTATTTTTTTTGTTGCATGGTTTATTACAAGCCATGCTGTTTTTCGCATGTTCCGTTTTACGACATGCAGTTTTTTCGCACAGCCATTGTCGCTGTGCAGTTTGAAAGGTTCAATGATGAACATATACGTTGGAAATTTATCGTACAATACTAGTGAAGAAGAACTCAAACAGGCTTTTGAAGCTCATGGTTCTGTAGACTCAGCCAAAATTATTACCGATCGTGGAACCGGTCGCTCCAAAGGCTTTGGTTTTATAGAAATGCCCGAAAATGACGAAGCTCAGAATGCCATTAACGGTCTCAATGGTACTGATCTTGGTGGTCGCACCATCAACGTCAACGAAGCTCGTCCCCGTCCCCCCAGAAAAGATCGTGGTCGCTGGTAAGCCTTTTGGTGTAATCAAGTCTTCTCTTTCTGCCCCTTCCCCTTAGAACTCTATCTTTTCTTATCCTTCCCCTCTGACAACCAAATGGTTCTGTAAAAACCAAGAAACAACTACATTTAATTGAAAACATTTTGAAGCAGTAATCTGTTAAAAACCTGTCAATTTTTGTTATGGAACGGGAGCATCTTCAGTATCTTTTTGCAGGTTGATGGAACATTCCTTTTATTCTTTTCAGAAGTTGGTTGATTTTTACCGGAGAAAGATTCTGTTTGGCGGCAGTTTGCCTTAGAGCCCAGTTTTTTGGTTTATCAACTCCCATATTATTAGCTTTGTTTCTGAACCTGGAAAATTCCTTTATGGTTTTAAGTTCTTTTTTGTTGAGCTTTTTCCAATTGCGATGGGAAGGACGATAGCGAAAATATTTGGTTTGTCCTCTTTTTTTTCCTTTCCAGTTGAGTCCGTCCTTGGAGATCATCAATTCTGCAAAAACTCCTCCTTCTTTTCTGAATCCTCTAGTCCAGAATCTCAATCTGATTATTTTGGCACCAGTTTTTGTCATCAGATAGTAGCCCAGTTTATGCCCCCTGCTTTTGAGAATATTTTCATCAAGTTTGATGCTTGCGTCTACTTCTGCCAAGGCTCGTTTCCTCTTTTTCGTACTGAGGTTGACAACTTTCCAGACATCTTTGGTATTTTTTTTGAGGGTGCCGGAGTTTCCCATATGTTCAGGAGCAGCAAAGCGAAAAAAATCTTTGACCGCGCTTTTGACCATTTTTCCTTCCGGTCCTTTTTTTTGGTTTCCAAGTAGAGACTCAATCTGCTCACAGCCAGAAATAACAAGGAGAAAGGCAATCAGTACAAATATGAATGAAATGCTTTTTGTGGTAAACATAGGATTATTTTCCGTTTGGGTTGTTGTGTTGTCAGGAAGAACTATTGAGATTTGGAATGTGTGGTTTGCAGGATAAAACAGAACAGGTCTTGAAAGCAAGTTTTAATAATTTCCTTTCCAGAATAGTTTTTTTGACTGGATAATGGAACTTGCTCCTGCATCGAAATTTTATTCTGATCCTTGCAAAAGAACACCTGTTTTTTCATATCAAAGATGGAAAAATCGTTTCAGGCAATACAAGTGAAAAAAATAACCAAAGAATTTTTTTAAATGTAGTTTTTATTTTAAAAAAATATAATAATTTTAATTAAATCTGAAAATTTAAATTAATAGGTTTACAAATGGATTAATTTTACATAAAAGACTTATATGCTTAAAGACACCCATCTTTCAACAATAATCCCACTTGAACGTGTTATTATTATTGTTGGAAGTTATGGCAGCGGCAAAAGCGAAGTTGCTGTCAATTGGGCTTTGGCAATGCGCAAAAATGGTATAGACAATCTTTCCATAGCCGATCTCGATATAGTCAATCCTTATTTCAGAAGCAGAGAAGCCATTAAAATAATGGAAAAAGAGGGAATCAACGTGGTTGTACCCCGCGGGGGTAATTTTCATGCGGATTTGCCCATTATTCTCCCTGAAATCAAGGGATTATTCCAAAATAAGGCAGGACCTGCGATTTTTGATGTGGGCGGTGATGAAGTTGGCAGCAGAATTTTGAGCAGTTTTGAAGATGTCATTCAGTCTGATTATGAACTGTTGCAGGTAGTGAATTCCAATCGACCCTTCACTTCTACCACCGAAGGTGTTTTGACCATGAAAGACCAGTTGGAGTTTGCTTCCCATCTCAAAGTGACAGGTTTTATCGGCAACACCCACCTCCTTGAGCAAACGGATATGGAGATTGTCCTCAAGGGATATGAATTTCTTAAGGAAACCTCGGCTGAGGCCGGAGTTCCCATCAGGTTTATTACGGCTCATCATTCTATGGCCGAGGAAGTTGCCCAAATAATTGAGGATATACCGGTTTTGCCGGTTAAAAGATTATTGCAGCCGCCCTGGAAACCGGGTGGCATTAAAAAGATTGGTAATAAACGGCATTTACAGGTATAGTAAACAGCCGAGTTTCTAAATTTTAATATCTGTTGCCAATGTATTAATCCAAAAGTTACAGGAGACAATATGCCACGAGTTACAATCGATAAAAACAGATGCAAAGGTTGTGAACACTGTGTATCGGCCTGTCCACAAAATGTGTTGGAAATGTCCGATGACATCAACGTCAAGGGATATTTTTATTCTTACACGGCTAAGCCACAGCGTTGTATTGGATGCACAATGTGTGCAATCATGTGCCCTGACATGGCAATCGAAATAAAAGTTCACGGAACCCAATATAAATATTTCAATTACTAATGAGAGGTTACAATGGCTAAAATATTAATGAAAGGTTCTGAAGCGATAGGTGAGGCTGCCATTAAGGCCGGATGTCTTTCCTATTTTGCCTATCCGATAACTCCCCAAAGTGAAATAGCTGAATACCTGGCAAAAAGGCTCCCTAAAATCGGAGGAACTTTTTTGCAGGCAGAAAGTGAAGTTGCAGCCAGTCAGATGGTTTTTGGAGCAGCAGGTACCGGGGTCAGAGTAATGACTACCTCCTCAAGTCCGGGCATAAGTCTCATGTCAGAAGCCATGAGTTATATTGCCGGTGCCGAACTTCCGGCTGTTTTTGTAAACATAGTCAGGGGTGGTCCCGGTTTGGGTGGTATTTTGCCATCTCAGGGAGATTATTTCCAAGCTACCAAAGGTGCCGGGCATGGTAATTTCCGTTTTCTGGTACTTGCTCCTGCCAATGTGCAGGAATTCGTCGACTATATGATCAAGGCGTTCCCCCTGGCCGAGAAATACCGTAATCCGGTTATGCTGGTTGGTGATGGTCTTATTGCCCAAATGATGGAGCCTGTCGATTTCGAAAAAGTTGCTTCCACCCCCCAGGGAGATGTAGAGAGCTGGGCTACAACCGGATGTAAAGATCGAGATACTAATCTCATCAACAGTCTTTTCCTTGATCCTCTCAAACTTGAGAAATTCAATGACAAATTGGCTGATAAATATAACAGGATGCGTGAGGAAGAAGTAGTTTTCGAAGGATATGCCATGGATGACGATCCTGATGTTGTCATGGTTGCTTATGGCACTACTTCCAGGGTTGTAAAAACAGCCATCGATGAATTGAGGAAAGAAGATAAACTCAAAGTAGGTCTCATCAGGCCAATCACTCTCTTTCCTTTTCCCATGGATGTTTTGCGTGATTTAAGCACCAAATCACATGTCAAAGCTTTTGGTGTAGTAGAAATGAGCATCGGGCAGATGCTTGAAGATGTCAAATGGGCTACCCTGGAAAGAAAACCTGTTGAGTTCTTCAGTCGCAAAGGCGGGATTGTTCCCAATCCTGATGAAACTAAAGAATTTATTAAAAATATTTTCAAAAAAATCGGAGCATAATCATGAAAACTATTTTTAAAAGACCCGATTCCATGACCGATATGGTTACCCATTATTGTCCAGGCTGTACTCATGGAACAGCTCATCGGATGGTAGCCGAAGTTGTAGATGAAATGGGACTTAGAGAGCGCACTGTAGGTATCGCTCCCGTCGGTTGCAGTGTTCTTTTGTATAAATATATGGATACAGATATGCATCAGGCTGCTCATGGCAGGGCTCCTGCAGTAGCTACCGGAATAAAAAGAGTTAAACCTGGTCTCATGGTCTATTCTTACCAAGGCGATGGAGATCTCGCCTCAATCGGCACCGCCGAGATTATCCATGCTGCTAATCGTGGTGAAAAAATCACAGTTGTTTTCATCAACAATGCGATTTATGGCATGACAGGCGGACAGATGGCTCCTACCACCATGCCCAACCAGAAAACAACAACCAGTCCTTATGGTCGTGATGTCAATGATGTCGGTTACCCCATGAGGATGTGCGAAATGTTGCAGACTCTCAGAACTCCAAGTTATATTGTTCGGGCTTCTCTGCACGACCCCCTTCATGCTGTTCAGGCTAAACAGGCATTGAAAAAGGCATTTACCTATCAGAACGAAAATAAGTGTTTCAGTTTTGTGGAGTTGTTATCAATTTGCCCGACCAACTGGGGTATTCCCCCCGTTAAATCAATGGATTGGCTTGTAGAAAGAATGTTGCCCTATTATCCCCTGGGCGTTTTTAAAACCCCTGAAGATGAAGAGTAATGGAGATTAATTATGCAATATGAAATTACATTTGCCGGATTTGGCGGACAAGGAATCATGACGGCCGGAAAATTTCTGGCTCAGGGAGCTATGAATCACGGCCTCGAGGTGGCTTGGGTTCCTTCTTATGGTCCCGAAATGCGAGGTGGTACAGCTTATTGTACTGTAGTTATTTCTTCAAAACCTGTTGGTTCACCGGTGGTCAAAAACCCCGGTATTGCCGTGGTGATGAATCGCCCCTCTCTCGATAAATTTGCTTCCCAAATCAAACCTGATGGCGTTTTAATTATTAATTCCTCTTTGATTGAGGTTACTTCCGAGCGGGAAGATATTCTTCAGGTCCAGGTGCCCTGCAACAAGATGTCCCAGCAAGTGCTTGGAGTCGGACGCAGTGCAAATATTGCCGCTTTGGGAGCATTGCTCGGAGTTCAGGAAATGATTCCCAAAGAAGAGATTGAAAAAGTCATGGAGACAAAATTTGGCAAAAAGCCCAAAATCCTGAAAGACAATCTAAAAATTTTCCGTGATGCTTATAAATTAGGAAAAAAACACAGAAAGAAAGCTTAGTTTATCCTGAAAGCAATTTAAATTATTTGCTGGGTCTTCCTAATCGAAGTTACAGCCTAACCTATTATTTTTTGTTCAATAGCTGCTTTGTTGAGGAAATTTATGGAAATAAAACAGAAAGTTGACAATATCATCGATAACTATGGTGGCGATACCAAGTCCATTTTAGCGATATTGCAAGATATTCAGGCCGAATACAACTACCTTCCCCGGGAGGCTATCAATCAGATCGTTGATAAAATGGAAGTTTCTCTGGCTCGTGTCTCAGCTCTTGCAACCTTCTTTTCTTCTTTCTCCCTGACTCCCCGAGGAGAACATATCGTTACAGTATGTATGGGTACAGCTTGTCACGTACGCGGAGCTCCCCAGATACTCAAGGAATTGGAAAGAGAATTGGAAATAAAAGACGGGGAAACAACTTCCGATCAAAAGTTTTCCATTGAAACCGTAAATTGTGTAGGTGCTTGTGCTCTGGGGCCACTGGTAATTGTAGATGGTAATTATCATGGCAATATCAGTACAACAGATGTCAAAAAGGTAGTTGAAACATATAAGTAAAATAACTATTAAACCTCTCTGATATGGCAAAGACAGTCACCGGTTTGCATACCGGCAGGATCAATAATACAATTCTTCTTTTGAATATTTCATGTCTGCTTGCCGTTTACAGAGGGATAAATTCTTTGGAGTAGATAATGGCTAAATTGAAATCACCCCAGGAACTTGATTCACTAATCAAAGAGCTTGAGAGTAAATTGGATCCTGAACAAAAAAAGATAAGCATCTGTCAGGGAACAGGATGCCTTGCTTCTGGTGCTGATAAAGTAGGCAAAACCTTTGTCGATGAAATTAAAAAAAGAAAACTGGATGTAAAATTAATCCACACCGGTTGCCATGGATTTTGCGAACGTGGTCCTTTGGTAGTAATTCATCCCGAAGGGATAATGTATCAAAGGGTCAAAGAGAAAGATATCCCGGAAATTCTGGATAAAACCATCAAAAACGGTGAAGTTTTAAAAAAGCATCTTTACAAGGATACTCAGGGAAACAGATATGAAAAGGAGCAGGATGTACCTTTTTATAAAGATCAAAAAAGAATTGTTTTTGCTCTGAACGGACATATCGATCCAACCAGGATCGAAGATTATATCTCCAATCAGGGATATGGCGCCATTTCCAAAATTCTTGCAGGTTGGAAACCGGAAAAGGTAATTGACACCATTATAAAATCTGGTTTGCGAGGAAGGGGAGGAGCCGGGTTCCCGGCCGGAATCAAGTGGCAATCTTGTGCCAAGCAGAAAAACAGCAAAAAATATGTTGTTTGCAATGCTGATGAAGGCGATCCCGGTGCTTTCATGGATAGAAGTATCATGGAAGGCAATCCCCACAGTGTGATAGAAGGAATGCTGACAGGTGCCTTTGCTGTAGGAGCTGATGAAGGCTACATCTATATCCGCAACGAATATCCATTGGCTGTTGAAAGACTTCAGGCTGCTTTAAAGCAAGCACATGAATACGGTCTTCTGGGTGAGAATATTTTAGGAAGCGGATTTAATTTTGAAATAAAAGTCAATCGCGGTGGTGGTGCATTTGTCTGTGGTGAATCTACAGCTTTGATGCAATCCATCGAAGGCAAAGTAGGGCGTCCCCGAGTCAAATGGCAACACACGGTCAAAAAGGGCTTGTGGCAAAAACCGACAGTTATCAATAATGTTGAAACTTGGGCCAATGTTCCTGCAATCCTCAACCGAGGAATTGACTGGTTTACCTCAATTGGTACCGGTGATGTTACTGACAATCCCTGGGGAGGTTCCAAAGGAACCAAAATTTTCTCATTGGTTGGCAAGGTTAATAATACCGGGCTGGTTGAAGTTCCCATGGGTATGACCCTGCGCAAGTTGGTTTTTGATATCGGTGGTGGAATCAAGAATTCCAAAAAAGGACGCAAGTTCAAGGCCGTTCAAACCGGTGGTCCTTCTGGTGGATGTATTCCCGAAAAATTCCTGGATAATCCAATCGATTTTGATGAATTGGAAAAACTCGGTTCCATGATGGGATCCGGCGGTATGATAGTTATGGACAACCGAACCTGCATGGTTCAAGTTGCTCGCTACTTTGTCGATTTCCTCAAAGAGGAATCCTGTGGCAAATGTACACCTTGCCGTGAGGGTCTCAGAGGCATGTCCGAAATTCTCAACAGAATTGTCAGAGGCAAGGGTCGCTCCGGCGACATAGATCTGCTTTACAATCTGGCAACCACCATGGAAACTGCATCATTCTGCAATCTTGGCAAAACTGCGGCCAATCCTGTTTTATCAACATTGAAATATTTCATGGATGAATACAAAGCACATATCGATAACAAAGAATGCCCGGCTCGAGAATGTGGTGATTTAATCAAGTTTCAAGTAGATAAAGATAATTGCACCGGATGTACTTTGTGTGCCAAAAATTGCCCCACAGAGGCAATTTCCGGAGAACGTAAAAAAGTTCATCACATTGATCAGCACAAATGTGTACAATGTGGTGTTTGTGATGATGTTTGCAACTTTAATGCAATTAATATTTTAAGTGGTCCCGAAATTAATCAGAAATTGGGAGAATAATATGGTTAAGATAAAAATTAACGACAAAATTGTTCAAGCGCATAAATGGGAAACCGTTTTGCAGGCAGCCAAAAGAGCAGGCTTTGAGATTCCTGCTCTTTGCTATCATCCATCTTTGAAAGCTGATGGTTTCTGTCGCCTTTGTCTCGTTGAGGTAACCAAAGGTGGCAAGACTAAAATCGATACTGCCTGCACTGTCCCTGTCAAAGAAGGAATGGAGGTAAATCTCGATACACCGGAAGTTGTAAAACACCGTAAAAATATTCTGGAGATGTTAATCGCACAGGTTCCGGATTCCCCGGTACTCACCGAATTGGCAGCCAAAGACGGGCTTAAAGATGTCAAACTTGCCAAAGGTGAAGATGTTTGTATTAAATGCGGTCTTTGTGTAAGAATCTGCAGAGAAAGAATTGGAGCTGATGCTCTTGCCATGCAGGGTAGAGGACCTGATGTAACTTTCACGCCACCCTTTGGTGAAGCTCCCGAGTCGTGTGTTGGTTGCGGAGCATGTGCTTTTATTTGTCCGGTTCAATGTATAGATTATGAAAATAATTTTGCTGATATCAAGATATGGGGAAAAACCTTTGAAAAGGCAGTTTGTTCCGAATGCGGAATGCCTCTTGAACATACGAGTGAACATATTGAATTGATGAAGTCCAGACATGAAATCATCAAAGACGAAGATGTTCTTGTTTGCGAAAAATGTTCCCGAAAGAATACCTTGGAAACAATGAAAAATATTGTTGATGGACAATTGACTTTCAAAAAGTTGGGGAGGTAACCTATGAGTAAAACATTTATAATCAACCCCGAAAAATGCACAGGTTGCCGTACCTGTGAGTTAACTTGTGCTTATACCCATACTGTTAATAATCAGCCCGGTATTTCCAGGATCAGAGCCTTTAACACCAAGCCTCCCATGGAAAGAGGTGTTCCAATAGTCTGTCTGCAATGTGACAGTGCCGCCTGTGTTGAAGTTTGTCCTGTTGGTGCTTTGCAGCGCAATCAGGAAACAGGTGCCATTGATGTCGATTACGAAAGATGTATTAATTGTCATGCCTGTTACAGTGCTTGTCCCTTTGGAAATATCCTCATAGAACCGGTTAATAACCGCATTGCCAAATGTGATAAATGCGGTGGAGATCCCCAGTGTGTAAAATTCTGTCCCACCAACGCTCTCGAATATAAGTAAATTATCCTTTCACAATAAGAAAAGCGATGGAGTTCGCTTGTAATTCATTATTTTGAATTCAAACCACCTTCAGGTTGATAACTCCTGTGTTTATAAAATTCAATAATTGGGGAACAATTTTCTGTCGGTAGTTTTTTATCAGAAATATCTGCAGAAGTTGAATTGTTTTGGAGGAAGCATGGGATTTGAAACATTATTCTTTGTTATATTTGCAGGTGGCTGGTTGTTCGGCAGGATTTTTGAAAAGATCAAACTTCCCGGGGTTCTGGGGATGACTCTTTTTGGTATTGGAATATCTGCTGTTTATAATCTTTCTGGTCAGTTAACTCAATCAGGATTCTGGCCAACCGGTTTTTGGGAGGTAGTACCTTTCATTAAATCGTTGGCTCTCATAGTAATTTTATTAAGGGCAGGGTTGGGAATAAGCAGAGCGGAATTAAAAAATGCCGGTATTTCAGTTATTCTGATGGCATTTATCCCCTGTATGCTAGAGGGCTTGGCCTTAATGGGATTGTTGATTTATTTTCTGGATTTCTCTTGGAAAGTAGCAGGTTTGACCAGTTTTATGCTGGCAGCAGTAAGTCCTGCAGTTGTTGTGCCTTCCATGCTGGAGATAAAGTCACAAGGTCTGGGCAAGCGTAATGGAGTAATCACTGTAATACTGGCAGGGGCTTCAGTAGACGATATTTTTGCCATCACCATCTTTACCATGTTTTTGAGTATTGCAATTGCCGGATCCCAAAATACCGCTTTGGGTACAATCACTTATATGCCGGTATCTCTTGCAGGTGGTCTGGTGGCAGGTCTGGCTCTGGGTTATTTTCTGGCCTGGTGGTTCAAGCGTCATCATGAGGTGATCAGAGCTACGGAGAAGGTTTTGTTGTTATTGGCTTCTGCTACTTTTCTGGTTCAGGTTGGAAACTGGATCCATCTTGCAACTTTGCTTGGAGTGATGGGAACAGGTTTTATTCTTCTGGAGAAGGCGGAAAAACAGGCACATGAAATTGCCTTGAAACTCGGAAAAATTTGGATATTTGCTCAGATTGCTCTATTTGTGATTGTTGGTATGTCAATAGACTTATCGGTAGTTGTGGCGGCAGGACCGAAGGCTCTATTGGTTATTACGCTGGGTTTGGTTGCCAGATCTGCTGGAGTGATGCTGGCTACCTGGCCCTCGAAGATGGACTTCTCTGAGTGCATTTTCTGTGTAATAGCATATTTGCCCAAAGCAACAGTTCAAGCTGCATTGGGAGGAGTTGCCCTCTCATATGGATTAGAAGAAGGAAACCAGGTTCTGGCCATAGCTGTTTTAGCTATTATTTTTACAGCACCCCTCGGTTTGATAGGAATAAGAATTGGCTCCAGAAAACTTCTGGGAACCTGATTTCAAATTATCAAAACCTTATAAATTCTGATTTTAATGGTAAAGTGTGATATAATTCTGAATCAAAAAGAACTGATTCCAGGGTAGTACAATATTTCTCTGGGAAAATCAAATTTGGTTAGAGAGGAGTATAAGTTGTGAAAAAGACAGGCATTTTAATTTTTCTTGTTTTGTTTTTAACTGCACAAACTGCCGGTGGCAATCTTTTGCCTGTTAAAGTAAAAGGTAAATACGGTTATATCAATAAGAAGGGCAAAATAACCATTAAGCCTCAATTTGATTTCGGTTCCCGCTTCAATAATGAAGTTGCTTCAGTTATTATTGGACGCAAATATGGATATATCAACAGAAGCGGCAAATTTCTCATTAATCCCCAATTTGATTACGCTTGGGATTTTCACAATGGGGTGGCCAAAGTATTAATTGGGAAAAAATTCGGTTATATCAACAAGCAGGGAAAATTCCTCGCTTCTCCCCAATTTGACAGTGCCTCCCATAAATTTATTCAAGGTTATGCCCTGGTTAAAATAGGTGGTCCCTTTGGGAAATGGGGCTTTATCAACAAACGGGGCAACTATGTAATTAATCCCCAATTCAGTAAAGCACAGCATTTTTCTTCCGGGCTTGCGGCAGTTAAAAAAAATAAAAAGTGGGGTTATGTCAACAAGCAGGGTAATTTCAAGATCACCAACCATTTTCATGAAGCTAAATCTTTCAATGAAAAACTGGCTGCAGTAAAAGTTGGTGATAAATGGGGTTACATCAATACCGGGGGAAGCTTTGTCATCAATCCTAAATTTGAAGAAGTTCGTTCTTTTCAAAATGGTTTGGCTGCAATCCGTACCAAAGGTAAATGGGGTTATATCAATAAAAAGGGGAAATACATCATCAATCCCCAATTTGATGCTCTTTCATCAAAAGTTTCTGAGAAGACTGCTCGGGTAATGGCAGGGCAATCGAGTTCTAAGATATAATTAATATCTCCAACTTAACAAAACATCAATCAAAACATCGGGGTTCCAACCTATACTTTTTCTTA
>JAWLEA010000090.1:0-13742 GCA_041686345.1 Polyangia bacterium | reverse complement strand
AATTTCCGTGCTTCAGGTGATGACCTTGCATTCTGAAACGAGAACTCTAAGTTGCCACTATATCAAGAAGTTATGACAAAGCAGATGAGATAAAATTCCTCTTTCTGTAAAACTTTCAATTTGTAAATTTTCAAAGCTGACCAGAGGGTTTGGGGTAAGCTTGAGAATTTTCCCAATCCGGAAAATCACATGGAGAATTTTCTGTTCAGAAAAGATTTTTCAACAAAACATTATTTTGGAGAGGAATCTTTGCCAGAATTGGAAAATCTTTGTCACCAATATGATAATTTGCTGGTTTTTGCAGATAAATTTGTGTATTCACTTTACGAAAATTTTCTGCAGGAAATTCTGGCTCAGAGTCGACTTGAATATGAATTCTTCAATCTGCCCCGGGGAGAAAATGCCAAAAATGCCGATCTGTGGAATACTTTAACCAATAAAATTACGGCAAGGGGACTTTCAAGGAAAAGTGCAGTTGTGGCCATAGGCGGAGGAGGAATTTCTGATTTTTCCGGTTTTTTTGCTTCAATCTGTATGAGAGGATTGGATTATATAATTTTCCCAACCACGGTTCTGGCCATGGTTGATGCCGCTCTGGGTGGAAAAACAGCTATCAATAACAAAGCGGGAAAAAATATGGTGGGAACTTGGCATTTTCCTGAAGCAGTTTTTTTTCTTCCCGGCTTTTTGGGTACCCTTACTCGCAGAGAACTACTTTCTGGATTGGGTGAAATGGTAAAACATTCCATTCTGGGTTCTGCTGATCTTTTTGAAGAATTACAGATTTATCCCAAAATCATTGAACACTGGCAAGATTATAAAAGCAAAAGCAATTTTTCTCTGGTTGAAAAACTTTTTTCCCTGGTTATTTCCGCTCAGAAGATAAAAATGGACATAGTTCAGCAAGATCCCTTTCAAACTAATTTGAGACATATTCTTAATTTTGGGCATACGGCAGGTCATGCTCTGGAAGCACTTTCCAATTACAAGCTTGTGCATGGGGTGGCCGTTCTCCATGGAATAAGAACAGAATTAGAAATTGGATTGAAATATTTTGATTTCCCCCAAAAAGATTTTGAGTTAATAGTTTCTTTTCTTGATTCTTTACCTGATCTTGATTTTTTATCCAGTTCCGAATTCATCAAGCCCGATTATAAAGGGTTCATAAAATACCTGGCTCGGGATAAGAAAAATCTGAAAAAACAAATAATTATTTCCCTTCCTTCAGCCTTGGGAAAATTTGAATCTGTTTCTTTCCTGAAAAAAATAAATCCGAGTTGGTTTACCAAAACCAGTCTATTCAAAGATGGTTCAAAATGACTTTGATCTGTTCTACCGGGAAAGAAAATAATCTTGAAAATCTTGAAAACAGAATAAACCATAAGGCGGATTATCATGAAATAAGAATGGAACTTTATCCGGGAAGAGAAGATGAAATCCTGCGATTGGCAACAAACAAGAAAATAATTTTCACCTTCTCTTTTTTTCAGAACAAATTCAGCCGTTATTTTGCTCGCAACCGACAATTATTTGGTAAAATAGCTCAATTTTCTGATTATTATTGCGATATAGATTATAAATTCCTGGACAATGAAAGCAATTTTAAAAAGTTGACGGCAATAATTCCTGTCACCAGAATTATAGCTTCAGGACATTTTTACGAATATACTTCCCTTGCTTCCATTTTTACAACTGTTGATAAAATCAATAAAATGCCCTGCACAGGCGGTAAAATTGCTGTTAAAATCAACTCCTGCAATCAGTTGCTTGAGTTGAGAAAAATCCAGTTTAACAAAAATATCCGGGTAGTTATTGCCATGGGTAAGGTTGGCAGAATTTCCAGATTCAAACCTTCTTTTTTCAATGCCAATCTTACTTATGGATATTGTTTTTCCAAATTTAGAAGTTCCCGGGAGCAACCTTCTTTACAGAGTTTGGAGTTAGGAAGAATTTTCGATGAAGATAAGCTTGAAGTTTTAGCTTTGGCTGGGGGGAAACTTATTTCCCAATCCCCTTCATATCAATTTTACAACCATCTTTTTTCCAAGTTGAACCTGAGATATCATTATCTTAAAATTCAAATTTTTCGGGAATATCAACTGGAAGCTTTTTGCCAATTTCCTTTCAAGGGGCTCTGTGTAACCATGCCCTTGAAAAAATCCAGTTTCTTTTTCAAGGAAAATCCTGGGGCAAAAGATAATCTGACAAGAGAACTCCATGATTCCGTGGTAAATACCCGAGCTGTAAATACTCTGGTTTTTGAGCGCCGCAAGCGGGTGGTTCAATTGAAAAATACAGACTATCTGGCTTTTCAGAATATTTTTTCCAAAAACCTGCCCTTTGATGATCGTTTCAATAAAATTGCTCTGGTTTTGGGCAATGGTGCTGCAGCTCAAAGTTGTCTGGCTGCATTACCCTTTGATTATAACCTGGTTACAGGTTGTCGAAATCCGACCAAAGCAACATCTGATTTGGATTTTTTGTTGAAAAAGAGAAAAAACAAATACACAATAAAAAAGCTGGAACAACTTCAAAATTTAAAACCGGTAATTGTGGTAAATACCCTGCCGGTTAATCTGTCTTGTCAAGTCTGGAACAAAATATTAGCCAAATACAGTCAAATGCTGGTAATTGATTTGCTCATGGAAAACAAAGCTCAAACCAATCTGGTCAAACTTTGCCCAAAAGAAAAAAATATAGTAATTAATGGCCATGATTTCTGGTTACAGCAAGGTTTTCTTCAACTATCACATTTCTTACCTGCTTGGGAATTTACAAAAATTAAAAATGCCTGCCAATATAATCAAATTTAATCTTCCTGCTTCAAAATCCCTGACTCAAAGATATTTGATCATGGCTGCTCTGGCTGATTCCCCTTCCTTTTTATCATTTCCGAGTACCTGTGCCGATTCTCAAGATTTGATCAAGGCACTTTCCAGGCTGGGAATCATCTTCAAAATGCAAACTGGGGGTATTGAAATTTACCCGGGACAATTGCAATTCCCCGCACAACCTGTTTTTTGCCGGGATGGTGCCACCACGGCCAGGTTTCTGGCTGCTTTTTCTCTATTGAAGGCGGAACCTCTATCTCTGACAGGTTCCTGGCAACTCAAGGCAAGACCCATGGGTGAATTTTTCACCTTATTGAAAAATTCTGGTGTTCAGGTAGATACTCCTGAAAAAAAAAGTCATCTTCCTTGTCATTTGTACAAAACTCGGGGAATACCCGCTCGATTGGAAGTGGACTGTTCCCGCTCCAGTCAATTTTTATCGGCCCTGTTGCTGGTTTCTAGTCAATTTCAAAATCCTGTAACCTTTTTGTGGACCAACCCTGTTTCTGAGGCTTATATAAAAATGACCCTCGCGGTTTTGGATGAATTTAAAATTTTTTTTCAATCTGTTCCGGGAGGAGTCAAAGTATTTCCCGGATCATATTCCGGGAAAAAAATAACAAATGAGCCTGATCTGTCCTTGTATCCATTTGCGATTTTGGCCCAGGAATTCAGTTCCCCTTCGGTGGAAATTTGTTGGAACAATCAACCTTTTCAAGATAAATGGTTCAATTCCAAACAGGGAGATAAAATATTCAAGTCTTGGTATCGCCAACTTGGCACCGGTAGAAAAGAATTCAATCTCAAAGCAACTCCTGATCTATTTCCTCCTCTCCTGCTTGCAGGTATTGTTAAGAAAAAGCAATTGTACTTGGAGGGGGTTTCCCATCTCCGGTATAAAGAAAGTAACCGGGGTTTGGTTCTGGCTCGGGAACTGGCCAAGTTCGGAATAGAATTGAAAATGAGAGAAGACCGGATAGAATTGGTAAGACCGGATTTCAACTCCAGAAAAAATATTCAGGTAGATCCTGGCTCAGACCACCGACTGGCTATGTTTTTCGAATTATTCTCTCTGGTTTTTCCCGGAAAAATAATTATTACAAATAAAGAATGTACAGAGAAATCCTGGCCTGGTTTCTGGAAGGAGATGAGAAAATTAAACTAGATAATATTGCTTTGATTGGAATGAGAGGAAGCGGAAAAACAACTTTGGGCAGCCAATTGGCTCAGACTTTGGCTTGGCCTTTTTTCGATACAGATCGGGAGATTGAAAAACGAACACAGATGACTGTCTGCGAAATCTTTGCTCAGGGTGAAGAAGAATTTTTTAGAAAAAAAGAAAAAGAAATTCTAATTGAAAAATCCGGTCAGTCATCACTTGTTTTGGCGACAGGAGGAGGGATAATCGAAAAATCCAGCAATAGAAAATTGTTGAAAAAGAACTTTTTTTGTATCTGGCTTGAAACTGATTTGGAAATATTGATCAAAAGACTGAAAACTGAAGAGCGTCCATCTCTTACTTCCTTGTCAGTTGCCCAGGAAGTGGAATATCTTTGCAGACGTCGGGAACCTTTGTATCGCGAGTGTTCTCATATAAAAATAAATACAACGGAATTGAAAGTTGAGGAATTAACTGATGTGGTCAAATACATTTGGTCAAAGTTTTAAGGTTACCAGTTTTGGTGAATCCCACGGACCAATGATGGGGGTTGTGGTTGATGGACTCAGACCCGGTATCCCACTTGCTCCGGAAGATATTCAAAAACAGTTAAATCGTAGAAAACCGGGAACAGGCACTTTTTCATCTACCCGCAAAGAACCGGACAAGGCACGTATTGTTTCAGGAGTTTTTCAGGGCAGAACCACGGGTACCCCTCTTTGTATTCTCATTGAAAACAAAGATCCCCAAAGCAGGGACTATGAAAAAATAAAAAATCTTTTTCGTCCTGGTCATGCCGATTATACCTGGTGGAAAAAATATGGAATCAGAGATTATCGTGGAGGTGGAAGAAGTTCAGGAAGAGAAACTGTAGCTCGAGTAGCTGCGGGAGCTGTTGCCAGAAGACTGTTGGAAGAAGAAGGTATTGAATTTTTGTCTTTTTCCCATGCCATTGGAGGAATTTCCTGGAAAAATTTTTCAACTCGGGAAATCAATCACAATTCATTGTTTTGTCCAGACCGGAAGATGCACAATCAAGCTGTTCAAAGACTGGCCAGAGCAAAGCAAGATAAAGACAGTCTTGGTGGTATTGCAGGATTGATAATCAAGAATCTTCCGGCAGGATTGGGAGATCCTGTTTTCCACAAACTTGATGCCAGGTTGGCCTTCGCTTTACTTTCTATTGGAGGAGTCAAAGGAATTGAGTTTGGACAGGGTTTTGAAGCAACCTCAATGAAAGGCTCTGAACATAACGATCAGATGGACAGTTCCGGTTTTTTATCAAATAATGCAGGGGGAATAACCGGAGGAATAAGTACAGGACAGGATATTTTAATCAGAGCGGCGATAAAGCCGGTAAGTTCAATTGGGCGCCTTCAGAAAACAATTGACAAAGATGGCAAGGAAGTTCAATTGCAATTGGAAGGTAGGCATGATACCTGCCTCTTGCCAAGAATTCTGCCAGTTATGGAAGCAATGGCGGCAATAGTGCTGGCAGATGTAAAATTGATTCAGGCACCAATAGGGAATTGTCAAAAAGAAATCAATGATTACAGATATGAACTGGAACTGCTTGACAGTGAATTTCTGGAATTGTTGGCTCGCAGATCCCAGATAGCCAAAGCAATTGGAAAGTATAAAAAGACAGAAGGATTACCGGTGATAGATACTTCCCGAGAAAAAGAATTAGAAAATAAATGGCTTGATATGGCACAAATACTTGGAGAAAACAGGGAATACATAAAAAAAATTTTTAAACTGGTTGTGGAAAATTCCAGGCAGATTCAAAATAAAATGAAAGAGAGTTAAGATATGAGCGAAATAATTATAGTACCAGGAGAAAACAAGCGAGTGAACGCAATAGTTGGTGATCGCACCATAAAAACAGATCAAAGCAGACTAGCCGGAGGGGATTCCAGTGCTCCGGAACCATTTACTTTGTTTCTGGTTTCATTGGGAACCTGTGCCGGCAGTTATGTTTTCCAGTTTTGCCAGGCGAGAAATATTTCGACAGAAGGGGTAAAAATCAAGGAGAAGATAATTTCCCGCAAAGATGGCAAAGGAATCGAAAAGATCCAGTTTGAAATTGAATTGCCTCCTGAGTTTCCGGAAAAATATGAAAAAGCTGTAGTTCGAGCTGCAAATTTATGCACAGTAAAAAAATATCTTGAAAATACCCCTGAAATTACAGTTGGCATCAAAAAGAATTGAGATTTATTTCCATTTGTTGATACGGATATGTTTGCGGTTTTTAATTTTGATATCTTTTATCATTTTTTTCTTTTTGTCATGGGAGACCAGTTTCAATTTGTATTCACCTTCAGGGATACCTATGACCTTAAAAAGACCCGCGTCCATATATTTTCCTTTGCGACTACCTGTTTTGGGAGCTATGTAAACTCTGGCCCAAGGCTTTAATTTTACTGAGAGGGTGCCATATTTAAAGGTTATTGTTTTCTTTTCTCCAGGCTTTATTTTAACAAAAAACCGACGCGCAATGTTATGCTTTTTACAGATAAAGCCGATAGGATAGGTTCCAGGAGGTAACTTGACTGAGCTTATCGGGGTTTTGTAAGCACGCCCCCTTGGGGATTTTAACATTCCGGAACCTATGGCTACATAGCACTTGTAAGAAGATTTCAGATTAACTTTACCCAATGATTTACGTGCTTTTTTGGATAATTTTTTCCGGACTTTTCTGGCATTCTTGCCAGCAGGACGAGTTTTGAGATACCAAAGATAAAATTCATCAGCCTGTTCAGGGATTTTGAGTTTGTCGTAAATGTCTCCCAATTGACGATAAATACCCACATAATCCGGGTTAAGTTTTATGGCTACATTAAAGAGATCTTTAGCTTTTTTGTATTTTTTCTTTTTTTTCAATTCCAAGGCTTTTTTATAAAGTTTGTTTGCAAGTTTTGAAGCTTTGGCAGCAAGGGGTACTCTGTTTTCTTCTTTGCTTATTTTTTTTAATCTATTAATAGTGATTTTAAATCGGGAACATTTAACTTTGGGGAAACATTCTTTTCGACATTCGGTTCCGCAGTAATTTTTAGAAAGAAACTGATAATGTTCAAGTGCCGGTTGATCACGCCCGCTGGAATAATAAAGATCTGCCAGTTTGTGGTAAATTTGTTTATTTTTGGCTGAGAGTACCTTGGTTGCTTCAAAAATGGTTACTGCTTTGGCAGTTTCTCCTTTTCGCCTGGCTTCCTCACCCTTTTCAAGTAACAGTTTGGTATATTTTTGCTTGTAATTATCGGATTTCGTTCCAGAATTCAGAAGCAACAAAAAAAACATGGAATAAAGCATTGAATTCTCCAGACAATAGGTGATACAGGCAGGAAAAACATGTAATTGCAATTTGAACAATATCGATTTTCATTTTAATTTATTCTATTTTATCTTAATTTTCAACTCATGTTAACTCTTTTTTCCAGACAGATATTTTGGAACTTCAGTGGTGGTAAAGAATAAACCAGGATCGGAAAAAAGAATCATTGATAATATAATCGTTAAAGTGTATAATTTAACAGCTTTTTTTTTAGACTGATTTCATTTGCAATTGCCCGAAGTTGGATCTTGTTTAATTATTATTATCGCATTCATGGAAAATTTAATATGTCAACTGCCTCAACCAGTCCTGTAGCAAATATTTGCATAAAAGACAGAATGTTGCTACGTCGAGTTGAAAAACTTCTTTTTGCCTCGGAAGTAAAAATAAGATCCAAAAACTCAGCTCCTACCTTGGAAGAGCTTAAAAAAAATCCTGATTTACTTGTCATTTCTCAGGATTTTCTTGATGCTTTTCTTAAAATTCCCAAAAGTTATGCTTTATTTGAAGTAATTATTCTCTATAATAAGAATATTGAAGATATTATCAGCAAAGCCAGCAAAGATCGTCGCCTGAATCATCTTATCGGTATACGCGATGATGGTTATCCCGATGCCCGTGAATTGGTACAGACAGTTAAAAGGATGGTGTATTCTTATGAAATAAAGGGGCTGACCCCATATCTTGACTGGTATAGTCGTATCCATAAAGTTTATGTACCTTCTTCAGTAGAAATGAACAAGATAGTCAATTGGATTCCGACTTTTTGTGAATCATTTGGAGTGCCTTCTAAAGTTGGTAATTCATTTGCCGAACTAGGTCATGAACTATTGATGAATGCTATCTATGATGCTCCTGTAGATAAAAGTGGACGACATATCAATGCTCATTCCCGTAAAGATGAAGTTAAACTGGAAAAATCTCAATATCCGGCTTTTGCAATGGGAACCAATGGTGAAATCCTGGGTATTTCAGTCAGGGATCCCTTTGGCGGGCTTAAAAGAAAACATATATTTTCAGGGTTGGATCGAGCTCTCTCCAACCGGGGAGAATTGGATACAGCAGGCGGAGGAGCAGGTTTGGGCATGTTTTATATTTATAACCATGGTATTTCCTGTTGGTTCAATGTGGCAAAAAATAACTTTACTGAAGTATCTGTTTTATATGATATAACTATGAATCGCCGACAATTTCGCCAGACACCAAAATCAATTCATTATTTTCATAATTAAAAAAACAAGATTTTGGTTTTGGTAATATTTTCGTCACTGATAGTTTTTGCTTATTTTATCAACAAGAACTACAATAACTTTGTAGCGTAATTTCAGATCTTCAAGGATCTGAGAATCTCTTTTTCAGGTGAGGTTGCAATTTCAATATTTGACAGCCAGGTTGAACTTGCTTTTTGTAATTGAGCATCTTCTGTCCTGCACAAAACTCCATATTTTAACTAGTTTTCCGAGGAGAATTATTGATGGCTCAAGAAAATCATCTTGAAGTAAAAAAAGTTGTAGACAATAATATTCTGGCTCTCCAATTAAATGGCAATATTGATGAAAGTTTCAACGGAAAGCAATTGGCTGATGGTCTCAAAGATATTCTGATTATAGATTTTTCCGGAGTTAAAAGAATCAGTTCTTTTGGAATCAGGGAATGGTTGGAGTTTCTCAAAATAGCCAATGACAAATGTGAAGCCATCTATTATATCAAAGCACCTTCCCGAATTATCGACCAGTTCAACATGGTGGCCAATTTTGGAGGCAAGGGCGAAATCCTTTCTTTCTTTGCTCCCTATCATTGTGATTTTTGTGACGAAGATCATTCCAGACTTGTTGATGTTCAGGATAAATTTGATGAAATAAAAGAATTAAATCTGCCGGATCATCCTTGTGAAGAGTGTGGAGAAGCCGAATATCTGGATGAAGATCCCGAATCCTTTCTCTCTTATCTTGAAACCCAGGAAAAACCGGAACCAGAACCGGAAGTGGTTGCTTTTCTCAGCCATCGACTCAAATATAAAGTTTCCCGTTCCAAACAAAAGCTTAAAATAGACATGCATGTGGGTGAAGCAACTTTTGTCAGACTTACCGGAGATCTTGATTCCGGTTTCAAAGGAAAAAAACTGGCAGAAGGTATCGAAGGTAATATTATTTTCGATCTCAATGCTCTCGGTGATATTTTGGATGATGCCATTCCCCTTTGGATTGAAATGATCAACGCCATGAAGGAATATGTTGAAAATATTTATATCATTGGAGCCTCACAGCAATTTGTGGAAAAACTTGTTTCGCCAGAATCTCTGGGGGAAGGCAAGGTAAAGATTGTCGATCTTTATTTGCCTTACAAATGTAAAAAATGCAATACTACCATTGACCAGCATGTTCTCATCGACAATCATTACGAAGTCATAAAATTCGCAACTGCCCCGGAATTGGATTGCCCAGACTGTTCAGGTAAATCAACAATTCAAGTTGACGAGAATATCCTTACCAAGCTTTCAACCTTGGCTAAACCCGAATTTGACAAAAAGCTGGAGTCTTTTGTCAAATCGGCCAGAGATTCTATCAAGCAAGCAAATAAACCAGTTGCTCCTCCCCGGGAAAGTTCCCAATCTCGCAGCAATCTGGTTTTATTTTTGGGTATGTTGATCTTTTTGATAATCATTCTTGGCGGTGGTTACTATCTAGTAAAAAATGTATTCAAAGAAGAAAAGAAGATACAAACAGTCCAACTTGTCAAAGCCTCTTCCTCGGAAAAACCAAACTGGGTTGAAAAAGTAAAGAAAAATACTTCAGAGAACTCCGAAAACAAAAATACTCCAGATAAATACTCTCAAATAGTAGACAGAAACAGGGTGATTATTGATGGAAACACCGTTAAAATATTTGCCAGGAGTGAATTTGCAGTAAATCCCCAACAGGGTATTAATCAGGCAAAAGGATGGGCATTGGATCTTTATGTTGAAACTTTGGCCGATCGTATTTCAGACAAAAACAAACTTTGGCAGACCGTAATCAGAGGTCTTTATTCCCAGACAAGGGAGGATTTGATCAACCAATACAGCGACGCCATGTCAGATCCAGATTTGAGAAGGGTTATATATAACAAGATTAAGGAATATCATAATGCAGTGGCTAAATCTTTTAAAATAGCTTTTGGCAAGGATATAAATCCCACCGATGTTTATTGGGAAAAATATCTGAAAAAAGAAAAAACTGGAGAAAAAGATCGCACTTTTTACAAGGTGTGGATCAAGATGGAAATGCCTGAAAATGTAACCAAAAAAATGGTAAAATACTTTTCCAGAGTTGAAAAATTCAAGGGAGTATCCATTGTTAATTTTTTCCCGGGACTCAACTGGGCGTTCACAAAAACTGCCAGAGGTCCAGTAGTTGTTCAAATGGATACCGATTCCGAATTTCAAGGTATTCTCAAAGTTGGTTATGTTTTATCCAAGATTCAAAATGATGAATTGATCAGACTTAGTGATTTTAAAGATAAATTTGAAAGTTTATATAAGGTACAGCAGGAAAAGGGACAGTGTAATCTCATTATCCATTACAAAACCTATGATACTGATCATCAAAATTCCAGAAATTCCACCAGCCAATATAACTGGAAATGCCCCGAAAAAGAGGGCAAAACAAAAATTATCATCAAAAATGTACCGGACAATAAATCCAATACAGGTTTCCAGGGTAATATCTGGAATGATCCCTCTCAATAATAAAACTATCTGGTTTTCTTTTATTTCAAACTCCATATCTGAATAACCACAGGGGAGTTTTCGGTTTTGAAAGGACAAATTAATGCATAAATTTATTTTTACGATTTTATTGACATTGTCATGGAGCACCCATTCACTGGCCAATCCTTCTTCCGAACCCTCTTCAAGACCATTTTTACCAGCTTGGGAAACCCAGTCTGAAAAATCCAAGGACAACGATGAACTTCTCTGGGATTTTAAATATGCCCATCCTGAACTTTACGGAATTACAGAAAAACCTCCTGCAGGAATGCATCTTTATGCTGAATTTGCTCCCGTGGACAGGCTTTACCTGGCTTTTGACTCCTATATTTCAGATTATTATCTCGCAATAATAGAAGCAGCCGCCCAGACGGTTGAAGTTCATGTTCTTTGTGGTGAAGTAGATGAAGCCGAAGAAGTGGGAACTTTGCTTGACAATAACCTGGCAACAGAAATTCGCAGTAATGTGCATGTAGTCGATCTTTATCCTACCGATCATTATGTTTTTCAATCGCCTTATTATGACAGTGCCCTTGATGCCATCTGGACTGTAGATTATGGACCTTTTTATCTCGTTAACGATCAGAATGAGATGGTTCTTACTGACCCCCATTACTATTTTCAACGAATCAATGATGACAGTGTTCCCACAAAGTTGGGAAATATAAATAGTGTACCTGTTTACAGGACCGATCTCGAAATTGAAGGGGGTAATCTGATTTCCGATGGAGCTGGTAATTGTTATACCACTGACGTCCTGTTTTCCAACAACAGCCAGCTTGATCAGACCCAGATTGAAGAAAAGCTCAATGATTATTTTGGCTGTACGAATGTTGTCTGGCTCCAGCCTCTTTCCGGAGAAGGTACTGGGCATATTGACATGTTTTTCATTCTGGCTGATTCCGATACAGTTGTGTTGGGTGAGTTTACTCAAAGCCAGGATTCTCAAAATGCGGCTATTCTCAACCAGAATGCCCAAGTCCTTGAAAATACAGTTTCGGGCAGTGGTTCTCCTTTGACAGTTTTGCGAATTCCGATGCCAGACAAGGGTCAAGAGGGAGGATATGCTGTTTGGAGAACTTATACCAATGGACTCAGGCTCAATGACAGGTATCTGATGCCTGTTTATGACGATGAAAATTCCAATCAGGTCGAAGCGGTTAATGTGTTGCAGAATGCTCTGCCATCGGTTCAGATCATTCCTATTCCTTCAGATACAATTATTACCTGGGGAGGGGCAATCCATTGCATTACCCGCAGCCGACCTGAAGCCATTCCTTTTGTTCCTGCCGAAGATCCCGACTATCTGTGTGGAGGGGATCCAGTTTGTGATGATTGTGAAGATGAATGTGCAGCCGAAGAAACTGGTTGTCTAGAAAATGGTGATCGTTATGTCTGTGGCAATAACGACAGTGACAGTTGTTTGGAAATTATTAGTTTGGCTTGTCCCGATGATCAGCCGTGTTCAGAAGGAAACTGCGGCAACCAGGATTGTCTGGATGAATGTCTGCCTGGAGAACAAGGATGCAGTGATGATTATACCCGTTGGGTTTGTGCCGAAGCCGGTGACGGCGATTCCTGCCTTGAAACAATTGAATTTCCCTGTGATTCAGAGCGAAGTTGTTTCTCTGACGGTGTCTGCCTTTATTCCGAAGGAGAATGTGGTGACATTGATTATGATGGAGAATGTCAGGGTGATTTCAGTGTTTATTGTGATGACGGTCAGTTGGTTGTTGTCGATTGTTCCGACTATGGACAGGCCTGTGCCTATGTAAGTTCCGAAGGGTGGTACGATTGTGTTGAACAGCTGGTGTGTGAAGACGAATGTGTAGCCGGGGAGATTCAATGCTCAGATGATCAGTCAAGTGTACAATATTGTGCTGAAACTTTTGATGGTGATCAATGTCTGGAATGGAAAGATGAAGCTTGCGCAGATGAAATGATCTGTGAAGTCGGAGAATGTGTTCCAGTTTGTGAGGATCAATGTGTACCGGAAGAAGTTGGCTGCATTGACGAAGTTACAGCCTATACCTGTGAATTGGCAGATAACGGCTGTTATGAAGTGGTTCAGCAAATATGTCCGGAAAAACATGAATGCAATGAAGAAGGAATCTGTACAGAGATAAAAAGCTCCGATTCAGGTTGCTCCTGTAATCACAATTCTCAAGAAAAAACCATACCTGCAGGTCTTCTTTTCTTCCTGGTTTTAGGAGTATATATACGCAAAGCCAGTACGAAATTTGCTCTTTAAATTTTCTATTCAAATCCCTCCCGATTACTTTCTTTTAAAACAATAAAATTTATTTTTTAGGAAAAGCGAAATTATTCAACTCTTTGAATATTTGTTTGTTTTCTGAAACCAGGATGATTTTGGCTGGATATTTTTCTTTGAAATTGCGAACTTCATCGACAATAGCTCTGGCAATCTCCTTATTACGAATATAGTTGGCGCAGGGACCGGGATCAGGAATAGCCAGGGAATCAATTTCAAGATGATTGGCTGCTACCAGAGCAGCATGGACAGATATTCTGATATTTTCAATTCTGGCCGTTTCTTCAGGTTTGATCCGGTTGGGTACGTGGATAATTTGTTTGATATTTTTAATTTTGCCGGAACTGGTTACAGCGGCTGCACCAATTGCAATTGGTGCAATATCAACGATTCAGCAG
>JAWLEA010000089.1:3629-13822 GCA_041686345.1 Polyangia bacterium | reverse complement strand
GCAAGTTTCGTCGGTGCAAGCAGCAGTATCGAATTCGCAGGTTCCGGTACAAGCGAGCTCGCCTCCGGTGAAGCCTTCGAGGTCAGCGCAGGTGGTTCCACCGAGGCTGGTACCGTCACAGACTTCATCGCCCTCGATAATTCCGTTGCCACACTCGGCATTGTTGTTGGTGTTGTTGGTGTTGTTACTGCTGCTGTCGTCATCGCAGGCCACACTAAAGGCTGCTAAAGACAGGGCAAACACGAAGGATAAGAATTTAAAATAGCTTCTCATGTGTATTTACTCCTTTCAAATAATAAATAAGTCAAATTGAAAATATTTGGTTAATAAAATAAAATAGTTAAAAATATTGATGGAACAAAAAACTGTAAAAGTGTTTTGCAACAAAATTCAGTATAGATAGCTCCCACTTCTGGGCTGAAAACTAGATGGTTTTTACATTAATTACTATTAAATATTCCATTTATAAGAAATATCAAGGCAAAATTAAAAAAAATATTGTTTTTTTTGAAAAGATCACTATTAAAGTAAACAAATAATTAAGGTTAATAAGCTCAAAAATTTTCTTTTTCAAATTTCAGGCGTCAAGGCTCAGCTCTGCAACGGGCCGTTCAAAGCGCTTTGAATCATAAGTTACCAACAAGTATGAGGTATAAGATGAAGTTGACAAACTATTTGGCCATGGTGTTATTAATTGCGGGTACTGCTTTGTTCAGTTGTGATAACAGCAACAATGCAAGTGAAGAACATATTATCGTTCCCCCGGGAAAAGCCGATGATTTTCTCTCCAAATCAGCCCAGGAATATGTAGTTTCAGGCACTTCAACAGTTACTCTGGAAAGTGAATATTCCGGCGAATCATATGAAGAGCGGCTACAAAGAGCCAAAGAACTGATCGAATACAAACAGGTTGTAATCGGCTGGTTTCTCAACTCCTATCTTATCGATAAATCCAGTCACAACAGCAACGAAGAGTACGGCGGCTTTAAATCCCTGGTTAAAAACGGCGCTTTTGAAGATCTCGAAGTCACCGAAATCGACGAATTGAACTTTGAATTCAAATTCCAGCAGATAATTGGCGGAACCAACGATCTGCTCAATATTCTGCCCACCGAAATGGATGGCGAGGGCAAAAGATTCTTTATCCTCAAAATGGGCAAAATATCCAACTCCGAGATGGCTCGCCTCGATACAAACCACGAGTGGTATCGTTCATCTCCCTGGTCCGAATTCAATCCCGAAGAAGTAGCGGAAGACAGACTGGTCGATCAAAAATTGTACATCTGGCCGGAAGTACGTTCTGACGATGCCTGGCTCGATTACAACCGTCTGTTTGCCGACGGCAAAGTAGCCATGGGAGTCCATTTCGGCTGGGATTATCACGATGCCTATCATATCAAACATGCCGAGGCTCTTTACAACTGGCTGGTAAACACCCATGATTTCACTTCACCTGTGGATTCTTTTGAAGAATATGAAAGAAATTCCGGGCCCCTCAGCAAAACTATCACCGCCAACGGCAAAGAAGTTGCCATAGAAATATCTATTTATTACGGTAAAACCGGCACTGAAACCGATCCCGACACCGCTTCCGGCGGGATTGTTCTGGAAGAAGACATGCGCCAGAGTTTTGCCGAAAGAGAAATCATCATCTACAGCGGACACAGTGGCTATCTATATGGATTTGCCCTGGCCAACTGGAAAAAAACCTATGAAGGCGACCTGGATGATTCCGAAATTGCCGACATGGAGATGCCCAGCGATCTTTATCAGATAGTTCTGGCCGAAGGTTGTGATACTTACGCCCTGGGTCAGTCCTTTTTCGAAAATCCGGCCAAAGCCGATCACAAAAACATCGACATTATTACCACCACCAGTTTTTCCAATGCTTCCACCCCTGAAACTGTTCAGGATTTCATCGAAGCTGTGGTGGGCAATAGCTACAGCAGTAATCATGAACCGCAGCTCTACTCCGAGTTGATGCAGGACATGGATTCCAACTCCTACTGGTTCAACACCATGTACGGTATTCACGGTATCGACGACAATCCGCATCTGCATCCCTATGCCAACGTCGGCCTGCTGTGTACTGCGTGCGAGAGTGATTCCGACTGCGGCGAAGTTGGTATGCAGTGTTCCACTTTACCCAACGACAACAAGGTCTGTACAGCCGAATGTACCGCCGATTCAGGTTGTCCCGAAGGTTATTCCTGCGAGCTTTCAGCTACCGCCGGCTATCTCGACAAAAAGCAGTGTGTTCCTCTGGGCTATTCCTGCGAAGATCCCGATCCGGAACCAAGCCAAAAAATCATGATCAACGAAATTCTCTTTGATCCTGCTCCCGATCTTGACGGCGACGCCAACGGTGACGGTTATCGACATTTTGCCGAAGATGAATTCATCGAAATCATCAATATTTCTTCCGCCGATCTTGACCTGAGTTCATGGACCGTAGCCGACGGCTATACAGTCCGCTTTACCTTCCCCCAGGGTGCAACTTTGGCTCCCGGCGGGGCAGCTCTTATTTTCGGCGGCGGCGATCCGGCCACCTTTGCCGACTTCCCCGGAGTCGAGGTTTATACAGCCGAAAACGGTCTGGGTCTCAATAATTCCGGTGATACCATCACCATCTCCGATCCCGAAGGCAAAGAGCGCGAACAGGTAAGTTACGGCTCCGGTTCAGCCTCGGATCGTTCCATCACCAGAGCTGCAGACGGCGATCCTGAAGCTGGTTTCATCCCTCACCCCGAGGTTCCCTTCTCTCCGGGAACTCGCAGCGACGGTTCTTCTTTCTGATTTTCCCATCAAATCCCCCTTGGCCTCTGCGCGGCCACAACATCTCTTTTTAAATCTTTCCCTTTTTATTAAATTCCTGACAGTGGTATAATGTTTCAGTTCGCGTACGAGAACCGTGGCCTACCACAGCCTTGGTGCTGCAAATCAGAATTGGAGAAAAAGATGAAATCTTTGGTATTTATATTTGCAACTATCAGTTTTTTGTTTTATCTATCCGCCCCGGCTTGGGGGCAAAAGGCCAGGCCAACTTCCGCAAAACAAGCACCTGCCAAACAGCAAACACCTCCGACGAATCAAGCCAAACAGAAAAAACCTGCAAAGCCTAACATCTGCAAAGATCCTCCCAACTATGGAAATATCATGAAGCCGGTGCGCTATCTGGCAGAAATCACCATATATCAAGATTCCTTCACAGTTAAAAGAACCTTGTCACTGGCACCTGTTTCCGCCTGGAAAAACAATTGTGTCCACCATTTAAAACTGGGTCTGGCCAACAACAAATCAATAAAAGACGGCAAACAAAACCAGGTTACAATCAGCCATCCCCCCAGGGAAAAAGTAGAAAAAAAGCTGGTAAATTTTAAAATCAAGCCCGAAAAGGGTAGTGACAGCCCTGTACAGAACTTCAGCGGAACAGAAGTTGACATCCCTCCCCTCCCGGGCAATCCGCAAGATTACCGCCTTATACTCACTCTGGAACAAACTGAAATCAAACTTCCCGAACTCAATGAAGACAAAATCAGGGAAATAGTCCTGCCCTTGACCCAATTAAAACGCTTCACCCCTTCCAAGCAGGTAAATTTCAAGGTGATTCTGCAAATGGGTGGTGATTTCAAATTTCTGGGAGCAACTATCCCGGAAACAAACAAGATCAAGGACACCTTCAGTTGGGAAGGCAAAAAACTTCCCGGTGAAGACCTCATTTTTCTTTTTTCCGAATACGAAGTGGAACCAGAGAAAATTCAGCCCGAAGAAACAGGCTCCCTGAGCACAATTCTTATTTATGTAGCCATGATCTTCGGAGCTTTTCTGCTGATAGTCACCGTAATTGCCGTGGTCCGCTATCGCAGCAGTTCTGAATAAAATTTTACCTGGAGATTCAAAACTCAAACTTAGAAGAGGGTGGGGTTCTTGTCGTTGTCGTCTTTGGGTTTATGGGGAGATTTGCTTGATTTGGGAGATTTGTCGGTTTTTTTGGATTTGGCTGGTTTTTTGACGGTGCGAGCTGCTTTTTGCTGGCGTCGGCGATAGACTTTTTTGCGCTTTACGGGCAACTCTTCGTCTCTGGTCTCAAAACGCTGGCGGGCAATTTCGAGATATTCGTCGTCAAGGTCGATGCCGATGAACCGGCGCTTTTGCAAGGCCGCGGCAATCCCGGTGGTTCCGGAGCCGGCAAAGGGATCGAGTACCAGATCGTCTTCGCGGCTGGCAGCTTTGATAATGCGCATCAGCAGTTTTATCGGTTTTTGGGTGGGATGCTTGCCAAAGCGTTTTTCCACCTTGAGGGGAGAAGTAATGGACCACAAGCTTTTCATCTGCTTGCCGCCATTTTCCTTTTTCATGGCGTGATAATCGAAATAATGACGAGAATCCTGATGGGGAGCAGCCCAAATTATGGTTTCGGTGCTGTGGGTAAAATATCTGCAGGCCAGATTCGGGGGCGGATTAACCTTGAACCAGGAAATATCGTTGAGTATTTTCATATCGAGTTGCTGCATGGCAAATCCGAGGCTGAAAATCACATGGCTGGTTCCGGAAACAAAAATAGAACCGCTGGGCTTGAGAATACGCTGACATTCACTGAGCCATCTGCGATTAAATTCGTGGTTGGCTTCGATTCCGCGGCTTTTATCCCAATCGCCCTTGTCCACATTGACCATTTTTCCACTTTTGCAGGTAACCCCGCCGTTGGAAAGAAAATAGGGAGGGTCGGCAAAGATAAGGTCAACAGATGAGTCCGGGATCGAGGGCAGAATTTCAAATACATCCTGTTGATAAAGCATGAAGTCCCGATTATCACTCATATACCAGGGAAAAGCACTCAAAAATTTGAAGGTCATAAAAGCTCCTGAAGGATTGGGATTGTAAAAACCAGGCAGGCAACTTGAAGCTCAACTCATAAGTTACTGCCTGACCAATTTACCCTCCATTCTATCCGGGCTCGTGATCCTGGCAAATTTTTTATTGATAATAATTCAACCTCCTGATTTTTTAACAATTTCGTGGTTGTCCCTGAAACCCGAAGATGAAACAGACAAGTTGCAAATAAATTAAAGGCAGCTGGCAAATCAGCTTCAGCTTGACTTTAAACAGAAAAGATTTATTTTACCACTCATCTATTGGAGTAAATTCAATTTTCCTCTAATCCTGATTGTATTTACTGTTGTTTTTCTTCTGATTTTACGTACCGGCTCCAATAATGCCGAATTTCAATCCCACTGCTGTCGTATTTCAATATGGACATCAGGGAAATTGCCAAAGGTTTCCGGAGCTGATAAAGATGTCAAATATCCGGATGCATCCCGGGCAGAATCAAACAGAATCAGGTGGAAAACAAACTAGTTCATTTTTGCAACAATAACAGCTGAGCCGAGCCTAATCACAAGGAGAAATATAATGACCAAATGGAAAAACACCTATTTTTTTGCCAAAGACGTTTCTATCCCGGAATTCGAAGACAAAACCAAAGACGAATTGAAAACCGTTCTGGGTGGTAAAGGTTACGGCCTTTATCTCATGCACTGCGTCTTGAATATCAACTGCCCGACAGTTTTGAATCTGCCTGCTTTCCACGCCAACAATCTTGTTGATGGCAAACTTCCTGAAGATTTGAAAGCCGATGTCAAAACAGGTTTGGCAAAACTGGAAAAACATACTGGCAAAAAATTTGGGAACCCTAAAAACCCGTTGCTGGTTTCAGCACGCAGTGGCGCCAAATTCTCCATGCCCGGCATGATGGACACTATCCTCAATATCGGATTGAATGATTCTATTCTTGCCGAACTGGTCAAGGGAGATAACGTCCGCTTTTGGCTCGATTCCTATCGTCGCCTTCTGCAGATGTACGGAGATGTTGTTTTGCAGATTAAAAACAGTGAAGGAGAAGATCCCTTTGAAATAGCACTTGATAACTTCAAGAAAGAGTTGAAAGTCAAAAACGATCTGGAACTAGGTATTGATGAACTCAACAACCTGATAAAAAAATACAAAGAAATTTACAAAGAATTCGGTCACGAATTCCCCCAAGATCCTGAAACCCAGATTATCAAAAGTGCCGAAGCAGTATTCCGCAGCTGGAGTAACGAAAGAGCCATCTTTACCCGCCAGCAGGAAGGTATTCCCCACGATCTGGGAACAGCCGTCAATCTGCAGGAAATGGTATTCGGCAACAAAACACCCCGGAGTGCTACCGGTGTTTTCTTCACCAGAGACAAATCCACAGGTCACAAATCTGAAGAACACCTCGAAGGAACCGTTCTCTTCCAGGCTCAAGGTGAAGACGTGGTTGCAGGAATTCGCAATTCCCTGCCGCTGGAAGCTCTGAGAGACCACGAAGACAAGGCTTTCCGAGATATCTATTATGAAATCAAAGAAACCGGCGATATGTTGGAGAAAAAACTAAAAAATATGCAGGATGCAGAATTCACCATTGAAGAACAAGACGGAGATCCGGTGCTTTTCTGGCTGCAAATAAGAGACGGTAAACGGTCAGCTCAAGCAGAATCAGTAATTGCCGTTGCCATGCAAAAAGAAGGCATTGTCAATAAAAAAGAAGCTCTAAAAATGATCAATCCCGATAGATTCGCCGAACTTCTCTTCCCCAGAATCACTCCTGAAGTTAAAAAAGAAGCAAAATTACTAACTAAAGGCAGCTCAGCTTCCCCCGGAGCAGTAAACGGCAAAGTGGTTTTCAACAAAAACGACGCAATCACTCTCAGTGAAAAAGGAGAAGACGTAATTCTGGTTACAGTGATGACTTCCCAGGAAGATGTCAAAGGAATGAAAGCCTCCAAAGGTATTCTCACCACTACCGGCACCAAAGTTTCCCACGCCGCCATTATGGCCACCGCCTGGGGCACTCCTGCCGTTGTTGGAGCCGATGAAATCAAAATTGACAGGAAAAAGCAGCAAATTTCCGTCAATGGAACCACCATTCAAAAAGGTGAATATATCACTATTTCCGGTACCACCGGCGAAGTTTTTGCAGGTCAGGTTCCCACTGTTATTCCTGAAGAGTTGGGTGAAGAAGCTCAAACAATTCTGAATTGGGCCGATGAATTCAAATCCCTCGAAGTCAGAGCCAATGCTGAAGCAGCCGAAACCCAGAGCGCCAAGAACAAAGGTGCCCGAGGAATTGGCCTTTTCAGAACCGAACATATGTTCCTTGGAGATCGACTTCCCTTTATTCAGGAAGTACTTTTCGGTGATGATGAAGACAAAAAGAAAAAAGCTCTTACCAAAATCTACAGATTTTCCAAGGAAGACTTCAAAAAATCCATGAAAATCATGGACGGCCACGGAGTTACTATTCGTTTGTTAGATGCCCCCCTCCACGAATTCTTTCCCCATGATTCCGGTATGGAAAGAGAAGAAAATCCAATGCTCGGACATCGCTCGGTAAGAATGGCCATCACCAATCCGGAAATTCCCAAGACCCAGATCAAAGCCATTTTGGAAGCTGCCATGGAACTCAAAACTGAAGGGTTTAATCCCAAACCTGAAATTGAAGTACCTCTGGCAATTATCCCCACCGAAGTAAATGAACTCAAAAACATCGCCTGCCAGGTAGCTGCTGAAATTCATGAACAACATGGAAAATGGATATCCTATGGTTTCGGCATCATGGTGGAAACTCCCGCAGCCGCACTCCAGGGTAAAGAAATGGTTCAAACTTTGCAGTCCAAACTTCCTGATTTTCCCGAAGAAGCCCATCCCAATCATCTTTTTGCTTCTTTTGGCACCAATGACCTTACCCAGACTACTCTGGCCATATCTCGCGATGATGCAGATAAATTCCTGCCTCATTACGTGGAACACGCCTTTTTCAAAAGACATCCCTTCATTTCCATCCATCCGGTTGTAGAAAAACTGGTTAAAACCTTCGTAGATGATGCCAGATCGGTTGATCCCAACTTTGAAACCTTCATCTGTGGAGAGCATGGTGGAGATGTATATACCATCGGTCGCCTCCATGAAATCGGTCTCACCGGTATTTCCATGTCTCCGGGCAAAGTTTATCGCTCCATCATCAAAGCCGGCCAGGCTCAGGTTGAAAACCCCAGATAAGCTAATTCCTTTTTGACAGCCAACCCCTGTCAACAGCCTTTATCTTTCAGGAAAAATCTTCAACATTAATTTTCAGGGAAATTTGCACAGGGAAATTTGCAGCAACAAGACGTCTGTGTATAAAAATTCAGGGTAAACCAGGATGAAGGCAGAGAGTTGCGGTGGTGAGATTAAAGATAAGAATTCAAGTTTTATTTTGCAGGGGGAGAATCGGCATCTTTGAGTTTACCTTTGTGTTTATTGGCGGCCGGGGGACGAATGAGATTTTTAAGAAAAAGTTGATATCCTTTTACTTTTTTCATTTTTTTTGTCTTTTTGGCTAATTTTACCAGATTTTTATTAAAATTGACGTAGGCATCAATAAGTTCTTTGTTGTTTTTGTGATCAGTGAACAAAGCTTCATAATCTTTGATATCCACCTGCTTGTACCATTTTCTGATTTTATCGAGTTTGGTTTTTTCTTTTTGGTGGAGATTGTTCAATGCCTCGAAAGCAGCGGCTGGATTTTTGATATTTTCTTTGATAATTTTATTCATATCTGCAAAATATTCAGTCATAAGCTTGATTGGCGGTTTCAACTTTTTTTGGGGGATTTTTTGCTGGGGCTCAGGCTTGTTTTTGGGGGTATTTTTTGATGATTTCTTGTCTTTAGACGGAGCAACATCTTTATCCGGTTTTTTATCATTTTTTTTGGTTTCGGTTTTATTTTTAGCTTCTTTACCGTTTTCAACTTTATTTTTGTTGCAGCCGATCAGAGTAAATACCAAAGATAAGAATAGCAGAAATTTCATAGATAACCTCCATTGCCAAGATCATTTGAAGCAAAAATTCAGATATAAAAAAACTGAAATTGCAGTTAATAAGAATTAGTTGGTAAAAACATTTAGCTGTTTTTACCTGAATTGAATTACTAAAATATAAAAGATTATAGAAGATTTACAATACAATAACCAGTTCCCATCCCAGAAAGGAGTTGAAATGAAAATTTATTTTCTTGGAACCGGAAACGCCAGTAATCTAAGCGCCAAAGGTCATCAGAGCATACTATGTCAAACCAGAGATTCTCAATTTTTTGTGGATTTCGGTCCCACCGCTCTTTTGAATTCCTTCCGTTTCAATCTGAATATTAACAAGGTTTCCCATCTTTTTCTAACTCATTTTCATGGGGATCACAGCGGTGGCATCCCTTATCTTCTGCTTTACCATCGCGATATTCTGCAACGCAAACTTCCCTTTTATTTTTACGGTCCAGCAGGTATTGAGAATTATCTGCGCAACCTGATTGAAGCTAATTATCCCGGCACTGATTTTCCTTTTGAGTTGATTTTTGAGGAAATTGTTCCTGAACAAGAAAAACCTTTCTTGAACAACAAATTGCGAATCAAAGCCATAAGTGTGGATCACCGACCGGAATCACTGGGATTTCGGTTTAATTACCGTGGAAAAACATTGGCGATCAGTGGAGATACCCGTTTTGGACCATTTATGTACGAACTGGCAAAAGATACAGAACTGTTTGTATCCGAATGTTCCCTTTTTGAAAACATTGCCGAAAAAGCCCACATATCGCCGGAAATAGTAAAAAGCAAATTTTCTTCTCTGCAAACCCGAAAAATTGCTCTGATCCATTCTGATAGCGCGATTATAACAAAGTTGAAACAATTTAACCTTGCAAATATGGTTTACCCCAAAGATGGAGATTATCTGGAAATATTACAGGATGTGGATTAAGACGAGATTTGGAGGATGGGGGTTAAAACGAGATTTTGGGGAGTGAAATTAATCAGCGCAGGCCTTTTCCTCGTGGATCTTTTTGGGGATCATGACGTTGATTATGTCGGCCTCTATTGCGTTTTACTCTTTTGCACTTTCCATTTTTTTCCACTGTTCCCGACGGACAACGACAACGTCCGGCAACAAGCTTTTTACCACCAGTACATTTCTTTATGCAACGCTTCTTGCGGGAATCATAGTGATAGCCTTTGCGGCATTTCTTGCCGCCTTTTGCTTTGCCGTGGGTTTTTGGATCTTTTACGCAACGGCGACGGCGGGAATCATAGTGATAGCCTTTGCGGCATTTCTTGCCGCCTTTCGCTTTGCCGTGGGTTTTT
>JAWLEA010000089.1:0-3529 GCA_041686345.1 Polyangia bacterium | reverse complement strand
ATCATAGTGATAACCTTTGCGGCATTTCTTGCCGCCTTTTGCTTTGCCGTGGGTTTTTGGATCTTTTACGCAACGGCGACGGCGGGAATCATAGTGATAGCCGCGACGGCATCTTTGATCTTTCTTTCTGACACATTTTTTGAGCTTCTTATTGTACTTGAAGCCGGGGGAGCATTTTTTAAAGGATTTATCGTGAACACAACGTTTGAGTCGGTTATCCCAACGTGTATTTGGCCTGCGACACTTTGATATACAAGTTCCCAAGGTTGTCGCCATGGTTCCTGGAGGACATTTGGTATTTTTTTGTCGAATACAACGACGATGACCATGATGCCATTTAGTATTGGTAGGACAAACACAAACTCCGCCTTTTTTTATCATATTGCTGGGACATTTCACCTTGTGGACACAGCGCTTTTTCTCAGGTGACCAGATTTTGGGAGGTTTACACCTTTTGACAGACAAACATTTGCCTTTGTTATAACTGAATTTGAATCCTTTTGGACAATTTAATCTGGTAAGACATCGTTTTTTATTTTTATTCCAATAAGTCCCGGAAGGACAGGTACAACGACCATTTTTCAGGATCATGTTGGAACGACACCTCACGGCTCTGATGCAGCGACGACTATTTTTACTCCAGGTTTTACCAGTTGGACATTGACATTTTCCATTGCGATAAACACTGTTTCCGGGGCATTTTATCTTACTTTTTACGCAGCGTTTTGATTTTGAGTTCCAAACTTTACCGGATTTACAGATACAACGACTGCCATTCCATACTGAACCACCCCGGCAACGGATTTTATTAACACAGCGACGACGAGAAGAACTCCAGTGTTTTCCAGATGGGCAAACACAACGAGTGTGACCATTGGAAAGTTGCTTGGCAATCATCGTGGGAGGACATTTAACCTTGCGTGTGCATCTTTTGCGTCTGGAATTCCAATGAGTACCTGAAGGACATCGGCAACGACCATTTTTATAAATTGTGCCACGACGGCATTTTGGTTTGGGGCGCACACACCATCTCAGATATTTATTCCAATATTTGCCTGAAGGACAGACACAACGGCGACCCCTGCGAACAGTACCACGGGAACATTTGATAATTTTACGAGAACGGCACCTTTTAAGTTTTGAATTCCAATATTTGCCTGAAGGGCATATACATCGGGTTCCATTCCAAATTGAACCTCCTTTGCAATCAGGTTTGTATTTTTTATTTACACACCATTTAGTTTTTGAATTCCAATATTTACCCGAGGGACAGACACAGCGGGTTCCATTCCAGATTGAACCTCTGCGACAGAGTTTATTCATCAGATTCTTGATGGGAACACAACGGGAGCTGGTTTTATCCCAGGCTGTTCTGGCTGGACAAATGCATTTGCCTCGATACTTGTAACTTCCACCGATACAATTTTTGTAATTGGGGGGAGTAATATCTGATAAATCCACTTGGGGGGGAAGATAAATCAAAGGAATTCTGGATTTATAGGAAACAAAATTCTGGGGAGGACGCCTGCGGTTTTTCTTGATACTGACAAAACCTCTGGGAGGGGCAATATCAGTATATATTTCCGCATCATGAGGTTGATCAGGTTGCGGAGTATAATATTCTACCTCAACTCTTTTTTCTACAGGCTCCGGATCAACAAAAACCTGCTCTGGTTCGACTTCATTTACTACCGGAGCATCTATGGTTGAAGAGTGTTGATCATTATAATTATCGTGAGGGGGAGGAGTGTCATAACATCCAGCGGCAAATACAAACAATATACTGATTGTAAAAAATAATTTCGTTTTAAGTTTCATTTTGAGTCTCCTTGTTTCTTTTTCTTTTTCCTACAATAAACCAAACTGTTGAAAAGTAAACTCCTTTTTGATTTGGCTCTTTATTTTGAAACCTGTAGTGAAAGTTATAATTTCGGTTAAAACTCCTTCAAGTTTATTTCGTAACAAAACATGATCTACCATATCAACAAAAATTTTACCTCATCAACTTTGTCGTAACTTCTTGAATTTGTCGTAGCTTCTTGAAATAGTGTCAACTATGTCGGCGAAGTTTCTCCGCGCATCTGAGGCAAACTTCTTATCCAGTCAAAAACCCCACTTCTGGGATGGGAACTATTTAACGAAGAGAATAGAAAATTATTCATTTAAAGATTTTATTATTATTATACACATGATATTATGGGTTTTATTGTTTGGCTGTTTTTTCAATCCCTTGTAAATACTTCAAAAGGAGTTCTGATTATGAAATCCAAACTGTTCCCGTTTTTGTTATTATCTTTTGTTGCCTTTGCCTGTGATGACGACAATACCAACAATACCAACAATGTAAATAATACCAACAATACCAACAACAACACCAACAACACCAACAATACCAACAACACCAACAATACCAACAATACCAACAATACCAACAATACCAACAATTCAAATTGTGGAGATGGCTTTATTCAGGAAGAAGAAGATTGCGAAGGGGAAAACCTCAATGGTTATAATTGTGTGGATCTTGGTTTTTCCGGGGGTCAACTTTCCTGCAGTCAATGCACCTTCGATCTTTCAGGATGTGAAACCGAAACTTGTGGTAATGGCATTATTGAAAACAGCGAAGAATGTGATACTGATGATTTAAATAACCAGGGGTGCGAAGATTTCGGTTATCTGGGAGGCACCTTGCAATGTGATCTTAATTGCAATTTTGATCTTTCCCTTTGTTTTGACAGCGAAACTGAAATTGTTTGTGGACGCTGGCTCAACGATCGCAGTGACATGAGTGAAGGCAGCTGGACCGGAGATACAAATTCCTGTAATGCTGGAGATATCACCTCCGGTGGCCGGGAAAATGCTTTGAAAATTGTCAATCTTTATCGTTTTCTGGCTGATCTGCCCGAAGTTAGTACAGATTCTGTCAAAGACCAGAAAGCACAGGAATGTGCCTTGATGATGACTGCCAATGGGCAGCTCTCTCACAGTCCTCCTTCAAGTTGGACTTGCTATACGTCTGACGGAGCACAAGCTGCAGGTTCCAGTAATCTTTCATCAACAGCCGGAGTAGCCGCTGTTGATCTTTACATGGTCGATCCCGGAAATCCACAGACTCTTGGACACAGAAGATGGATTCTATCCAACTCCCTCGGACCAATGGGGTTGGGTTCTACCAGTTCATATTCCTGCATGTGGGTATTTGGCAACTCCAATGCCGGTAAAAACTGGGTATCCTTTCCACCGGAAGGGATCTTCCCTGCTGGAAGCATAAGTCCTTCTTGGAGCTCAATCGACGAAACCGGCTGGAGTTTGCAAAGCGATTCCATCAACCTCAACAATGCTCAAATCACCATCACCAGAGATGGCACTGATGATCTGCCGGTTGAAGTAAATCAACTGCTGGCCAACTACGGCTCCTCCTACGCTATTTCCATCATTCCCCAAGGCTGGACTACCCAGGCCGGTCACACCTACACAGTTCAAGTAGACGGCGTCACCAATCCCTTCTCCTATGAAGTCCAAGTAGTAG
>JAWLEA010000227.1:0-3188 GCA_041686345.1 Polyangia bacterium | reverse complement strand
ATCCAGGCTTTGTCGGGATCGTCGCTTTGGCCCTGCTCTACGCTGATCCGGGTTCTGCCCAGTCCATCGGCAAAGGCAAATCCTTCGCTGTAGTCGGAAGGATCACAAAAATTGCGGTAGGATTTGGTGTGGACATAGGACCAGGGTCTGGTATCTGAGCCCAGATCGTAGGTAATCTCCACTGATGGCACCTGTGGCACCATACAACCTTCCCGAGCAATATGGGGAAGCCAGAGACTGGTGAGCCTTCCCAGACCATCGTAAACCGCCTGAGCTTTCTGGCTGTTGGCATCCTGATATTCGGAACTACCCTGATAGTAAACACGATATTCGCCTTTGGTGGACAAACCTTTGGCTCCTATGGGGCACTGAGCGAAAGGATGATTTTCAACATAAATTCTAATAGTCTGTTTCTGCATCACCAATTTTCGAATAACAATTGTGGAATTTGGATTGATGGGGAGAATTGAAGAGTTGAAGGCTGTTCTGGTGGTGGAATATTGGCAGTGGTGGTTTTGTTTTCAGGAAGGGAGGGCACAGGACCCTCCCCTACGTTTCGGGGGTGGTTTTTGGCGGTGGTGGTTTTGTTTTCAGCGGTGGTGGCATTTCAGGAAGGGAGGGCACAGGACCCTTCCCTGCGTTTCGGGGGTGGATTATTGGCGGTAGTGTTTGGTGGTTTGCGGTGCGAAGCACTATTTTGTTTGCTGTAATTTGGGGATTGTTTTGTGTGGTAATTTGGGATAGGGTGTTTTTATTATGAATATTATCTACTATGTCATTTTTACAATTTTACTGGTCTTTACTACCGGAGCTTGCACCTCTGGAGATAAACCTGAGTTTGGTCAAAAAAATCGAGCAAAATCCGGGAAAGAGAAGAAGAAAACGGTAAATACACAAAACAGGAGCAAAAATTCCTCAGCAAAAGAAATTAATGTTAAAAACACTGAGAATAAAAAAGGGTATTTTTTAGGCAAAGGGAAAATTGGGAAGCTTGAACCTGGTAAACCTCTGCCGGATTATTGGGCAAAGCAGAAAAAACAGCTCATTAAAAATTATTTCTTTTCCTATTATGGGGATGGTTTGAGTTTCGAAGGTTTCAGTCTTAAAAATCCACCGGTGAAAATTGCCATTAAAGATGGTCCTTATGCAAATATGCAAAACAGCGAGAAGCCTATTTCACGCAATCCGACTCCTGAATTCAAAGCTATTCTTGCAGGAATGAATTTTGGTAAATTAATAGTAAAAATGCTGGTGCTTGAGCAACCTGAACTGAAAACAAAAAAAGGAATCGGGGTCGGCTCCACCCTGAAGAAAATCAAAGAAGCATACGGCAAGATCAGTTCAAATCCTGTACCACCAACCTTTGGCAAGGACAGGTTTGCTGTCAGAACAAAAGATTTGCCCAAGGTGGTTTTTTACTTTGAAAACAAATACGAAGCTGAAATCGGCGGCAAGGTAGTCAGGATAATCATCTTTTGATTTTCTAGCCTGTTTTTTATTACTTCTTGGATCTAAATCCAACTTCAAACCCAGTCAAAAAAACCCCACTTTCGGAACGGGAACTAATTATGCTTGGCTTTGATCAATACAATAAATTTAAGGAATTTGTGCTCAAACATGAAAAATTGATTTGGATTCTTCATTCAATTTATGCCCTTGGGTTTGGGGTTCTGGTAATTATTTTCTTTCATGGAGATTGGGGACAGGTTAAAAATCTGTTTCTTTATTTGATGCTGCTTTTATTGCTGCTGATTATCTTTGATCGAGTGGCAGCTTATGAAAATGAAACCGGCAAGCAAAAAAGAGGGCTTAAAGTTCTTCTCAATTTTATCATGAAAAACATGTACCAGGCCCTCTATTTTTTCATGTTGCCTTTTTTCTGGGAGGCCTCGGTTCTCAACTCTGCAAATATAGGTTTTACCCTGCTCTTGGGTATTCTGGCTGTTTTATCCACCCAGGATCTTATTTTCGACAATTGGCTTATGGAAAACAAAATTTTACGGGCCACCTATTATACCCTCTGTCTTTTTGCCAGTTTTGATCTGTTGCTTCCCTTGTTCATCCCAATTCCAACCAGATATATTCTTCCTCTGGCAGCTTTTTTAAGTGTTTTTGGGTTTATGGCACTGCACTATCCCAAGCTCATTTTCAAAAAGGGCAAACTGCGTTGGGTGGTAATTTCAGGACTTATCATAAGCTATGGCTGTCATCATGCAGAACGGCTAATCCCGGCAGCTCCTTACAAAATTACAAGGACCGCAATCACGGCTTTTACTCCTGATCAATTTCGCAAATCAGCTTTGGGCGGGATAAGGAAAATCCATGAAAAAGATATCAAAAAGAAGAAGCTATATTGTATCAATATTCTTGAAACCCCCATGTATCCCCGAGACACCTTTACCCATGTCTGGAGCAGAAACGGAGAAACTTTGCTGGAAAAAGAAGTCAAAAAGCTTAAATTAAAAAATGGGAATTATCTTTTGTGGACAAGTATGGAATACAATAAGCTGAGTACTATAAAAACCCTTGGTAACTGGCACGTTCAATTAAGCACCGGGGGAAGCAGACTGCTAAACAATCATTATTTCATGGTTGTAAATTGATTTGCTTTTTGTAGAGTGAGAATTATTCGTCAGAAAAAGAAGTTTGACTTCAAATACAGGGTATTCTCCATAATCAGGTTGTAGATTAATTTTATTGTTGCTATAATATACTATCAGTTGTTTCATTGATATGGACTTACTACTGTTCAGGTTCTATTCAAAAATGATTAACAAACAGTGGTAGCTTTCAACTCCTCTCTTTTTAAATGGTGATCTTCATGTCTCACAAATTTCTGCTTTTTTCCTTCCTGTTTATCTTTTCCTTTGTCATCTCAGCCTGTGATGACGACAACACCAACACAAACAATCAATCCTGTGAAGGCGAAGCACCTCCGGCCTCCAAAACAAAAGGTGTTTGCGAAGGTCTGGTTAAAATATGCACCACCAATGCTGACGGGGAATTTATCTGGAGTGAACCGGACTATGCAAGCATTACCGGTTATGAAGCAACTGAAGAAAGCTGCGACGGTCTCGACAACGACTGTGACGGCGAAATCGACGAAGGGCTGACTTCAACCTACTACCGCGACAACGACGGCGACGGCTACGGACTCACCGCCGATGCTACCGAAGCCTGTTCAATCC
>JAWLEA010000226.1:0-3227 GCA_041686345.1 Polyangia bacterium | reverse complement strand
AAGTCTATGCAGTTTTCTGGCTTTTTTGATGATTATTTTGGTGGAAGAGTTGGGGGAGGGAGTTTTTGTCAGAGAAATATAGGGAGAACTGTTCCAGGATGTGATCAGATCAGAACAGCAGACAGCAGTAGAATTAAGATGGTATCCTCCTTCAAGCACCCCCATTATTTTGCCATTGCAGAGTTCTTCTGCCAGTTGGCGCAGTTTGGCGAACAGCAGTTGGAAGCCCTCTCTGGTTAGTTGCATATTACCCAGAGGATCTCGTTTGTGGGCATCAAATCCGGCAGCCACAAGGATAATTTCCGGTTGGTAGCGCATAAGGGCAGGTTTGAATATGTGATCGATGACAGCTAGAAACTCATTGATGCCGGCAAGGGGAGCCAGGGGAAGATTGAGGTTGCAGCCTTTTCCTTCTCCTTCTCCAATTTCGTTAAGAAAGCCGGTGCCGGGGTAGGTGTCTTCCTGATGAATTGAAAGATAAAAAACATCAGAGCGGTTGTAGAAAGCATCTTGAATACCGTTGCCGTGATGAAAATCGATGTCGATGATGGCCACCCTGGACGCTCCGTTTTGGCAAAGATTTGCTGCGGCAAGAGCCAGATTGTTATAGATACAAAAGCCCATGGCACCATTTGGTCTGGCATGATGGCCTGGAGGTCTGGTGACGGCGAATCCCCTTTTGATGTTATTGTCGTTCTGATAGATTTTTGTGGTCAGATCAATTATTGAACCTGCTGCAACCGCTGCAACTTCTTTGGTTTTTTCACCGAAATAAGTTTGAGGATCGAGGTATCCGAAAGTATTTTTAAATTCTTTTTCGATTTTTGTCAGATATTCGGGGAAATGTACCAGGAGTAATTCTTCTCTGGTAATTTGGCGCAGGGGAGCTCTTTGTAATTGGTGGAAAACATCTGTTTTCAGCAGCTCGTTGACAATGGAGAGGACTCGTCCCGGACATTCCGGATGCATGAGATTAGGACCGATGTGCTGTTGAAAAAGATCGTCAATAATAATTTGAAAAGTCATAATAACCTGTTGGTTTTCATCTCAAAGTTAAAGATAAACATGGACAGGGAGTAATAAAAATAAAATTTGAATGATTATCTGATGTTTTGGCGGTGTTGTTCCAAGAACAATGCCAATTCGTCAAAATTTCGTCTTCTGGCTTCAGCTCCCGGAGTTCTGCCCTGTTTATTGGTCAGTTTGGCATTGGCTCCCAGAGCAAGGAGGATTTTGGCTGCCTCGGTTGCTCCTGCGAATGCTGCCCAATGCAAAGGAGTATCGCCTTCACGGTTTTGACTGTCGAGGCGGGCTCCCTTGGAAACAAGCAACTTGATAATTTTTGTGTGATTTTGGCGGGCGGCACGATGTAGAGGTGTTTTGCCTGTACCGGCTCGAGAGTTGACCTCGGCTCCATTTTTGAGGAGATATTTGACAATTTCATCCTGGCCTTCCCAGGCAGCACGATGCAGTGGGGTTTCTCCATATTGATCGCGGTTGTTTACGTTGACACCAGAGGCAAGAAGTTGTTTGACCAGGTTGAGGTTGCCTAGGGCTGCATTTTCATTTAAAGGATGTGGTTTGTATTTTTCAGAAGTCATATTTTTTCCTGAATGAAAATTTTTTTCAAAAATATCATACCATGGATAAAAGCTGTGTTATATTAAAATTCCTGTATAAAATTGAGAAGGGAAAATTTATGAAATACAGTAAAAGAAAAATAGCTGTTATGGGTTTGCTGTTCCTTAATTTTGTCATCGGGGGAGTGATTTATCTTAAAGCCAGGGAAATTAAGAAAAATGAAAGTAAATTACTTCCTCCTCCTCCCGAACCGCCTATGAAATTGTCCAGACAGGTGAGAATACGCAAAAAGCAGTTGGAAGAGAAATTAGGTGATAATTTCTCTTATTATCTTTCCCCTCCATTTGTAATAGCAGGTGATATCAGATTTGAAGAACTCAAATATTTGGCTGAAAATTATGTATTAAAACCGGCAAGGATTATGTGGAGTAATTATTTCAACAATAAACCTGACAGGGTGCTTACAATTCTTTTATTATACGGCCAGCAAAGTTATAGAAAGTGGTCCGAATCCTTGTTTGGTCATGCAGAAATACCTTATTTTGGTTATCACACCAGAGGAAATAATACCTTGATTATGGATATTACCACGGGAAGCGGTACTTTGATTCATGAACTTACTCATGCTTTGATTATTTTTGATTTTCCCCAGGTTTCCGATTGGTTTAACGAAGGTTTGGCGAGTCTCCATGAAGGATGCACAGTTGAAAAAAATACGCTCAAAGCACTGGTCAATTGGAGGTTGCCTCTGTTGCACAAATCGATCAAAAAGAAAAAGCTTCGGTCTTTAAAGGACCTTTTGACCAAAGATGATTTTTACAAAAATATGAAGGCCCGCAATTATGCCCAGGCTCGTTATTTTATTATGTATACTCAGGAACAGGGATATTTGAAAAAATTATACCATCAACTTGTGGAAAATTGGCAGAGAAACTCTGAGAAAAGGTTGTCAGATGATAAGATCGTTGAGAAATGTTTTGGCAAGTCACTGGCTGAAATTGAAAAAGAGTTTATAGAATGGGCACTAAAACTTGAATGGAAACAAAAAGAGCTTCAGTAATAAAACCGATTTTATAAGTGATTGGAACTAAAAAATTAATTTGATCCCACTGAGGAAAGTCCAGAAATGCCCATTAAAATCTGAGGGATTTCTGCAGGTGTTTTGTCCGCTTTGATCAGCACATTCACTGAACCAGATGGGGAAATCATAGATTAGTTTGAAAACAAGATGAAAATTTCTGGAGAGGTAATATTCCATCCCAGCTCCGATAGCAATAGAAATGCCAGTGCTTACATAGTCATTATTATCTTTTAAAAATTCCTGAGAAATATAACCAGTACGTAAGAGGATAAAACCTTCCAGGCTTTTTAGAAGATCAGGATTGTTTGTTTTGGTGATAAAAAAATTAACAGCGGATTCAACGGAAAGCTCAAGCGAATTGTGGATTGAAAGATCTCCATCCATAAGAAATCCCAAGCCCAAATTGATTTGCAGACTGAAATGATGGCTCGGTTTCCAGATGGGGCTGATATTAATAAGGGGACCATTAATTCCCTGCAGATCAAGCAGCCCCCCTTTTATTCCACCGCAGAATGAAAGTTGAAAGCTGGAATCTTTAGGCTCAGGTTTTTTATTTGCATTTGGA
>JAWLEA010000088.1:0-14126 GCA_041686345.1 Polyangia bacterium | reverse complement strand
CTTTGTCGTAACTTCTTGAAATAGTGTCTACTATGTCTGCGAAGTTACTTCGCGCATCTCAATCCAACTTCAGCCGCAGCCAATAACCAGTATCCTGAAACGAGAACTAACTGCGAAGTTACTTCGCGCATCTCAATCCAATTTCTTCCCCAGCCAATAACCCCCATTCTGGGATGGGAACTAAATAAGTGTATTTCAATTATGGTTATTAATTCAGTTAAAATTTTAATGCCGGAAAAAACTGTTAAATCCGCCAAATATGATGAATTATCAGTCAAAGTAGATAAAAATGATAAATATTTGAAAATCACTATTATTGCTTATACCGGTAGTGGCAAGTCTGAAGTAGTTTGGCACAAAAAAATAAGGTTGAAAAAGTTGAGCGAAAAATTAAAAGTCAAGGTTGAAATAGATATTATCCAAGGATATCTTCAAATTCGAGCAACCATTGTTTGATAATTGTTCCGGAGGAATAACCTCCAATTGCGCCTTTTGCAATTACACGATGACAGGGAATTATAACAGGGAGCGGATTTGCTCCCAGAGCATTTCCCACAGCTCTGGCTTTGTTGGAATTACCCAGGTTATTAGCTGTTTCTCCATATGTTTGAATGGCTCCAAAAGGAAGAGTTGCAACATTCTCGAGCACGGCAAATTGAAAAGGAGTCAGTTGCTTTTTGATGATTTTAACAGCATCAGGGCTGGTAGTATGTAATTTGAAATATTGCTCCACCAGTTTGATGCTCTGCTTGATAGTTGAATTATCCTCGTTTTTTACTGTTTTGGGGAAGATATATTTTGCCATTGTATCAGTATAAAAATACTGATAATTTGATGTTTTAAAGTGTTTAATCAAAAATAATGCACCGTCTTCACCCGTGAAAGAAAGCTTGTTCTGAGCTGGTATGAGTTTTGAATTGTTAAAACAATTTGAATTGAGAAATTCAATTGATACAGGATGAAGATTTATCTTGATTATCCAGGGAAAGACTGTTTCATTTGAAGAAGATAATTCTTTGGACATAAATGATTGTTCAGAAAGGACAGATAAAATGAGAATCGACGGACATGGCCATGCCTGTGGAGAATATCTCAATCTTGGTTCCATTAAAAGCCAATTGGATACTTATGGATTTGACTGTGTTGTTTTGTGTCCGGGACAGTTGAACAACCCTAAATCATATCCTTTACCGGAACTGGCCAGATTTTTACCTTCGGTTAATTTGATCAAATACTCTAATCTGCTTACCAAGGGGGTAGTCAAATTTTTTCAGGTTGAAGAAGATCTGTCTGTTGGCAACCAATATGTTTGGGAGCTGGCAAGCCAGAGCAGGGGAAGAGTTATTCAGTTTTTCTGGCTTACCAGAAAGATGGTTGCAACTCAGATTACAAATAAATCTGAAAATCTTGTTTTTTCCTACCTTGCTCGCCAATATGAAAATTACGGGTTTGCAGGAATAAAATTACACCAGTGTTGGGAGAAGTTTACAGTTAAATCTGAATATTTCAAGAGTGTGGCCAAATGGGCAATCAGTAAAAAACTACCTCTATTTATCCATCTCAGTTCCAGAAAAGAAGTTCTTAAATTATTGGAATTGAAAACTAAAATGCCCGATCTCAAGTTGATTATCGCCCATCTTTTTGGGTTTGATCTGGCCATAAAAAAGGGGCTTCCTCCGGGAACTTTTTTCGATATTTCCACCTACCAACTGGTAAGTGACAAAAAATTGCTCAAGGCAATGAAAGAATTGGGACCGGAAAAATTAATTTTCGGAACAGATACCCCCTATGGCAAAAACAATCTCGGTGGTAATTTGAATCGTTTATCCAGACTGGGATTGGATCACAAAGCCAAAAAACTCATTCTTGGCAAAAATATGGAAAAACTTATTTTTTAGTTCCCAGTTGCAACTGCAAAAGTTTCCGATTATTCGGAAAAAATTTCCGATTTCGTTGTTAAAAAGGTTAACTTCAATAAAACAAAGGGGGGGGTAAAAGCAGCTTCGTTGTTGTTTAAGGAAGCCATATCAATGTGTTATGAAAGTTAAATAAAAAAGGTATAATAATTGCGTTTATTTGTGAAAGATGAATCAGGAATTGAAACTTCTTTTTCAAGAAGAATTAATTCAAGCCGGTGGAGGATAAAATGCCAACGATGCTTGCAAAGTTGAAATATTTAAAAAACATATTCCCGAGAGGCACAGTTAAAAGTCAATCGGGTTTTTCCATGATTGTTGTTTTCTTGATCATGATTTCCATGGTAGGTGCAGCCACTTCCATGCTGGTTTCAACCAGGTCAAATGTTCGCAATGTCGGTCAGAACAGAGAAAAGGTTGTATCACGTTATGTAGCCGAAGCAGCTGTTGCTCAAGCTAAATCAGTTATGAATTCAAATTGGAGTTCCTTCAATAAATGGACAACTTTGCTGAATTCTCCTCCATCTCCTGCGGGAACTTATGTCGATTATACCTATGGAGGTGCAAGCACAGGGCTGCCCGAAGTAAAATCCCGTCTTCTCTTTACCTATTCCAACAATCCCGATGATCCCAGTCTGGATCCAAATATTGACAATGATGGCAAAGTAATAATCAGAGGCAGGGGAGAGATTCTTGATCCCGGTTCTTCGACACCGATAGTGCTGGCGGTAACAGTTATTGAAGTTCAGGTGTACAGGGAAGAAGGGATTCCCTCCACCTATGGTTACAGTGCTCAGAGTCATGCCGGAACCGACCAGGCGTCTTACACTTCAAAAGATATCAACGCAGTTGATTTTTCCAACAGTTTTTCATTTTAGAGGTTTGTCATGAAAAGAATTTTTTTATTTCTAATTATTCTGACTCCTGTTTTTCAAACTACCAATGCGCATAGAGGACGTTTTCAAAGCGGATCTGTTGTTTATAAACGCAAGCTGTGGCGCTGTGCAATGTGGTGGAGAAGACTGGGTGATATCTCCAAATCCGATGGAACTTGGAAACGCAAAGGTACAGATCTGGCTATGGAACTGGGAAAAATGAACAAAATCGAGTTCAAACGCTGGTTGGTAAATCCTTCCTCGGTTCATCCAAAAGTAAATTGTAATCCGGGACCTTTTCATACTGAAAGGGAAATAGATGATCTGCTCTACTATCTTCATCGCAGAGCCAACAATCCTCCCAAAAAACCAGTTTTAAAATCGAAGCCGTTGCGTCGTTCCAGAATAAGGCTTTACAGAACAATGAAAAGAATGAGAGAACGATTGAAAACGATTAAAAAAATATCCAAATGGCGACGCAGAAAATAAATTTTAGATTTTTTTGCATTTGCCTGACTCCGATAACTGTTAGTTCAAATAACAGTTATTTCTAATTTGGTATCCGAAATTTTAATCAATAATCACTGCCTGAGAAAGGGCCGTAGATATGAAAAACATAAAACTTCTTCTGGCAATCAACATTTTCTGGTTTTCCTTCGTGTTTCCTGCACATTCATCTTCTCTCACCAGTAGAATTTTGCCTAATGTATTATTTCAGCAGGATTCACATTGTTATTCACATCTGGACAGAAATACTTATACCAGCGGTTTCAGTGATTCTGACTTTTCCAGTTCACTCAGTGTTGATGTAGACAGTGGAAATCTGGTACTGAACACTGATCAACGAGCCTTGGGCGATACCAATCGAATTCTCATAAGGACGAAGCAGGATTTGAAAGTCAAATATGTATATGAATCGGCTGATCAATCCCAGTCTCTGGGCTGGTTTCTCTGGAACGATCAAGTCAAGAAATTTACCGAGGCTAGCGGATATACTTTCACTGAGCGTCCTTGCACCAGCGATGATGATTGCGATATGGGTGAATCCTGTCGCTGGTGTAGTGGAACCGATTGTGCTTCTTCCAAAGTATGTACGTATGAAAGGCGAATTCTCAAGGATACCGGAGTAGATGGTACCGGTGGCTACAACGGAGTGTATGACTGGTTTGAAAAGTTGTATGAAAAACCTGGAGGAACCAATGATGTTTATACTTTTCCAAAACTGGTTCAACCTTTTCCCGTTTATGATCCCTATCCTTCATATTCCTGGTCTAAAGCAAAAAAACTATGGGTATATGATTACTATTATCTCAATGGTTCTTCTTTCAGTGACGGTGGTACTTATCCCCATATTTCAAATTATCTGGAACATCTGGTTGATTCAGGTGGAGGATGGCTCTATCTGCTGGCTGATGACGATTATGATTATGAATCTACAGTGACCTGTCGCAGTTGGGACGAAGGTGAAACAGGGTGTCTTAATTATTGGTGGGATCCATATTGGCTATCTGTTGTTCACTGGCAGTGGGGTTCTTTTGTCATGCCGCCTGTCAGCGATCAAGTCTCCAATTCAGATGGAGTTCCCGACTACGACGTTAACGGTGATGGAACTGTCAATTTGTTGGACAGGGAAGTCAACATGGGTACCTTTGACAGCGGCACCGAAATTGTTTTTTTTCTCAACAGTTATTATCGTAATTTTCATGCTCGGCATGGCAGTATCGGCATGAAAAAATACTATAACTATTATTTTGATACAGTACGTACCATGAGCATGCCTTATTTTTCCAAGTCGGCTCTGAATCCCGATTATAAATCCTCTGGAACTTTCAAGCGCAGTATTGATTTGGGCTGTTCCTACACAACTTCCGGAGGCCTCCCCGGAAATACCTGCGGTGGAGTTTTGGGTTGGCTGGATCAGGCTGCCCTCGATCGCTTGGATACTGCTGCTTATAATTATCTCAGTATTCCCCAGCCGGAAAAGCGCAACTTTTACACCATAGAAAACGGAATAAGAACTCACGTTCTTCTCGGGGCTCCCTCAAGTGATCCAACTCGCTGGATTCTCGGGTTTGAACAGCTCTATGATGGAGGAGCCGGAGGAGAAATGAACTATGGTAATGACTATAATGATATAGTTATTGTGGTGGAAAGGCAGAATGGTGGAGAAATAGTATCCAATCTGGTAGTGCCTGAGATTCCAGCAAGTGAACTCGAAAATACCACCATCAACAAAGTAAAACTTACCAAAGATGATTATATTCCTATTCCTCCCTGTACATCCGAGCCTGAAACCAGGATCGATTATTACATTTCTGTTAATGAAGATGCAAGCGGTGATCCCGTTTGGATTATGGTTGAGTTTCCACCGGGAGAAGATACTGTTACCGTGGATTTGGCATCCTTGGGTTATACCGGTGCCAAATTACGCTGGAAAGTTGAAATTATCAGCCCCAATGAACAATGCAAACCGGAGGTCAGGGGCCTTGACATTGGTTATGAGGCTCTGGTAGGAGGAGATTATTCCTATTCCACTCCTTTGCCTTTGGCTAACGGAATGTACAAGGGAACCCTGGAAACCCCTTCCTCTTCATGGACTGTCACCGGAGGAGATACCCGCAACCGGGGACATTACTATTTTTATGAGCTTTATGACCCGGCTCATCCCAATACAACCAATGTAAAAGAAATTTGGGATGCAGGTCAGGTACTGGCCAACACCAATCCGGACAACCGTAATATCTATACCCAAAATGGGATGACCAAGGTCAGTTTTGAAGCAGGTAATGATACTTGGCTTCTTTATGAAGTTTTGACAAATACCCAGCGCAATATCAAGCACAACGGCGAAAAAGTCTATGATTTGAACGGTGATGGTAACAGCAATAATGAAGATTCCCGTCAGATTATCAAATGGACCAGAGGCTGGGAATATCCAATCGGTTCCAACCCCGGATCCGTACCAAGAAGAGCTTGGCCTTTGGGTGCGATTCATCGTTCCACCGGTGCCATAGTTGTTCCCCCGGGAGTTCCGGCCTGGAATTATGGCAACGGAATTGATCCGGCAATTAAAACCGCCTACAACAACTGGAAAAACGATTCTTCCAGAGCTGAAAGAGATGCTATTGCTCTGGTTGGTGCGCAGGACGGGATGTTACATGCTTTTTACGCCGGCAAATTTCGCTGGGGGGATGATCCTTCAACTTCTCAGGCCGAGCAGAGAGGTTATTATGAAAAAAGCGGAGCCAGTCGCGATTATGGTGACGGCAGTGAATTATGGGCCTGGATTCCTCCTTCTCAGTTAAATAATCTCAAAAACAACTATGTTAAAGATTATTATCCTGAAACTCATCCCTGGGCTCAGATCAACGGTTCCATCGCTCTGACTGATTTGCTCTATCAAAACAATTGGACCACAGCGGCCTTTTATACTCACGGTGCCAAACATCCATATATCAGCGCAATTGATGTTACTGATCCGCACAATCCCCAACCCATGTGGGACAGCGATTGGACGGACAACAAATATAATGGCACTTATTCTCCTCCTGCTGTTATCTGGGTTAATTCAGAAAAATACGGTGGCAAGGGTAAAACCTGGGCAGTGGTAACAACTTCTGGAATGAGTGATACTTATGGAGATGTTTCTCTATATATTATCGATGCAGATGATGGTAACACTCTTCCTTACGGCAATGTTAAATTCAATGTCGCAGGTGGTTCCGCAGGCGCTCAGGCCTTGGGAGTCTGGGGCAGTCCTGTAGCTATCGATTATGATCGAGATGGTTATACCGATCGTATTTATGTAGCTGATACAAATGGTCGCATCTGGAGTCATTCTCTCCATGGCACCAATAGAAATCTATGTCTGGTAGCTGATGTCGGCAAGCCGATTTTTACTACTCCTGCAGTTAAAGTGGCCCAAGATCTGGGTACCGGTCAAAACGTTGTAGCTTTATACTTTGGTACCGGAGATCATCCGGAACTCAATGATCCGGTAAACCCCAACTACAAGTTTTACGGAATAGTTGACACTTCGGGAATTGCCGAGTGTCAACCCGGAGAAATTCTTTTTGAACATGAATTGCCCAGCGACGAAAAGGTTTGGGCTGATGCCTTTATAAGTGGAGACGAAGTCTATGTGGGAACTTCCACAGGAGATAAGGCAGATATTTGTGATGAAGATCTTTCCAATCCCGGGCATATCTACAGCTTCAAACTGGAAGCTGACAGTGACGGTTTACCCATTCAGACCAATGCTCCTGTTTCAGCTCCGGGTAATACAGTTTCCGGGATTATGGTTTATGATGAACATCTGTTCATTAACAGTCTTGGTGGTGATACCAAAGTTCTAGGTGGCGATAAATGGAATAATGACACCAGTGATGGGGCTGCAGGTGCAAGAGTCGAAGAAATGTACTGGAAAGAGGACTAACCATGAAAATTAATGATTGTTACAGAGATAAAACTATTTCGAAGCAAAGAGGAATGACTTTGATTGAAATTATGGTTTCCCTGTCTGTTTTATTTGTTGGAATTCTTACTTTATTCAAGGTTGTGACAGTTTCATCTTCCACCAGTTTGATCAGCAGACAAATTTCAACTGCTGTTTCCAAAGCACAGGATCATATGGAAGCTCTCAAAGAGGTTCCTGATCAGACTCTGATCTGTTTGTCTTCTGGTGGTTCTCCGGCGGGCTGCCTTTCTTCATGTACTTCAAACGGCGGTGACTTGGAGCATTGTCAGTTGTCTCTGGGACTTCTTCCCGATCAGAACAGTGATGGTCACGGGGTTACTTTTACTCCATCTTTCGGAGTTACTTTAGGCACTTTGCCCAATACTTATGAAGTTGAAGTAGTCAGTTCCTGGCAGGGTGATGAATCACCCCCGCGTACACACCGTATCTATCTGAAAACAACAGTATACAGGTAATATTTATGAAGAAAAACAAAAGATCCTTTGGTTTTACAATAATTGAGCTCCTCATAGCTGTTTTTATCAGCAGTGTTGTATTGGCTGGTGCCTTCGGGGTTCAGATGATTTTTAATTCTTCTACTGTTACTCAGCAATCGGTATCCGATATGCAAAACAACCTGGATGCATTGAGATCTTATCTGCGCAGAACAATTCAAACAGCTGGAGCTGGTCTTGCCCAGAACATAGCTTTGCAAAACTGTTCCGGAGGTTACGAATATATTTCTGCAATCATGGTACACAACAAAAATAATTATCCTCCCATAGCTGATAATGCACAGGGAGGAACAGATAATGATCCCGACTGGATTGAATTTGTAGTTCCCCCTTCGGTGGAAATTACTTCTGTCGACTCCTGGTTCAGGTTGAATACCGGTGCCAAGGTGTATTCAACAGAAGGATTCAAGGTCAGGGATGTTGTAGCCCTCAATATTGGGAACACCAGTTGCCTGATGAGAGTCAATCATATTCTGAACAGCAGTACAACCAACAGACATCTTATCTGGAATAATAAAACAGGCGTTTATTGCATGAATCCCAACAACAGCCAGCATCCCGGTTGTGGAATTACTAATCAAGATTATTACCCCACCCAGACTGTATCCATTACCAGCCTGGGAGAATTTCCTTTTCAGGCACTTCGCATTGATGAATCCGATCCAAAAACTCCAATTTTAATGCACGGGGTCAGAGAATTACAGAACGGAAAATCTACCTACACCTGGTCACCTCTTGCTCTTAATGTAGAGGATATGCAGATTGCTTTTCATCTTGATACTTCGCCGACGCCTGATGGTAAAGGTGATATATGGATTAACAGCAGAGATTTGCTCACAACAGAATACAGCAAAATCAGGACCTTGAGGATCAGTGTTATTATCAGATCCTCAAGAGCCAACAGCGAAATACGAACCAGCAGACCTGCACTTGAGGACAGACCGGCATCAACCCTCGATAATTATCGGAGAAGAAGGTTGATTGTGATAGTTAAAGTTCCCAACAAACCAATTCTTGGAGGAACAATATGAAAAATAAAATTATTGGAGGTTTTACTCTGGTGGAACTCCTTGTAGTTTTAGCAATTATTTCCATAATTGCTGGAATTGGTTTGGCAAGTATGAGCGGGGCCAGAGAAGAAAATGAAGTACGCAGCACAGTTTATAAATTCATGGCTTTATTGAATGAAGGTCGCAGAGCCGCAATAAATAACCGATTGAGGGTGCAATTCAGGTTTGCCCCGAAATCTATGGAATGGTGTGTCGGAACTTGTTATGGAACCACCGATCTTCCAAGAAGCATGAGGTTGAATTTGAATGATGTTTCCATAAAATCTTATGCCAGGGAAGCGGATATCAAGCCAGATCCGCCTTCTACAATGTTTAATATGACCAATTCTTACAAACATTTTTACATTGAACCTGACGGTACCCTTATTGGGTATACAACAGATACTGTTCCGAGGGGAATCACTCTTTATTTTGAACATGACAATGACAGCACTAATAGATTCAGAGCCGCCGTTTTGCCACTATTGGGCAAAGCAAAGTTGTATCGAGATTAAAATGATTAAATTGATTTTCCCTGTAAACAATTAATTTTGCCATTAAAAAAATACACTTGTAAATTAAGGATGGAATGCAAGCTTCTTCAGTTTTGTTGTAAAAAGTTTTGCTTTAGGGTAAAATTCACTATATTTTGCATCTTTAGATTTCGGGGTTATGCCCAGGGCAAAATTGATTTATCGTTTTAAAGGCAAATATATGTATTTTGAACATGCATCCTTGATTCATGAAAATATTTACCTGCACCCCAGGGTTGCATATCAAGATTTGCCTCAACTGAGTCAAGAAATTTTTATTAACAATTTTCCTGATCTTGTTTCATTCAGACCAAACAACTATTATAAACTAATCCTTATTTTTGACTGGGATCATCTTTATCCCAGCAAAGAGTTTTATTGCCGATTGCTGGGTTATTATAATCGAAAATCCTTTCAAAGGGCACAAGGCGAAATTATTCACAAAAATAGTAAAATTGTTTCAGCATCAAAATTTCCAGAATTCGACGTTGATGATTTTGAAGATATTTCAGCAGATGAGTATTATCTGTTTCAGGTTGATTTGAATGCCAGAATCAAAAAGTCTTTTTTCCTTTCGGAATGGAAAAGGATTCTCAATATTTATGAACAGCGAAAAATTGTAGAAATACTCAACAAAAACAGGATTTATCACCAACTACTCAAAAGAGGAAAAAATCAATATATTCCTGTTGAAATTGTATCATGGATTCCTCCTTGTTTAAGCAAACTCAAGAATTGGACCGTTGAAGTCCAATATATTACAGAGCTTGACAGGGTTTTCAAATGGGGGAAAACTTTTTTTGTTGATTTGGATCAGGGCAAAGTTCTTTTTATAAAAGATTTTCAACAAAGAAGAAAAAGAAGACGAAGAAGAAAGCGCAGATAAATGTTATATCTATTTTTAGCAATACTTGTTTCAACCTCTCCAGGAACTTCTCTGGAAAAACTCATGAAAAAGCATGAAAAAGCAGAAAAGGTTATTTTATTTCCAGAGAAGGGACGCTATTCCTACCGGCATGAAGCTGTATCTCTTTATGAAAAACCGGAAGGCAAGGTTTTTTTTAAAATTAATCCCGGAATTATCGTAAAAGTCATAAAACATCAAAAGGGTTGGATTAAAATACTTACAAAAATTCCTTTTGTTATGACCGGTTGGATTAAAGAAATTTATTCAGGACTTATAGTCAGAAATTCAGCTTTGGCTTACTCCGGTCCCAGTTTGAAAAGCAAAAAAATTGCCTATATGCGAAAAGGAATAATGGTTTATCCAATCAAAAAATCAGGTAATTTTTTTAAAGTAAATATTCATCACCATTTTCCACTGCAATGCTATATACATAAAGATGATCTGGGTTATAAATACGGTAAGCATAAAAGTGTAAGCTTCAAGCATGAAACCAAATATACGCGCTATATGTATAAAGTTAAAGCAGGAGCTTTTTACAATAAAAACCACAGGAAAATAGGGTACCTCCATAAAGATGCCAAGTTGCCGGTTGTCTACCGGGGAAACAAATGGGTAAAAATCAAATCTCACAGCAATGATTTAAAAACCTTCGGTTGGGTCCAGGCTGATAGAGTAGGTAAAAAGAAAACTTATTTCTATTCATATCGCCATAAGTTTTATCTAAAATACCTGCACGAAAAAAGTTGGCTGAAAGGTGGTTTTCGTCTTAAGAAAAACGTAAAAGGATATATCGACGAAAACAGTGTGCTGGCCTCAGTTCTTCTCACCAAAGGAACTAGAATTTCGGCCATCTACAAACTGAAAAACGATCTGGTAGTGGTAAAACTTTCTAATTATGCCAAAAAAGTTTCCACAAAACTTTACAGTCTTCTCAAATATTTTGCTTATAATCCAAGTTATAGTGGGTATTCCTTCAAAAATACTCCAACTTATAGATATCCAACCTTCCATGTTTACACAAGTATAAAAATTGATGATCTGGAACCAGTTTTTTAATTTTCAGTTCTCCTCCCACCATTGTTTCACCCAGGATATTACAAAGCAGATGAATCCAGATTCCGTCGCCAGACGATGACCTTCCATTTTGGGATGGGAACTACTTACATGAGCTTGTTGATTGTTTCAAAGCTTTTAAAAATTTTGGATTTGGCTGGTAATCCAGTTCTTTAGCTTTATTAACATCGTCGAGAGATTTACAGTATTTTTTGAGATAATACCGGGTTTGAGCTCGAGAGTGATAGGCGCGGGCGTAGTCAGGTTTTAAGGAAATTGCAGAAGAAAATTGTTTTAAAGCTTTTTTGTATTTTTTCAGGACATTATAGACAACGCCCGTCATATACAATGCTTTCACATTTTGTGGTTTTATTTCAAGTACCTTGATAAAATCTTGAAGTGATTTCTCATATTTTTTTGTTTGAAAATATAGCAGTCCACGGTTGTAGTATCCCCTGTACAAATCCGGTTTCAGTTCTACAACTTTATCAAAGTCCTTCAGAGCTTTAGCAAATTCTTTCTTTTTACTGAGGATTCTGCCTCTGAGAAGGAAAATGCGATAATAATTGGAGTTTAAGCGAGCTGCTTCATTTAAAGATTCGAGAGTTTTATCCAATTTATTCTGTTTAAGATGAATTTTTGCCTGATAATAATGGTATCGGAAGGATTGCCCTGATTTTTTTGAAGCTTTTTTTAAATATTTCTGAGCCAATTTGTATTTTTTTTGTTTCATGTAGATTTTGCCCAGTTGATTGACCGCTTTATAATTGTCCGGGTTAATTTCCAGAACTTTCTTAAAATCGGCGATTGCTTTCTGGGGTTTGTTCAAAGCCAGCCAGGAAAGTGCACGATTATATACAGCTTTTGAATATTTAGGATTAAGATTAACAGCTTGATTGTAATCATCTATAGCTTTTTTATGTTTTTCGGTATTGAAATAGATTGTTCCGCGATTGAAAAATGCTTTGGCATTTTTTTTGTCTTTTTTGATAATGTCATCAAAAATTTTGATGGCTTCCTTGGTGTTGCCGCTTTTTAAAAGAGTTTGAGCTTTTTTCTTGATGGATTTATTTTTATCCTTTGCCTTTTTATCTTTTGCCTTTTTAGTTTTAGTTTTTTTAGTTGCAGTTTTAGCGCTGGTACTATTATTGGTGGAATTAGAAGAACAACTGATAGAAAAAAGAAGGGAAATTGAGACAATAGCAAAAGTTTTATACATGAAATCACGCTCCTTTTAGATGTGAAATTAATGAAAGTATTTTAGCAGTTCAGAGTTTGAAGAACTTTTCAAATAGAGTAAAATTTGTCATGTTTAAATGGAATTAGCTTAATTCTTTAGATATCAAGAAGTTATGACAAAACTGATTAATCCAATTTTCGTTTCCAGACGATGATCTTCCTTTTTGGGATGGGAACTAAATAATATTGTGGTATACCAGTTCTGCCATGTTGTTGTATGCATGAAGAGTTTGATTCAGGTTCAGACAATAATGGCATTCTTGAGTAGATTGCCAACATTGTATTTCCATCGGGAAACAATATATCTTTTTTTCTATTTCTTTCAAAGCAGGAATTTATTATGTCTGATTTCAATGGTAATTCTTCTTCCGATACATTTAATGAAGCTGAAGTTCACTATTTAATCTGGAAAGCCCTTCATCAGGATATTGAAGATGAAAATGCTTATCTGAATAATTTTATCAGTGTGCTTGGTAAATGCTTCAAGCCCGACAGAATAATTTTCTGGCAACTTCAAGAAGATTTTTCCATGAAAAATGTTGCAGAATGGTTTAAAGAAAAGGGCAGCTCCAAATCATCAGTTAAGATGCCTTCCAAAATCGTCCGAAAATTCGCTGATAATCGTTTTTTCAAGATAGATTTTGATTTGGTAAGCAAGATGCTCAATGAAACCAATGGATATGAGCCTCTTAAAAAAATCAAGAATCGTTGGAAAAAGAACAGGGGAAGAGTTTTGTATTTTTCTCCTGTTCTATATGGTTTTCGTAATATTGGAACTATCATGATACAAGTAGAGGAAGAAAATACTGAGTTTGAGAATTGTCAGTCAAGTGATCTCGAGCTTTCCTGTATCGAAAATTATACAAAAATTCTGGGGATGAGGCTGTTAAATAAAAGGCGTAAAACAGGCCAATTGGATTTTGAGAACTCCATCTTTGACAAACAGGAAAATTACCAGAATATTTTCGCCAATCTTCATGATACTTATTTCAGACTTGATGGCGATTTTGTTATTTCTCTCATTTCACCATCGGCTGAAACATTGTTTGGTCATCAACTCAATCTTTTGTTGAAGCGTTCGTTTCTCAGTTTTTTTCCATCGGAAAAAGTGAAGAATAAATTTGTCAAAAAGATAAAAAGAACTAATCAACTTAATGAATTTGAAATAAAGATGGAGAAAAATAACGGAAAAAAGATGTACGTTTCCATTAATGCAAATATAGACAGAGAAAATGGAAAAATCATAAAAATAGAGGGAATTATCAGAGATATAACCAGGCGCAAGTTGCTTGAAGAACAGTTGATAAGAGCGGAAAGAATGGCTGCAGTAGGTACTTTGGCAGGTGGGGTGGCTCATGAATTCAACAATATTAATCTTGCAATTTTGGGTTATGCAGAATTGGGTATTTATAATAAAGCGGATGACAAGGAAACGGTTACTTATTTTGAAACAATCAGAAGATCAGCGTTGAGGGCTAAAAATATAACAAGTAATCTTCTTACCTTCTCCAAAACCAAAAAAGGCCGTCCCGGAGTTGGAAATATTACCGGAGTTGTCAAAGATACGGTCAAGATGATTTCTC
>JAWLEA010000087.1:0-14143 GCA_041686345.1 Polyangia bacterium | reverse complement strand
TGGACCTTTCCCCAGACCAAGTGATTTCGATGACAGAGCTGAAGTATTTCTTGATTTCAAACAAAGTGCCTGTGGGGAATTCAGGGGTTTCTTCATGGCTCTGGTTGAAACCCAGGGTATTGACGCCAACTGGTTGTGGTTCTGGTTCAACCAACCTTCTTCCACAGAATATTCCATGTACCAGACCATAGAACTGCCGGCTCTGGGAACCATCTCCATGGTCTGGCGCTATTCCGACCATATTGTGGTTCAAGTGAACGGGATAGTTTATGATCCCACCTATCTGCTCATCAAAGAAAATCCCGATGAATACGAAGACTACATCTTTGCCAGTTTCTGCCTGGGAGAAGATGAACCTTGCCAAGGAGCAAACGACTGGTGTACTATCCCGGACGGACCCCAAGGAGAATGCATTGATAATCCACCTGGTTATACCGAAGGAGTTAGCCCTTCCAGATCAACCGGAGAAAACTACCGATAAAATAATACTGTTTTTCCCCGGAAAAAAATTATTGTTTTTGTTGAATTTCAAGTTCAAACCTTGACAATTGTCTGCAATAGCAGAAAATCATCTCGTTGGTTACGGTTGGCAATTTTAGGGGTTCAGCCAGTTCTAGTTTCAAAATCTCCATGAAATCCGACCTCTCCATTTCAATTCAAATCAGAATACGGAGCCTGACCTTATGCTTTTTCCTCTACTTTTCAAAACCATTTTTCTGTTTAACCTGCTGGCAATGTTTACAGGTTGCAGCGATTCCACAACTACAAAATCCTCCCAGACAACTCCTTCCGACCCCAAACAGATTTGTGAACAATTAACTCCGGAACAATGCTATAAAAAAGGAGAAAAAGTTTATCAAACAAATCAGGATAAAGGGTTTGAAATCCTGCTGGCTTCCTGTAATCAAGATTATCAAGCTGGCTGCAATGCTGTTACCGGTATTGCAAGACAGATTCTGGCTTCTTCCGAAATAGAAAAAACAAAAAGAAGCCTGACCCTGCAAATACTCAGAAAATTATGCCTGCAAAAAAAACATATTCTTTCCTGTTCTCTTTATTACGGAAGCCTTGAAGACAACAATGAAGCAAATGCCGAGCTCATGTCAGGTTTTAACCAGTATATGAAAAATTGCCGGGACGGGGATACTTTATCCTGTTATGTTGTCTACACCAAAATCATGAAAAAACATCAAAAATTCCTGAAAAGAAATTTTTCTTCTGAGGAAATTGCCAATTTTTCAGAAAAGCTATGCAAGGCAGGCATTGGTCATTCTTGTCTCTTGTCAGCTTTTACTCACAAAAAAAAGGGCAGAAATAAAAAAGCAATAAATTTATATATAGAAGGTTGCCAAAAACAATCCAAGGACAGTTGCAAGCAGGCTCTGACTCACATCTTTTCCTCTGTTTATTATGGAGAAAACAATTACAAAATGATGGACAAACCTCTCGACAAAATGTGCCGCAACAACTATTTGGCGGCCTGTTATCTTCTTGCCTATGGACATTTCATGAAATACTGGAAGGAGAGTGACTCCCAAAAGGGGTTTGAAGCCGCAAAATACAGTTGCTTCAAAGGTAACCACAAATCATGCCTGCTGCTGGCCAAAATTCACTATTTTGACTATGGTTACAAAAAAGATTTTGAACTTGCCCGCAACCTGGCTCTTAAAAGCTGCACTCACGGCTATTCAGCCGGATGTGCTTTTCTGGCAGAATTTTACCGTCGAGAAAATAAAAAAGACCTTAAACAACTAACTAATCTTCTGCTGGATCAATGCGTAATTAAAGTCAATAAGAAAAATACTTACAGTAAAAGAATTCATAGCAAGCGTCACCCCAATTACCGAAGCAGTCACCATCGCAAGCGCACAAAAACTCTCTACAACAATGCTTGTGGACTTATCGGCTACTACTGGCTCAAAAGCAACGAAGAACCACAAAATTTTCCCATAACAGCTCGCAATGATTACTATATAAAAACCTATCTCCGGAATTCATGCAACAAACACCAAAACATCAATTGTTTCTACTATGGGAAGTACTTGGAATACAAAAATGACAAGCCTTTAAAAATAATCGGAGTTCATGAAAAAGCCTGCAAAAACGGAATTGCTCAAGCTTGTCTCAGGCTTTCCCGGATTTTTGCTTCCAGTAAAAACAAAATGGTTCTGAACCAAAAAAGAGCTGCCAATTTCAAAGCAATTGCCTGCCGTCTCAATCCCCATCTGAAACAATGCCAATAAACCAAACCGATTATTAAAACCCCCTTCCCAACTTTCAACTTTTTTCAACTTTCAACTATTCAATACCAAGTAATTTGCAAACATCTTCTTTTGACTGGCAATACATGATCTCTTTTTTGAACTTTGTACTTTGAAAAACTCGGGAAAAAGAAGCCAGGGCCAAAAGATGCTGACCAGCTTTGTCCTCGGGGGAAAGCAACACAAAGAAAAGGTGAGTTTTACCATTTTTCCCGCCAAATTCCACCCCTTTCAAACTTCTTCCGAAACAGGCATGGATTTTGTCGATTTTACCGGTTTTGGCATGGGGGATTGCAACTCCACCTTCAAGGGCAGTTGAATTTATATCTTCTCTGGCTCTGAGAAGTGCAAAAATTTCATCTCGGGAAATATTCAATTTATTTTGGGATAAAATATCGGCAAATTCTTTTAGTACCCTCAATTTTTCTTTGGATTGCAAATTCAGAATTATCTGATCACTGGAGATAAAATCTTTTATAGATTTCAAATTACACCTGCCTGAAAACCCAACCAATCTTTATAAATACGCAAAGAACCCTTTTAAAAACCATTTTTGGGCATAAAAAAAAATTTTTTCCATTTGAATAAAATTCTCAAAAAAAGCCGTCATTTCAGCATTTGCTCCATACAAAAACTTGAAAACTTGAACTAAAATATTAATCTTCTCAAAAAAAAAATCAACTTAAAGTTAAAAAACTCGAAAATATAAGTAAGTTCCTGTCTCCAAAAAATAGGCATTCACCTGGAATCCGGAATTTACATTAATCTGCTTTTACGTAACTTCTTGATATAGTGACAACTATGTCGGCGAAGTTACTCCGTATATCTGAAGCAAACTATTCATTCAGCCAATAACCCCCATTCTGGGCTAACTATCATGAGAAAATTTTACTTGCCAACAACTATGATAATTTTAATTCTGCTGATTTGGAAACAACTGAATTCAATCCCGGAAATTCCCCGTTGCAATGAGTATAGAATTCTACAAAAAGGAAAAATATTTAAACTTGATTGTTCCCGTGGCAAAAAAATCAAGGCTAAATCCAGACTAGCTCTGGGTCTTCCCATTTACTTGAACGAAATAAGCAAAAGTGAAATTAACAATCTTTTTGGAAAAAGATTGGGAGATAAACTTTGGGCTCATAAGAAAAAAAATAACAAAATTTGCATCTATCATGCCTTGGAGATATCTCATCTGACAGGTCGGAAAAAAATAGAATCTTTTTTGGGGAAGTTGAAATGCTCCAGAGATTAACCCGGTTCAGTTTCTCTAAATTTGTTTTTTCCAAAAAAAAGTCCCAAGCAGGATACAACCATACTTGGGACTAAAGGGGGTGGCAGGGGACGGAATCGAACCGTCGACACGCGGATTTTCAGTCCACTGCTCTACCAACTGAGCTACCCGGCCACACATCCACCTTCTATAGCGGACGAAAAACTATATAACCGCCGTTGAACACTATGTCAAGCTGAAATATAAGATGAGTTATTTTTGAAGTGGCTGGAGATTTCTTTTAGTATTCAAGCGCCTGAGATAAGCTGGTTTGGAGAAGTCAGTCTCTCCATTTACAGGGGTAGCATTTTTATTTTCAGGATTGACTACCGGAAGCTCCCGTGAAGAATGATTTCTTACTTTGGGAATTTCAGAAGAGGGTCTTCTGGTATTAATTTCTTCGGGACTTTTGATCTTGTAATTCATGGACAATTGAGAATTTTTCTTGGTAATTGCGTGGTTCTCTTCTTCGAAATTTTCGGTTGCTTTTTCAGGCTTGTTTTTTTCCTGATTGTTTACAAAGCCAGTTGCAATAATGGTGACTCTTACTTCATCGTCAAGATCTTCATCCAGGACTGTTCCAAAAATTATATTGGCATCTTCATTTGCTTTTTCTTCCACCAGCATTACAGCTTCACTCAACTCCATCAGAGGAAAATCTTCAGAGCAGTTGATATTGATCAGGACTCCGGTGGCTCCGTTGATTGAAATATCTTCGAGTAACGGAGAAGAAATAGCTTTTTCAACTGCCTGAGCGGCTGCATTTTCGCCTTTGGCAACACCTATACCCATAATAGCACGACCTTTTTCCATCATAACTGAACGTACATCCATGAAATCAACATTAATCTCACCATGTTTTACAATAAGATCAGTGATTCCCTTGGCAGCATCCAGTAAAATTTCATCGGCTTTCTGGAAACCGTTTCTAACTTTGATATTTCTGGAAAGAGTCAGAATTTTATCATTGGGAATAACAATAAGAGCATCAACTTCTTTTTCAAGTTTGGCAATACCTTCTTCCGCTTGTCTTTTTCGTTTTCTTCCTTCAAAGAGAAAAGGTTTGGTTACAACTCCCACTGTGAGAGCGCCACTTTCTTTGGCGACTTTGGCAATCACCGGAGCAGCTCCGGTTCCGGTACCACCGCCCATTCCAGCAGCTATGAATACCATGTCAGCACCTTCAATTTCCTTTTTGATGCCTTCTATATTTTCTTCTGCAGCTTTCCTTCCTTTTTCAGGATCGGCTCCGGCTCCCAGTCCTCCTGTAAGTTTTTCCCCAATCTGAATTTTGATGGGAGCAGGATTACTGTCAAGAGCTTGACTGTCAGTATTGGTAATAATGAAGTTGACTCCGCTGAGTTGATCTTCAATCATGTTTTTAACTGCGTTTCCACCAGCTCCTCCAACACCGACTATTTTAATTTTTGCTTCTCCACTTACGACATCATCAATAGTATAAGGCATTCATACCTCCATTAGAAATTAACGGCTCAAACCAAACAAATATTATTAAGTTCTGTTTATAAACTTTAAGCATTGTTACCTGATATTTTCAATTAGTCAAAAAAACCACCAAACCAACTTATAACCTTTTGAAAAATTTGGCTATTTTCAATTTTATTCTGGGGGTGAAGTTGGGTTGGTGAACTGGTAGTGTAATCCCATTTGTCGGCTGTCATCAATAAACCTACAGCAGTACTGTAAATCGGACTTTTTGCAGCATCAAACACGCCATGGGGAATATCCGGAGCCCCTATTCTGGTTTCCAGTTCGTAGATTTCACTGGTCAATTCTTTCATTTGGGGCAGTAAAGCGGTCCCCCCAGTTAAAACTATCTGATAGGAATCATCAAAGGTGAAATCACTTTGTTTCATATTGGCAAAAATTAATTCGAGCAGTTCAGTTACTCTGGCTTCAATGATATCAACTATCATCTGCTTTTGATCCTGCCAGATTACAAATTCACCTGTATCCTCGAAATCTTCTCTGGTCAATTCTTCCTCAAAAAAGGAAGTTGCTTTGCCAAAACGCAATTTAAAATCTTCAGCCTCTTCCTGCAAGCAGTGGAGACCCTCGGCCAGATCATTGGTGATAAACCTGCCGCCAATCTGCAAAACATCGCAATATTTCAATTTTCCATTACGATATATAACCACATCTGTTGTTCCGGCACCCATGTCAATGATAATGGTTCCCAGATAGCGTTCCCGATTGCTGGTTACAGCCATCGAAGAGGCCAGAGGTGAAAAGATAATTTCTCTGACCAGAAGACCGGCATTGGCACAAACATGCTGGACTTTCTCAATAGAACTGGAGGGGACGGTAATAATGGTAGCGTTTACATCAAGCCTCACTCCGGTATATCCAACCGGAGAGGAAGTTTCAGTGCCATCAACAAGGTAACTCTCGGGAAGCACATGAATTATCTGCTCCGAAGGCTTCAGGGGAATGGCTTTGGCTGCATTATTCACTGCAATCAGATGGCGACGGCTTATCTGTCTTTCTGGAACAGGCACCATGGCATGATTGTGATGGAGGGAATGATCCATGTCTGATATACCCACCACAACTTCGTTGACTTCATAACCGAGTATTTCTTCAGCTTCTTCCTTGAGAGAGGAAATATCGCGAGAAACCAGCTCCACATTAATGATTTTGCCTTTATCTACACCCTTGGTTTTTTCAGTAACACTGCCCAGCAGAGTGTGAAACTCACCATTATGAAACTTGCCAATAGAAAGAGATATTTTATCTGTTCCAATATCTAAAGAAGCTACAAAATCTGTGTTTTCCTGGGTTTCCAACTGATTATTTTCCTGATATTCGTTCATGGGATACTCCTGCTGAAATACCTGTTGCAAAGTCAGCCCGCTAACTGAGCCGAAATGTTCATTGTCAATGACAAGGGTACAAAACAATGATTCCTGCAATCCAGATAAAATAGTTCCCATCCCCAAAGTAGGTCATCGCCTGAACAGGTCACTTTACCTCATCAGTTTTGTCATAACTTCTTGAAATAGTATCAACTATGTCTGAGAAGTCATTCTGCCCATCTGAGGCAAACTTCTTATTCAGTCAAAAACCTCCATATTGGGAATCGGGAAATAAAAATCGGAACAAGTTGCTTTGTTTCCGGCAAATTTTTTGATGACAAGTAAATATGTAACGCATAATTCCAAATAACGCCATTTTTTGGAAGATCTGGTGGTATATCTTTGTTTTCTTTAACTTTTCTCCGGTAAAAAAAGCTAAAAACAAAGATCAAAACTCTTTATTTGTCATTGATTTTATTGTTTTTTTTGGAATCATTATTTTTTTTAGAGGAAAGAGATAAATCTGTAATCTCAGTTTTTTCAATAGTTTTTGGAACCACAACTATTCTTTTATGGTTTTCTCGGTTATCTGCAAAAATTCTGGCTACTGCTTTCAATTTCAAATCTGTAGCAGCCAGAAAATTGTCAAGATAGTAAAGTTGCCTTTTAAAATTCTTAGTATCTATATAAACCGCTGTTCCATATTTTTTCAAAAACATAATGAAAACATCACCATTATGGCAAATTTCTGATAATTCAGGACGGTTTTCAAGCGACTGGTATTCTTTGAGCAATTTCAAACTTTCCTTGAATCTAATTTGGGAAAGGGTTCTGCTGTTTTTAAAATCCTGGCGGGAAATACCACTCAAAATCACTTTTCCTGACAAATCTCCATGGGATGCTTTTTTAAAAATTTTTCCCCTCGAATTAATCAAGTAAAAAGAAGTTTTTTCTGCAGATTCTTTTTGTTCTGATTCTTTATATTTTTGAAATAATACCAGAGCTTCATCCTTCTGCTCTTCAATATTCACCTGGATTGTGTCAGGTAACTCCCTGTAAACCTGAACTCGGGAAACCCAGGGATCACTGGCAATGATGGCAGCAGTACGTTCCAAATCCACCGAGAAGATATTTTTTCCGTAGTCTAATTTGGCTCTTTTTAACAGTAATTTGGAATTTACATGAACAACTGGATTAATTTTCACTTTTTTCAGGGAAAAATATTCGGAATAGAATAGATATCTGTATCCCTGATGTATCCCAAACCCCAGTAATCCGAGAAAACACAAAAAGCCCAATCCTGTTTTAACTCTGGATGAAAATATTTTCTTTTTGATAAATCCAGTGAGAATCTTTGTTTTTTTGGCAAGCACCCTGGTTTTTATCTTTTTTTTCTTCTTTTTGGTTGTTTTTTTTTCGAGAGAACGTACCGATTTAAGAGGTTTGACTCCGACTTTTCTTTTTGGCTTCTTCTTGAAAAATTTCATACTTGGTTCCCGCCCCAGAAGTGTTGTTATTTAATGGTTTGCAATCGTTTAACTATTTTACTGCTCAGATGAGTAATAGTCCCGGCACCAAGGGTGAGAATGATCTCGTTTTCCCCGGCATTATCTACAACCAAATCCAGAACCTCATCGAGATTTCCCCCGTAAATACTGTTTGGATGGCCGTAATTACCAGCAGCTTCAGCCAATTTTTTGCCGGTGATTCCATTGATGGGATATTCCCCGGCTGCATAGATCTCGGTGACAATCAACTGATCAGCCGCATAAAAGGCTTTGGCGAAATCTGTAAACAGAGAAGATACTCTGGAGTAACGATGTGGTTGAAATACTGCGGTGATCTTTTTATCGGGATAAGCTTGGCGGGCTGCAGAAAGAGTAGCCGCAATTTCAGTGGGATGGTGGCCGTAATCGTCAACTACAGTAACAGTACCGACTATACCTTTGATGGTAAAACGCCTGTCAACCCCTCCGAATTCAAGCAGAGCTTTTTTAATCTGTTTGAATTCCATTCCAAGCTCTGTTCCCAAAGCTACTACAGCCGTACAATTAAGAGCATTATGACGACCGAACATCCTGGTTGAAACAACCCCTAATTCCCCTTGGCGAGTTGAAATCCTGAATTTATTCAAACCATCTTCCGCTTTTAAATCTGAAATCTTGTAATGAGCATGATTGGCAAAACCGTAGGTAATAATTTGGCGATGAACACCTTCAGCCACTTCCCTCAGCAATTCATTGTCAATACAAATGATATTAAATCCGTAAAAAGGAATGCTCGACATGAATTTCATGAAGGAATTTTTCAGATCCGACATATCTTCGTAAGAGTTCATATGTTCTCGATCGATATTGGTTACAATATTAATCAAAGGTCGCAGATAGAGGAAAGAACGATCACTTTCATCAGCTTCTACCAGCATCAGATTTCCGGTACCGCTTCTGGCATTACTACCCAGGGAATTTAGCTTCCCCCCGATAACTACCGTTGGATCAAGACCTCCCTGGTGAAGCAAGGTGGAGGCCAGAGAAGTGGTTGTGGTTTTGCCATGGGTTCCGGCAACAGCGATCCCGTCTTTGAATCTCATCAATTCTGCCAGCATTTCTGCCCTGGGAATAACAGGAATATCCATATCCACTGCTTTTATTATTTCCACATTGTCCTTGCGAATAGCCGAAGAATAAACCACCACATCAGAACCTTCAACCGCCCCGGGACTATGATCAATTTTCACCCGGCAACCTTTTTTTAATAGCCTTTCTATATTGTCATTACGCCTTAAATCACTGCCGGTAACTTCATATCCAAGATCAAGCAAAATTTCAGCTATCCCGCTCATTCCAATTCCGCCTATCCCAATAAAATGAATTCTCTTAATTCTGGTTCTGAACAATATTTCCTTTTCTTTCATTTTTTACTCCAATTTATCATCTGCAACAGTTCATTTTTGATTTTGACAGTGGCATTCAAATTGGCTCTGGTTGCCATGGCGACTGACATTTGTTTTAATTTTGCCGGATCTTCAATCAGGTTTTTTATAAGTTCAGCCAGTTTGGAAGCTGTCAATTCATTTTCGGTCATACATCTGGCAGCTCCTTCTTTTTCCAGAGAACGAGCATTGTATTCCTGATGGTTATCAGTGGCATAAGGAAAAGGAATAAAAATCGCCGGAAGTCCGGCTATGGTCAATTCAGCTATAGTTGTAGCCCCTGCCCTGCACAGAACAAGATCAGCCCGGGCATAGGCTGCAGCCATGTCGTCGATAAAAGGTAAGACTTCACTTTTCAACTGGGATTGTCCGTAGAATTTTTCAACCTGCTGCAGATCTTTTGGTCCCGTCTGATGAACTATTTCCAGATTGCACCCTGCAAGTTGAGGCAAAACTTCTTGCATCACCATATTAATCGCATGGGCACCTTGCGAACCACCAAAAATCAACAAGTTTTTTGTTTTTTTAACTGATTTTTCTCCCGCCTTGCGGTTTATTTCTTCTCTGATTTTTTTGCGAACAGGATTTCCGGCTTCAACAATTTTCTGAGCAGGAAAATACTTTTTGGACTCCGGAAAAGAAATAAAGATTTTTTTAACAAACCGAGCCAGCATTTTATTGGTTATTCCGGGAACAGTATTCTGTTCAAGCAAAGCTGTCTTGAAACGAAAAATAGAAGCAATCATTACAAAGGGTCCCGAAACATAACCCCCTACTCCGATCACAAGATGTGGTCTTATTTTAAGCAACAACCACAATGAACGGATAAAAGCCCAGGGAAGAACAAGCAGAGAAACAATCTTTTTCACACGTGAATTTCCCTTGATTCCCCTGACATTAATAAAATGAAGAGGATATCCTTCACGGGGAACAACTCTTTTCTCTATTCCCTTTTTGGTCCCGACAAAAGCAACCTCGGCCCCCATTTCCCTAAACTCTTGAGCCATTGCAATCCCAGGAAACAAATGCCCTCCAGTCCCTCCACCAGCAATAACAACTTTCAGTTTTTTCTTTTTACTACTCAATTCATTCTCCAAACAACGATTTAAAATTCTTTCGTTATCCCCCACTTTAATAGCACCTTGAAAATTACTCAAATTTTTACACCATTTTTTATTATTCATTTTATTCCCTAACGGGGTTATGTTTTTTTCTTTTTCCTGCTTCTTTTCTCCACTAATTCTAGTCATGTATTTCCTTCCCTTTGTTTCCTTTTTTTTGACATTTATTGTGACATTTCCTCAATATGCGAAGATCAACTATGCTTTCCTCCAATCGGATGCTTTCCTCCAATCGGAAACACGTCCTGCCCCCTGACAATTGCTTTTTTAATCTCTCTCTGGATATTAAAAATCTAAGGGCTGCTTGCTACTCTGGCTCCGTGGAAATGAACCATTCCGTAGGTGCCCACTGGAAATACAACATCACGTTTACCTCGTTTCCACAACTTGTATTTCTCCTCATATTGATCTCGAAAAGTCTTATACCGGCTCTTCTCATTTATCAAAACTTTTCTACTTTTCCCGGAAACCTTCGGATTCAACTCACTGCTCTCGGCTTCTCCCCTCGGACTGGAAAAAGGTGAAACCTTCTTCAACTTTTTGCGACCCATAAATCGTTCAGGGCCAACCTCCTCAATCAACTTGTCTTCCTCTTCTCTCACTTCCTTCTGCAAATCTTTGATAAATTCACCCTTCCCTTTTTTAAGCAAACAAAAAGCAGGGACTTTGAGGCTGAGTTTTACTTTGGCTGGCATCCGTCCATTCCTGGAAAAATACCCTGGCGGTCTGCGGATTATTTTTGCTTTTCCCTGCATGTCACCTGGTTTGGATCTCGCTCCGGGATAAGCTTCAAGATGGGAAACGAGAAAAGCCGATGTTGGATTGAGAAAAACATATTTGAAAGTTTTCTTTATAGTTTTCATATGGTCCGGTATGCGCACTACTCCCGGATCAGATGAATTCCAGAAATTTTCTTTTCTCCCCAGTTTGACATTCATGCACTTGGCTATATTGCGGTTGAGATCTGCAAGGAAAGCAGGATAACGACCCTGAGTATCGGTGACAAGAAGATGATAGTGGTTTGTCATAAAAATATAGGCATGAACCAGAATTTTGTGCTTTTTAGCTGCAGTTGCCAGACAATACTCGAGAATCTGCCTGGTTATCTTATCGGGAGTCAGAAAAAATCGCCTTTCTGAAGTTCTTCTGATCAGGTGCAATAATTGGTTTTTGTATACAGGAACCGCTCTGGTAGTATAAGAGTTCTTCCTTTTCTGCTTTTTTGTTTTTTTTCTTATAATCATAAAATATCTCCATAAAACATAGAAAAGACTTTTTTTTAATTTGTGCCTATATTTTCGAAAATATTTTGAAAAAATTTACTTTTTTTTTGAAATAATTTGAAAAATTTCAGAAGTGACAGAAAACAAAGGAAAAATTCATAACCCCGTTAGGTGCTTTTTTTGAAAATTCATAACCCCGTTAGGTGCTTTTTTTTTGAGGTGCTTTTTTTTAGATGTGGGTGAACCAGAGATAGCAAAAAACTACTGGAGAGGCAAAAAGGAGGGCGTCTATTCTATCCAGAATACCACCGTGTCCAGGTATGATTTTCCCGGAATCTTTGATTTTGAAGGAACGTTTAAGCATTGATTCGCTCAGATCCCCCAGTTGTCCCATAATTCCGGCAAAGGCTGCCAGAACCAGCATGGTAACAAGTAAACTTTCCTTAATATAAAAGGTGGCCAAAAAACCGGCAATTAATGAACCCAATATTCCTCCCAGGGCTCCTTCCCAGGTCTTGTTAGGACTGATCAAAGGAGAAAATTTGTGTTTACCAAATGCTTTTCCAACAAAATAAGCCAAAGTGTCATTGAACCATACCAGAGTCAAGGTGAAGATAATCCATTTTCCTCCTTGGGGAAAAATCTTAATTAAACCCAAAAAAGACAACAACATGGCAACGGCAAAAACTCCCATCAGGGCTCTGGCTGCATTATGAGCTGCTTTTTCTATCTTTCCGGGAAAAAACACAAGGGATGAAAGCACAAGAATAACAACCCAGGGAAAAAGCATCAGGCTGTATCTGAAAAAATTGATTGTGGAAAGCAGCAGAATGGAAAACAAACCGCCTGCATTAACTGTCAGAACCTTTACATATATTTCATCCCTGTCGAAAACAATATTGGCATATTCCATCATAGCAAGCAAAGCAGCCATGATGATAAAGATTTTCCAACCTATTGAATTGTCCCACAGAGCGAGAGCTATTATTAATGGTCCTGCGACTAGTGCTGTTAAAATTCTTTTAATCAAATTGGAACTCATTATTTTTTGCCTTTGGTTCTGCCGAATCTGCGCTCTCGCAGGGAATATTCCTCCAACGCTTTTTTAAATTCATCTTCGTTGAAATCAGGCCAGGCTGTTTTCGAAAAATAAAATTCCGCATAAGCTGCCTGCCAAAGCATGAAGTTGGATAGTCTCAATTCTCCTGAAGTTCTGATAATCAAGTCAAGAGGAGGCAAATGGCTGGTAAAAAGATGGGAGTTGATTGTCTCTTCATTTATCTGTTTGGGATCTAATTTTTGCTGTTTGCTTTTTTCTGCAATTTTTCGTACGGCATTCACAATTTCTTCTTGGGAGCCATAGGAAAGAGCAATACAAAAATCCATTCCCTGATTATTTTTTGACACCTCGGTCATGTCAGATATTAATTCCTGGATATCCGGGGATAATTTATCAAGATTCCCGATAGCGGTAAATCTGATTTCATTATCAAGAATTTCCTTACGTTCGGCTATTATATATTCTTTGAGCAATTCCATCAGACCTTCAACTTCTTTTTTGGGACGATTCCAATTCTGCTCGCTGAAAGCATACAAAGTCAGAGCTTTTATTCCTATTTTTCGCGCAAAGGTAGTGATCCTGCGAACAACTTTGGCACCGTTTTTATGGCCAAAAAGTCTTTCTCGTCCTTGTCGGTTAGCCCATCTGCCATTTCCGTCCATAATGATGGCAACGTGTTCAGGTAAGTTCATTTTCTCTCCATAATTTTTTATGCAATCAATCACAACAATTCCAAATATTTGAAATAATTTCAAATTTTTCTATCAACAATCATTCGATGAATACTCCATCTATTTTGCAACTTTTTGCTGTTTATGATCGCCAGTAGTACCTTTCTGGGAATCAATCGGGAATCAATGTTTACTAACTTTTTATCTTTTACAAGCTTTATTATCAGAGAATCAAGTAAAACTGCCAGATTTTTATTGTCTTTACCTGTAATTTTCAATTTTTCCGGGGAAATACGCTCAAAATCCACTGATTCATCTACTAAAACTGCATAGTTGTATTTGCCCGAAAATTCGGTGATCCCTTTTCTCACCTGGTAAATGAAAAACTCATGATTTCCTGGTAGTGAATTAACAAACTTTTCAAGTACACTTCGATAAATACATTTGAATAATTTTAAGTCCCCAAGTTCATCGACACTTATCATCGAGCTTCTTTTTTCTTTGAAAAATTCAGGAGGATAAGATTTTACTGTTTTAACAGAGATTTTTCCTTGTATTTCAATTAAAAATGAAATTACTGCTTTCAGTTGTTTATTGAAGTCCTTCTTTAAATTGAAAGATATCCAATATTTAGTTCCATCATGTGCAGCTTGCACCTTTTGAAAATATGAAATCCCCTGTAAACGTTGCGCAATGGTATTCAGGTCTTGTGATAAATTATCCTCTTTGTTTTCTGGTTTCAAATAAATACGAATCAAATTTTTTTGAATCTCATCCGTCTGTTTG
>JAWLEA010000086.1:0-14235 GCA_041686345.1 Polyangia bacterium | reverse complement strand
TTTATTTTAGTGGGGTGTTCAAGTAAAGAAAGCAGGCAGCAGGCCAACTGGGAACGAGGTGACAAGCTTCTGAAAAAAGGCAACAAAAAGGCAGCTATTATTGCTTATAGAAATGCGTTGGCTCAAGATAAAAACAATGAAAAGGGAGTTGTCAAACTGGCGAAATTATATCGTGATACCGGTTCTATTAAAAAATGTTCCAAGGTACTTACGGAATTTCTTCTCAAGAATAAAGGAACAGCCGATACTTGGTACAAGCTGGCTCGTTGTCGCTATCTTGAAAGAAAAAGCGACCAGGCAATTGAATCTTGCGGAGAGGCTCTCAAAATTGATCCTGACCATATTGATTCAATTATTTTGCTGGGCAATATCTATGAAGAACACAAAGAAAAAACTGCAGCGAAAGATCTTTACCTTTCTGTAACCGATAAGATGCATCTGGGAAAAGAACTGGTTCCGGTTTTACTTAAATTGGCCGCTCTTGAAATTGAAACAGGGAAAGAAAAAGAACTTAAGTCAGCCGGGGTTCATCTTCTTTCAGCCAGAAAACTCGCACCCAAATCCACCAAGGTTCTTTCAGCTCTGGGTCTTTATTACCTCAAACAAAAACAGCCGGGAAAAGCCAGGAGGGTTTTCAAAAAATGGATAGAGTTTTATCCAGAAGATGGTATGGCATATCTTCATCTGGGACAGGCAAATCTGATGCTGGGCAAAAATGAAAAATCCTTCGAAGCCTTTAAAAAGGCATCCCAGTTGCGTTCTTCTGATATTCTACCCTTGATGGGGATTGTTAAAGTTGCTCCCAAAATTAATAAGAACAAGGAAATTTATCCGGCTTTGCTTAAAGCTTCAACTTTGAAACCTGCAGATAAAAACATTAAATGGAAACTTATTCCCTGGCAGATCAAAAAGGAACGCTACAAGGTTGCTTTAAAAGGCCTGAATCAACTCAAACAAGATTATCAGCACAAACCTGAATATTATAAACTTAAAAGTAAAGTGCACGAAGGACTTGGCGAATATTCACAGGCTTGGGAGAATTATATGCGGGTACTCAGTTCTGGAGGTAAATCCACAGCTGATTTCAAGAAAAAAGCTGGAATTCTGGCTCGTTATGCCGGTTATCATAAAAAGGCCGTTGAATATCTCGAACCTTTGTATGTAAAGGAGCAGGATCCTGAAGTCGGCCTGAATCTGGCTCTGGCTCAGATTGATTCAAAGGAGAAAAGTACGAGGCAGAGAGGAGTTGAATTATTGAAACAGCTGGCCGCCAAAAATAATACTCAGGCGGCAATCTGGCTGGCAAATTACTATCTCCGGCAAAACAACTCGATGAAGGCCAAGTCAATTCTTGATCAAAATAAAAAACAAATAAAATTGGAAGACAAGATTTTTTACCTTGATGTGTTGGCTCAATATTACGAGAAAAAAAATAATCATGCCAAGCATCTTGATACTTTGAAAAAGCAGGTCAAATTGGCTCGTAATGATCATGAGAAATCTGTCCTTGAAAAAAGTATTTCAAGGGTGAAGGAAGAAATTGAATCAAAGAAAAAGAAAAAGAAAAAGGATAAAGATGAAAAAGGATAAATTGAAAACGGTATTGATTAATGGAGCTCTGGGCAGAATGGGAAAAAGTCTGCTAAAAATCATCAACGAAAATAATGAACTGATTGAAATTATCAGGGTTGATCAAAGCAGAACAGATGATTGCCATACCTTCGAAGACAAAATTAATTTTGATAAATCTGACATGATTATCGATTTTTCTACCCCCCGGGGAACAGCATCTGTGGTTAAATTTTGCAAGCAGAACAGAATTCCGGCAGTAATCGGAACTACCGGATTGTCTCAGTCGATTGAAAAGCAGATTGAAGATCTCTCCAAACTTGTTCCGGTTGTTTATGCCAGTAATTACAGCATTGGTATCAATTTGCTTCACCAACTGGTTTCTTTGTCAGCCCGCATCCTCGATCAGAGTTTTCAGCCCGAAATTATGGAAATCCACCATCAGGGTAAAAAAGATGCTCCTTCCGGTACAGCTTTAAGTTTGGCTGAAACTGTCAGGGCAGCCCGTCAGTGGACAACTGATGCAATTACCAGGGATCGAAGTTCAGAATACAAGCCGCGAGATCGAGAGCAGGTGGGAGTTCAGTCATTGAGAGGCGGCAGTGTTGCCGGAGAACATTCAGTGTTTTTTCTGGGGGAAAATGAGCGTCTGGAATTGACACACCGTGCCAAGGACAGAATAATATTTGCCCAGGGAGCCTGGAAAGCTGCAAAATGGTTGCCGGGAAAAGAAAGTGGGCTTTATGATATGCAGGATGTTTTAGGTTTTTCCTGAACCTGGTTCCGGGTTATTTTTCTTTGTTGATTATAATTTTAAAAATTGTATTGCCGGGGGTACTCTCCAGATTGATCTTACCATTATGTTTTTCTATGATCTTTCTGGCTGTACTCAACCCAAGCCCTGTTCCTTTTTCCTTAGTGGTGTAAAAAGGTTCAAAGATGTTATCAACTTTATCGGAACTGATGCCGGGACCGTTATCCTGAACAGCCAAAATGAAATATTCTTCTCTGTCTTTGAGTTTCACTTTGATTTTACTGGATGGATCGGCCTCAAGGGCATTGATTATCAGGTTAAACATAATTTGGCGAAAACCATCGGGATCGATAGTTTGGTTGTAGTTTTCAGGACCTGAATAATCGATTGATCTATTTTTAAATTCGGGATTAGATTTGATGAGCTTGATCGTTTCTTCGATAAATTGCACCAAATCCAGTTCCATTCTTTCGTATTCTTTGTCGTGAGTGAAAGCCAATAATTCGGTTATTAAAGAATTGAGCCTGTTTATTTCTCCGAACACTATATCGAAAAGGTCATTTATTTCATCTTCTGTTTGGGAACAGGAGGATTTGATCAATTCAAGTGAACCGGAAATGGAAGTAAGAGGATTTCTGATCTCATGGGCAATTCCAGCACTCAGTCGCCCCAGAGCCGACAATTTTTCCTGCCGGGCAATCTCTTTTTCCAGTTTTTCCAGTTTTTCCCGGTTGTGAAGTATCAAGATGCGACCTATTTTTTGAGAGCTTGAGATATAAAGATCCATAATGGAAATTTCAAAAGGGATATTTTTGCCATCCAGATTGAGTTGTATCTTTCTGTCTTTGATGTTGTTTTGATAAAAACTGCTGATTTGTGGCAGTATTTCTTTGATATTGCAACCTTTTTGGATTTTGTCAGAAAAAAGCGAGTGGGCTGCAGCGTTGTAATTGTGGATTTGGCCGTCAAAATCGAAAATTATAATGGTTTCCTTGATAGAATTGAGGATATCTCTGAGTCTGTATTTAAAATCACTCAATTTTTTTGATTGTACATTTACTTTGCTTTCAAAAATACGCAGACGATTTGACAGGAAAATGGAAAGAGCTGCAATTGTGGCAAAAGCACTTGTGTTTAAACTGAGTCTGCGCGCAAATTCCAGTGGAGAGATAGCAGTGGGGGCAACCAATTGATGAGAGAAGTGAGGAATGAATTCTATCCAGCCCAGAAAAGAAATGGCAAAATAAAGCAGCAAAGAAAGAAGAGTAAAAAAAACAGACCATTTCGGAGAGTAAATAATGGCTGAAGCTACTACCGGAATAAGATAAAGAACAGAATAAGGGGACATGGCGCCCCCGGTTACGTGGATCAAAAAAGTTGTGATGGCAAGATCAACAAAAAGAGTAATTTTGAAGGTTGTTGAGAGGGGCAGTTTGATGATTTTTTTGATTACACCTCCTGTAAACACCACTCCAAAATATTCGGCTATGATCAATGAGAGGATTGTCCATTGCAATTTGTTGTGTAAAAGTTCCGGATTGGGAGAGAGGGTATTGGCCACTACTACAAAGAAGAGCAGAAAAGTGATTAGAGCTACCTTGAAAATAGAGAAAAATGCGATGGTTTTGGAAAGGGTAGCAAAATTGCTTTTGTTGGGTTTGGATATTTTGTTTGAATTTTCCATTAAGCTTTGCTGCTGATAGAAAAGGCCGGGCTATTGTTTGATGCCACTGGCAGCACTGAAAATAGGCAGATACATGGCTATCATTGCCACTCCCACTGCTCCGCCAAGAAAAACCATGAGCAGCGGTTCAAGCATTGAAGTCATATTGTCAACTGCAACATCAACCTCGTCTTCATAAAAATCGGCAATTTTATTGAGCATAATATCCAGAGCACCGGTTTGTTCGCCTACTCCGATCATTTGTACCACCATGTGGGGAAAAATTCCGGTTCGAGTCAGGGGATCAACAATATTTTGTCCCTCTGAAATTTTTTCTCTGACTTTCATCAAGGCTTTTTCAATCACCATGTTTCCTGAGGCACCGGCTACGATTTCAATGGAGTCAAGGATGGGAACTCCGGACGAGAGCAAGGTTCCCATGGTTCTGGTAAAACGGGCAACAGCAGTTTTCTTGATGACATCACCAATAACCGGAAACCTGAGTAGTGCTTTGTGGATAAAAAAGCGCCCCTTTGGTATTTTGTAAGTAATTAAGAAAAAGATGATAATTCCGAAAAGAGAACCAAAAATTAACCCGGAATTAGCAATTGCCCAATCTGAAAGATTGATAACTTGTTGAGTCAAAGCAGGAAGGCTACCGCCGGTATCCTGAAACATTTCTTCAAAGGTGGGAATGACTTTGAAAAGAAGTGCTCCCATGACCACGATGGTTACGATGAGAACAATAATTGGATAGGTCATGGCAGATTTTATTTTTCGTTTTATCTTCATTGATTTTTCAATGTGGATAGCAAGTCTGCTCATGATTGTGTCGAGTATTCCGCCAATTTCACCTGCTCTGATAAGATTAACAAAGAGCGTGTCAAAAACTTTGGGGTGTCTTTCCATTGCTTCGGACAAAGTAGCCCCTTGTTCAACTCTTTCTTTAATGTCAGCCAGAATTTTGCCGAAATATTTGTTTTCACTGGTTGTTGCGAGAATGTCAATTGCTTGAACAATAGGGATACCTGAATCAAGCATGGTGGAAAACTGGCGGGAAAAGATCATCATGTCCCGAGACGGCACTCCTCCCATATTTATTTCGAGGGTGGCCAGATCCGCTAGTTTGAAAGGTTGTTTTTCTTTGACCTTGGTAACAGCCAAGCCTTTTTTATTTAATCGTTGAAAGGCATCTTGCTCGTTTTCAGCTGTTATTTTACCTTTGGTAAAACTTCCATCTTTTTTTTTGCCTTCCCAGACAAATTTTTTCATAAAAACCTCAAAGATTTCGTTAAAGGATGTTGTTAGTTCCCATCCCAGAATAGGTTTTTTGACTGAGGCTGAAGTTGGATTGAAATGCGCAGAGTAATTTCCTAGATATAGTTGACACTATTTCAAGAAGTTACGATAAAGCAGAGCAAATCAAATTCCGTTCTCAGGCGATGACCTTCCTTTTTGAGACGGGAACTAATTTATACAGGATATTTGACATTTCAGCAAATTTATCCTGTATTCAGATCTGTCTTTTTATGATAATTTTTCATATTGAAACTAACAAAGACCTCTGTGAGTTTTTTCCCGACTCCTGAAAATCTGTTTTTTATTTAAAATATTGTTGAGGTGTACCATGAAAAATTCCGAGTTTACAGCAGTAATTCCAGCAGCCGGTTTGGGTACCAGACTTTTGCCGGCAACTAAAGCTATTCCCAAGGAGCTTCTTCCCATTGTTGATGTTCCGGCAATCCAACTGATTATAGAAGAAATAAGAAACAGCGGGATTGAAAACACTGTTTTTATTACAGCTTCCGGGAAGGAGGCTATTGTTGATCATTTTGATGTTAATCAGGCATTAGAAGCAAAATTGGAAGAAAGGGGTAATTCAAAAATGCTGGAAAGCATTCAAAAACCCGTTGAACTAAATAATTTTGCTTCTGTCAGACAAAATCGTCCGCTGGGATTGGGACATGCCGTGCTTACTGCTGATAATCTGGTTCCGGGACCGGTAGCGGTAGTGCTTCCCGATGATATCATCGACTCGGAAACCCCTGTTTTGAAACAACTCCTTGATGTTTACCACAATTACAAAGCCGATGTAGTACTTGCACTCATGAATGTTCCGCCGGAAGATACTTCCAAATATGGGATTGCCGGAGGTAGCGAATTGGAAAATGGAGTTTTCGCTATTGACAAGATGGTGGAAAAACCTGAACCTGAAGCTGCTCCCAGTCATAATGCGATTATAGGACGCTATCTTCTGGATAATTCAATTTTTGCTTATTTGTCTCAAACAAAAAAAGGAAAAGGAGGAGAGGTTCAGCTTACTGATGCTCTTCAGACTATGGTTGAATCCGGGAAAAAAGTTCTTGGTTGCAGATTTGAAGGAAAACGTTTTGATACGGGGAATGTCAAAGGTTATCTGTCAGCTTCCATTAATTACGCCATGAAAAGAGATTATTTGCGCAGTCATCTGCATGAGATAATGAAAGAATATCTTGAATAAAGTGCCGAGAAAATCAAAATCAAGAATAATCGAGGTTGTTTTGCCTCTGTCCATAGACAGGATATTTGCTTATTCTCTCAGGGAAGATCAACATCCGGTCATTGGAGGCAGGGTGGTTGTACCCTTCAGAAGAAGATTACAGACAGCTTATGTGATTTCAATGAATTCCAATTACAGGGGGAAGACACTTCATGTAAGAAAAGTGATTGACAAGCGTCCTTTATTTCCCCCCAATCTTCTTGCATGTTTGAAGTGGGCCTCTTATTACTACAAACATCCTCTCGGAGAGGTTTTGAAGACTGCTCATCCGGATCTTGCGCACATAGAGCAGAGGATGCGTTATCGTCTCTCAAAAGAAGGTCGTAAATTATTCAAATTACATGAACAAGGCAGGTTTACCGAAGAAGGCAGTATAATATTCAAAGCTTTCAGCAAAATAGACAGTTCCTATCTGGCAGGTACTTTGATCCAGAGGGGACTTTCCAGGAAGTTAATTGATAAAGCACTGAAAGAAGGTGTTTTGGAAGAATTTTCACGGGTGGGCAAAAAAGGAACAGAAGGTTTGTCCAAAGCAATTACCCAAGTTGCTGAACCTGATGAAAAACAAATGGCTTGGCTGGAACGAGGTTCAAAACGGATACGAGTTTTTGAACAGTTGTGTGATGTGAAGCTACCGGTAACCCTGAAGGAAATTCGAGCAGAGTGGAAAAATGTTTCTGGAATTCTCAAAGATCTTGAAGCTGCAGAATTGATAAAAATTGAAAAAATCACCCCCGGCTCCCAATTTGATCTTTCAGTCTCTGTGGAGAAATTTGTTCCGGAGTTGACAGATGAACAAAAACATATTCATCACAGGCTGCAAACGGGACTTGACTCATTCAATACCTATCTGCTTCATGGAATTACGGGAAGTGGAAAAACAGAGATATATATCCGCTTGATTTCAAACTTGCTGGCTCGGGGTAGGACTGCAATTGTTCTGGTTCCGGAAATTTCTCTGACTCCACAGTTGGTGGCAACTTTTCAAAGCAGATTGGAACAACCGGTTTCAGTTTTTCATTCAAAATTGACTTCAAGGGAGAGGGTAGTGGAATGGCGTCGTCTCCAGTCAGGAAAATCACAACTTGTGATTGGGGCGAGATCGGCTGTTTTTGCTCCTTTGGAGAATCTGGGAGTGATTATTGTAGATGAAGAGCATGATAATTCTTTCAAGCAGGAAAACGGATTTCGCTATAATGGCAGAGATTTGGCAATTTTAAGAGCCCAGAAAGAAAATATTCCAATTATTCTGGGAAGTGCAACTCCTTCTTTTGAAAGTTATCACAATGCCCGGCAGGGAAAATATGAAAAACTCACTTTGAGCAGCAGGCCGACACCAAGGCCTTTGCCAGAGGTAGAAATCATTGATCTCAAGAAATATCATGCCCGGGATGGAATAAGTTTCCCCTTGAAAAAAGCTATTACTGAAAATCTGGAAGCCGGCCAGCAAACCCTGCTTTTTGTTGCCAGACGAGGGTTTTCTGGAAAACTCCAGTGCAAAGATTGTGGAGAACCTGCTGTTTGTCCTCATTGTTCGGTAACATTGACTCATCATCTCCGAAAAAACAGAACAATCTGTCATTATTGCGGTTATAGCACCGGGGTTCCCAAAAAATGCAGTATTTGCGGCGGAGAATTGACAGCTTCCCGCTGGGGCACCGAAAAAGTTCTGGCTTCTCTTTCTGAACTTTTTCCCGAAGCTGTTATTGAACGGTTGGACAGAGATACTTCCAGATTTGATGGTTTGCAGAAAGTTATCAATTCAATGCGAAAAGGAAAAATAGATATTTTACTTGGAACCCAGATGGTTACCAAAGGACACGATTTTCCGGAAGTCACTCTGGTTGGAGTATTAAATGCGGATCACTCATTATTTTTTCCAGATTTCAGAGCGGCGGAAAGAACTTTCCAATTGCTGGTTCAGGTCTCTGGAAGAGCAGGCAGAGGTAAAAAACCTGGGAAAGTTATTGTTCAGACCAGAAAACCGGATAGTTACACTATAGTCAGTGCTTCAGACCAGAATTATCAAAAGTTTTATGAGCAGGAGTTTGTTTTCAGAAAAGAATTGAATTATCCTCCTTGCGGACATCTGGTTCTAATCAGAATTAAAAGTACTGATGCTTTACAGGTAGAGGATGAAGCTGGCAAATTGGCTCTTTATCTCAAAAAAAATAAAACCGGAGATATTCAGGTTCTGGGACCGGTTCCTTCTCCTATTGAAAAAATAAAGAAAAAAATCCGCTGGCAAATTTTGTTAAAATCTGTTTCTCGAAAGAATTTGCAAATTTTTATCGATAAAGTTAGGAAAGATATCTTTAAAATGGTAAGTGAAACAGTCATTGATGTTGATCCCGTCAACATGCTCTAGAGAATATGGGTGTTTGAACGGGAAAGAAGTATGATTCAGACATAGTCGGCAATCATGTATCAGATTATGGCTTTGGTTTTTGAAGATAAAACCGTTTTTTTATTGTAAAAGAAGCAGTTTGCAAATTTCTGATTTGACGTGCTATCACACTTGAGATATCATCTATTCCGAAGTTTATCAGGTTCCAGAATTTATCTGTTGTTAAAACTGTCATTTGGAATTTCAATTAAAAAGAACATTTTACAGTATTATTTACCCGACTTTCAGTTTGATTTAAAAAACAGCCTCTGGTTCAAATTATCTTTCAGGTTGTTGTCCGCAATATCTTTGCTATTATTTTTAAACCGGATTAAATTCCGGTGACCATTTTGTCAATTACTGATATTTTAGTGTTTCACCAGTAATAGATTATTTTTTCAAAACACGGTTATGTTAATTTTGTAATTTCTTTTTCTTCAAGAAAAAGATTCAGACACAGGAGACAAATATAATGAAAGGCAAAGCGCCAATTATTATTGCCGTACTTTTAGCCATTATGGCTGCTTATATTGTTCAGCGAATTATCAGCAACGAACAGAGAAAGATTCGTGAAAAATGGACGACAACTAAAATTCTGGTAGCAGCTCAGCCTATCAGGGCTCGCACCCCTTTGACGGTTGATATAGTTGAAGAAGGTGATATCCCTGACAGATATTATACCGAGTCTATGTTAACTCCAGGTGATCTCGAACTTAATCGTCGTCAATTGATTATGCATGCCATTGAAAAGGGCCAGCCAATTTATTATCATAATCTCGAAGGTCAGACCAAAGAATTGAGTTTGGGTCAAAAATTGCGGGCAGGAGGTCGAGCTATCACAATTCCCGTTAATCCTTCATCCTCCATAGGTTATTGGCTCAGTGAAAATGATCATGTCGATATTATAGGTACTTTTCAGAACATGGCTGGCAAAAACGCCCAGATGGTTGCTCTTACTATTTTGGAAAATATTATTGTTCTAAAAACCGGTAATAAGGGAAAAGGGGTTAATGATCCCGGTTCTCAAGATAATAAATTTCAAACTGTTACATTGTTGATGATGCCGGGAGAAGCCGAAATGCTGGTTTTGGCTCGGCAAATTGGCAAAATAACTCTTACTCTCAGAAATCCTGATGATCGAGGTCTTATCGAAGAAAGAGCCTGGACCACTCTCAAGACTCTTCTCACCAGAGAGAGGGCAAAAAAACTCAGAATGAAAAGAATTCAAACACTTGATACCATTAAAATTCTTCGCGGTGTTGGCAAAAACATTCCCGTCAATCGCAGATAGTTAAATAAACATGCTTGGATTTGCAGTATTATTCTTTTTTGTTTCAACCCTGATCCTGACTCTTTATGTCTTCAGTGTCATAACTAAAGCTCTTGAGCTTTATGAAGACAAATATGCCACCAAAGGAACAGCCACTTTGAGTGATATGTTTTTATTCATCACTCCCGGCCAATTGGTAACAATTACTTTGATTATTGCTTTTGTTCTTGCTTTGCTCGGTTTTGTGATATTTGGCATATTTGGTGCTATAGCTTTGTTTGTTGCGGGTTTCATCGTTCCTTTCTGGGGAATCAAAATTATCAGAAAAAATCGAGTTAAAAAGTTCGATAAACAACTTGTGGATGCTTTGGCTCAACTTTCAGCTGCTTTTAAAGCAGGTTTGACTTTACAACAAGGACTTGAGAGTATCGGAAGAGAAGTGCCCGCACCTTTGGGTCAGGAGTTTCAGTTGACTGTCAAGGAAATCAAATTGGGTCTTCCCCTGGAAGAAGCTTTGGAAAATCTCAATAGCAGAGTTGAATCCGAAGATCTTGATTTGGTTGTCACAGCCACCAACGTTTCCAGAAAACTGGGCGGCAACATGGCCGAAATGTACGAAATCATCGCTGCTACAATTAGAGAGCGTTTTCGTCTTGAAGGCAAGATCGCTGCTCTTACCTCCCAAGGGAAAATGCAGGCTTGGGTTGTAGGCTTGATGCCTTTTTTTCTGGGAGTTGTTCTTAATTTCATGCGTCCTGATCTTATGGGGCCCTTTCTGGCCTCAAATTTTGGCAAAATTATGATTGGAGTTATCGTTGTTTCAGAAGCAATTGGCATTTTTTGGATCTATCAAATTGTTGATATTGATGTGTAAATATGAGTAGTTCAACTTTAATTTTAGTTGCAGTAATTTTCTCCGGAGGAGCAATTTTTCTTGCTTTTATCGGGCTTTATCCAAAACAACTTATGGATCAAGCTTCAGACGAAGCTGATGAGGGTGATTCTGTTGCCAAAACCGCCCAGAAAATTTTCATTCGCAAATTGGGAGCAGCCCAGTCGAGGTTTTTCAGCGAAGCATATCGAGAAAAGATGAAATGGAAATTTATTGCCATGGGTGATGATGACTTGACAGTAGAAGAGTTCACTGTTTATCAAGAAATCTCTGCACTGGGTTTTACTCTTTTTGCTCTGGTTTTATTTAATTTCTTTGAGGTCAGGCTTGCTTATTCAATTATTGTCGGGGTTTTGGGGTTCTTATTTCCTTACCAATGGCTCCGGGATAAAATAAAAAGACGTCAAAAAAAGATTGTCCGCAGTTTCCCTTATGCTTTGGATTTGCTCACTCTGTCTGTTGAAGCCGGGCTTGATTTTCAGGCGGCCATAAAAACAGTTATTGATAAGGCCAAAGAGGGGCCTCTTACCGAAGAATTTTCTCTTATGTTATCTGAAATCAGGATGGGACGCACCAGAGAAGAAGCTTTGCGTAATATGGCGAAAAGGGTTCAAATCGGGCCGGTTACAGCTTTTGTTACCAACTTGGTGCAAGCTGACAGAATGGGTACTTCTCTAGGTAAAATTCTAAGAATTCAATCTGTTCAGATGCGAATAGATCGTACTCAACTTGCAGAGAAAAAGGCAAATGAAGCTCCTGTAAAAATACTTTTTCCTTTGGTTGCGTGTATTTTCCCAACTGTTTTCATGGTGCTTTTTGGTCCCATTGTCTATTCATTCATGAGTGGCGGAGGGGGTGTATAAAATGGGAAGACGTAAAAAGCACTACAATTTGAATTCAAAAAAAAAACAAAAACAAGAATCCTTCGGCTTCGTTCTTACTATCCAGGATGGAAGACACAGAGGGGAAGAATATCACTTTGAAACAGAAGCTACTATTGGCAGAACAGATGATAACTCAATTGTAATTATTGATAACAGTATTTCCAGAAATCATGCAAGAGTATGGGGTAAAAGAGGGGTTTTTCTGGTCGAAGATCTTGGTTCTTCCAACGGAACCAGATTAAACGGCAAGGTTCTCATGGAGCCTGAGGTTTTGAAAGATGGTGATTATATTACCACCGGTGTTGTAAACCTCATGTTTTCAAATCTTGATATTGATTCAGCCGGTGATCCTACTCAGGTTGTTCAACTTTCACAAAAACAGTGCAATAAGCTGGATCACGAAACCAAAGATGTAAATATTCTGGAAAAAATCGATAACCTCTGGGAAACAAAGCAGGGCAAAGCCTATATTATAGCAGGAGTATCACTCTTTTTTATTCTCTTGTTCTGGGGAGTAACTTCCATGCTTTCTTCCGGAAAAATCACCAAGAAAAAAGTTGAGGATCAAAGTGATTATGTTGTTCACTACAATGAAAAATACTGGAAAGGTTTTTTGAATAATTACTATGGGTATTGTTCCAATTGCACTCCTCACAAAAAAAGTCTGAAAATATCATTCGATGTCGCTATCGATAATACCAGGGTAGTAATGTCTTATGCAGCCGGAATGATAGAAAAGGATAAAGAAGTAGAAATCCTCCTCAATGGCAAGAGAATTCAATATGCCGATTGGGCTCCTCCCAATAAACCAAAATATAATTATACTATCGATTTGTATCGAGCAGCCAAAAAGAATCCGAATGTGGATCTAAAAGTCGGTAAAAATGTTGTCGAATTCAGAAATCTCTATAATACGGATGAAAGACTCAAACAGGGCAACAAAACCGAATACTGGTTGGTTTTTTACATCAGAATCATTACGACTGCTTTGCCAAAACCCAACATTGAAGAAGCTGAGAAAAATTATACAATTGCGAAACAGAGTTTTGAAAATCGAGAATTGAGTCCCAAAAATTACAAAAATGCTCTCAAAAAATTTAACAGAGTAATAGATTTGCTTGAGAGGGTAGATTTTAGCGACGATAAAAACGGCAGATTGCAGGCTATGTATAAGGATAGTATAAGAACCATCAATATTATCAACAGAGAGCTGGACAATGTATTCAGAAGTTGCAGAGCGACAATTGTTCATGCTTCAAGATACACAAATAAAAAAGAGAGACAAAAGGCAAAAGTTAAGCTCGAAAAAGAATTAATCAAATTTTTGCCCAGTGATTTACGCAGACAAAAATTGAAGTCAGAAATTAAATCATATTTATCTAACTAGTTTCCATCCCAGAAGTGGTGTTTTTGGATGGTGAAGAAGTTTGCCTCAGATGTGCGGAGTAACTTCGCAGACATAGTTTACACTATTTCAAGAAGTTATGACAAAGCAGATCAATTCAAATGACTTACTCAGACGGCAACTTTCCTTTTTGGGACAGGAACAAACTGACTATTACTTTTAGATATTTGCAAGAATGTGGTTTTAAGTATAAAATCAGTTAGTATTTTAGTTATCCCAAAATGGGGTTATTAACTGACTAATAAGTTTGTTTCAGATGTCAAAAGTAACTTCGTAAACTTGGTAGAAATTATTTCAAGAAGTTACGATTGAGCAAACGAAATAAAATTCTATCTGTTTTTACAGGTGGAAACTTTAAACAGAAATTAAAAATTTATTTGGTTCTTACTTTTACATTTGTAAAAATTGCAATTGACTTTCTTGTTTATGGTCAGTTGTAAGGCAATTAAAAAAGAGAACTATTTATTTCCTGGAGAAGAGGATTAATTAAAATGAGTGGTCCATTACTAGAAGTTATAGAAGGAAAAGACAAAGGTAAAAAATTTCCTCTTAAGAATAATGCTTTGGTGGGGCGAGGTACAGATTGCGATTTTGTTTTATCAGATCTCACTTGTTCTCGAAAACACTTTCAAATATTAAGATCGGCAAACGGATTTATTTTGAAGGATTTGGGCAGTGGAAATGGTACCAAAGTTAACGGAACCAAAGTAAAAGAACATCCTCTTCAGAATGGAGAAATTATAAAAAGCGGCAAAACAAAATTGAGATTTGTTTTTCAAAGGCAACCTCAAAGCGTGCCTCCCGGACCAGGCAGACCTCCCGGACCGGGCAGACCTCCCGGACCGGGCAGACCTCCCGGACCGGGCAGACCTC
>JAWLEA010000225.1:0-3271 GCA_041686345.1 Polyangia bacterium | reverse complement strand
ACATAACCCCTTTAGGTTTTTAGAAACTTACAACTGTTCGTTTTTATTGGATATAAACATAACCCCGTTAGGTTTTTTTTAGAGATAAGCTTTATAATCAATCTGGGGGAAAATATTATCGACAGCTTCCACTTTGCTGAGCCAATTTTCATCAATTTTACCGGCCTGCAATTCATTGTAGAATCTGGTGAATCTGCGCAGATGATTCAGGGTGCGTTTTCGAGCATATTCAACCATGGTATCGCTTTTGATTATAAATGCCCAATCGGAAGATTGTGCCAGCAACAATTCTCTGGCCATCTGATCAAGTACTCGTTTGTAAAGATCGTAAGCATCAGGATATTTGTTGGCCATTTCAGTCATTCTGTCAGCAGCTTTGTGCAGATGTCTGTATATCCAGCCGTTGGAATCTGAAAGCCAAAATTCGTGATATCCAGCATTTCCCCAACTTGATTCTGCGGGAGAAGAAACCTGCTGCACAGGATTTTTGGTGAGATAATCCCTCATGTGGGTAAGCTCGTAGGTGTTTTGATCGTAAACCGATTTGCGGAAAAGAAATTCTATCCACAGGGGACCTTCAAACCACCAATGACCAAAAAGTTCTGCGTCATAAGGAGCCAAAATAAAAGGTTCACGATCCATCTTGTGGCTTAAAAACTCTATCTGCTTTTCCCGATTAAACATGAAATTAGCAGTATGCATGGCTGCTTTTTCCCTTGCCCAGTAGGGATCATATAATTCTTTATGGCTGCCCTTTCCGGTGATGCGATGATATTTGATGCCTGTATTTTTTCTTTCACCGTTGGGCTGAATATAAGGCTTGATATAATCAAGTTCAAGATCGTAACCAATATCTCGATAGAATTCTCTATAATCGGGATCCCCGGGATAACCGGAATCTTTACTCCAAACTTGCACTGAAGTCTCCAGATCCCTGCCAAATGCCGCCACTCCACTGCCATTACAGAAAAGAGGAGCATAATTCTCATATTTGGGTCGAGGATGAGCAAAAAGAATACCGTGAGTATCAACTACGAAATAGCGAAGACCATTTTTGGCAAGAATTTTATCGAGTCCGTTGTAAAAGGCGCATTCGGGTAACCAGATACCTTTGGGTTTGACTCCCAGATATTGTTCATGAGTATCAACAGCTACTTTGATCTGGGCATTGACTGCTTTGGGATTCTTTTTTATCAGAGGAAGATAACCATGGGTGGCACCGCAGGTAATAATATCAAGATTTCCGATTTCCATGAACTTTCTGAATTCAGAAATCAAATCATGGTTGCAACCATCCCAGAACCCCTTTAATTCATTGAAATGATCCAGATAATACTGAGCCAGATAATTCAGATGGCCGTGGGTCTTGGTTCTTTTGACTTCTTTTTCAGCCAATTCAACCAATTTATTGAGATGACGATCATATCTTTTTTGGAGGATATCATCACCGAGCATACAAAGCAAAGGCGGAGTCAGAGACATGGTGACCTTGAAGGGCACCCCGTCATTTCTCATCCTGTTGTAAGCAAGCAACAAGGGAATATAGGTTTCGGTTATGGCTTCAAAAAGCCAGTCTTCTTCAAGAAAATTGCTGTATTCAGGATGTCTCACAAATGGCAGGTGGGCATGAAGCAAAAGAGCAAGATAACCTTTAGGCATATAAATTTCTCCCTGTAAAAACATTGACCCTGATTCCAACCAGAAACTTGTTAACTGCTACTGGCGGTTTTGCATGAAGCAAAAAACGGGTTCTGAAATTGAACTTGAATTGTGGCAAATATCCAGATTGATTTTGCCAAGCAGAAACTAGTCAGTTCCTATTCTTAGTTACCTGTTTTTAACTGAAAATACTGAAAAAATCCAGTAGATTTAAAAAGTAGAATGGAATCGAATTCGGCAGGTACAAAAATAACCTATTTTATCCGGTAGTTTTTGATATAAACGGAAACTTGCAAGTTCCCATTTTAAAATGTGGATTAATCACTCAGAGTGATAGTCCATTCGTTTTTATTGCCGTCATCGTCAAGAGTATAAAGTTTGTGGGCAGGATACTTCTCACCAAAAGGAATGGTAAAAGTAAAGGTTCCATCAGTTTGAACCGTAATTTTATCGCCATTGATAAACATCTCGGTTCCGGGACTGGTAATACCTTTGAAGGTAACATTATCGCTTTCCATGAAAGGAATTTTATTGACAACTTTTTCTCCTTCTTGAAAGGAAATAAATGATGATACTGTTGCCATTCCAGGGCTGGAAAGATTGACCCGATCCGATTGCAATTGAAATGGAGCCGGTGAATGTTCAGAACCTCGCTTGGGAAGATTGAACAAACCTTCTCTAGAAGGAATGGAACTGCCCAGCCAATTGATCTCCTTATCTTTCTGGAAAAGGGGAAGGGGTTTGTCAAAAGGCAGAGTAATAAACACATCATGAACCCAGGATGATTGCCTGCCGGGAGGAGGTGAAGCAGGATTGGAAAATCCGATGGAATTCCAACGACCATCATCATGTAAATAACCAATTTCGCTAATAAAACTTTTTCCTTTACCGGGTACGGGAATATACCACCAACGAGCGGTTTCATTGAGTATAAACTGGTGAATCGACCAACTGTTACTGCCATTGAATTCAATATTAGTAATATCGTGCAACTTCATGTAAATCTGGGCACCATCACCCTTACCCAGCTTTTGCCTGGTTTCCTCGCAAATGTCCCAATAACAGAACATCCACTGCGGATCTCGGGGCATGAGATGAATTTCATCATCACCATAGCCAATGGGCAAATCAGGCAGATCCTTGTCGATTTCCCGCAATTCAGCAGGTGAAAAAGCATTGCCGTTGGCAAAAACCGGAGTTTCCATATACCGCATCGACTCAATCTGAGTCCTGGCTTTGGCTTCATTATCTATGGTATTTGCCGGTTCCTGATTACCAACTTCTGATTTTTTGGAAGAAGTTGAATCCGACTTTTTGTTTTTTTGAGAAGCCCGAGCTTTCTTTTCGGATTGTTTACCTGCTTTGCTGTCTTTTATCTTGTTTACAGCTTTGATCAATCCGGTTCGTCGACGTTTTCGAGGAGGATTGATTTTAATCTTCTTGATCAATTCCTGGGTTTTTTCTTGCAGAGCTTTGCCTCCTTCGTTGACAAAATCAAACAATTTCATTATCAGTTCTTTCTTAGTCAAACGAGAAAAACCTTTTACACCAAGTTTTTTTGCTATAACGAGAAGTTCACTCTTTTTCATTTTTTTTAAATCCTGTACTTTCA
>JAWLEA010000224.1:0-3281 GCA_041686345.1 Polyangia bacterium | reverse complement strand
CTATGTCGGCGCAGTTACTCCGCGCATCTGAGGTAAACTTCTTCCCCAGCCAAAAACACCACTTCTGGGATGGGAACTAATTAGTTTGACATTTTTTTGTTGATTAATTATCCACTTGAATAGTTTCCCTTTCAGAATATACATTTAATCTTCAATTATTTTGGAAAGAACTTAAGGAATTACTCAAAGATGAAATTAGTTTTTTTTGGTTCACCGGCTTTTGCCCTGCCTGCTCTCAAATTACTCAGTGCTGATCACAAGCTCCAACTTGTTGTTACCCAGCCCGATCGCCCCAAAGGAAGAGGTAAAAAAACAAAGCCCACCCCAATAAAAAAATGGTGTTTGCAGAATGAAATCCCGGTTATTGCACCACGCGCCATCAAAACAACGACTTTTGCAGAGAAATTGCAAAGTTGTGATGCCGATTATTTCGTGGTGGTGGCTTACGGCAGAATTCTTACCAAAAAGATTTTATCAATTCCTCAGTTTGGTTCTTTGAATATTCACCCCTCGGCTCTTCCGGCTTATCGTGGTCCGGCTCCTGTTAACTGGGCTCTGATTAACAATGAGGCACAGATTGGTCTTACTATTATGGAAATGAATGAAAAAATGGATGCCGGTCCAATTGTCAGGCAGCAATTGTTTCCTGTATCTCCGGATGACAATGCCGGTTCTTTGCTGGAAAAGATGGCTCGAAAGGGAGCTGAGTTGCTCAATGAAGTTCTCCTTGAAGAGGAGAAAACCGGCAAAAAACTCAAGAGATCTCCCCAGGATGAGAGTAAAGCAACTTACGCTCCCTTTCTCGATACGAAAATGGCCGAAATTGACTGGAATGAAAATGCCCGACGCATTTGCGGGCTGGTAAGAGGTTTTGATCCCAGACCTGGTGCTTTTTCCTTTTATCAGGGAAAACGGATAAAACTGTTTTCACCCTCTTTAAGAGATTTTTCCGGTAAACCGGGAGAAATAGCAGGCCAGGATCAGCATGGACTTATAGTTAATTGTGGTAAACGGAGTCTTTCTTTCGGTGAAATTCAGTTGCCGGGAAAAAGAAGAATGAAATCACAGGATGTATTGAGGGGAAATCCCATTCCTTCCGGTACGATTTTGGGTGCAAGCCCGGAAAGTTGAAATTATGCAGATAAGTACAGATCCAAGGTATATAGCCAGCGAAGTGCTTTTGCGGGTTGAAAAATATGATGCTTATGCCAACATTTCTTTCGATGCCATTATCATGAGGGATGATACCCCTGTTAAAAACCGCAATTTTGCCAAAGAACTTGTGTTTGGTGTTCTGCGCAATAAATCCAGGTTGGAAAAAGCAGTTTCCCGATTCATGAAACGTCCCTTTGCCAAATCACATCCCTTTGTCAGAAATCAATTGTTGATCGGTGCCTATCAAATACTTTTTCTAGATAATATTCCCAAAGAAATTGCAGTGGACAGAGCGGTAGAATTGGTCAAATACGAGGTTGGCAAGGCTCCTTGCGGTTTTGTGAATGCTGTCTTACGCAATTTAATCAGAAAGGGAGAACAACTTCCCCAAAAAGAAGACCTGGTGAAATATACCGGTGAGTTTTATTCTTTTCCCGATTGGATCGCTTCCATTATTCACAACGCGGTTGGCGAAGAAGCTCCTTTATTGGCCAAAGCTCTGAACGAGCGTTCACAGGTAAATCTCAGGGCAAATATCCTTAAAAATACTCGGGTAGAACTGATGGAAAAATTAAATAAGGAGATCCCTGGTATCAAAATCGAAAAATCGAAACTATCTCCTTACGGCCTCAGGGTTAAAGGTTTAAGTGATCCGGTAAGACAATCCCTCCATCGTCTGGGTTTTTACCTAATTCAGGACGAAGCTTCACAATTAGTCAGTATCTATGTAGATCCTCAACCGGGTGAAAAAATAATGGATTGTTGTTCTGGTACTGGCGGCAAATCACTTCATCTGGCAGCCTTGTGTGATAATAAAGCCGAGATACTGGCTGTAGATAGAAGTCAATCCAAAATGGATGCTCTTTTGCAGCGCAGTAAGAGAGCCGGAGTCAATTGTATCGAGGTTCGGGAGGACGATATTCTTTCCGCCCAGTTCGAATCAGATTATTTTGATCGAATTTTGCTTGATGCTCCCTGCAGTGGACTGGGAGTTCTGCGTCGCCATCCCGAAGCAAAATGGCGTCTTCACCCTGATGATATAAAAAATCTTGCCAATATTCAGAGCAGTATGCTTCACAAAATGGCTCCGGTCGTTAAACCTGGCGGGCTGCTTTATTATATCGTCTGTACTTTCAATCCCAATGAAACTACAGAAATTATCAAACATTTTCTCAAACTTCATCCCGAATTTCAGTTGGAACCCCTTCCCGGGAACAAACTGGTCAAATGGTCTGAAGTTATCAATAATGCCGGCTATTTTTCGATTTTGCCTCATAAACATGATTCTGATGCATTTTTCGGTGCCAGAATGAGAAAAAATCCTGAACTTATTTCCGAGAACCTAAAAGGTGATTAATGAAAACTTTAAAAATAGCTCCTTCTATTTTAAGTGCAGATATTTTAAATTTGAGTTCAGAAGTTGAAAGCGTAAAAACAGCCGATTATCTCCATGTTGATATCATGGACGGACATTTTGTACCCAATCTCACTTATGGTCCCGGAATTGTCAAAGCACTCAAACGCATTTCTTCCTTACCTCTCGATGTACATCTCATGATCGATAATCCGGCAGCCTTTGCCCCTGTTTTTATCAAAAACGGTGCTGATATTTTGACCGTTCATGTTGAAGTCGAACCCCATTTGCATCGACTTGTACATCAAATAAAAAAACTTGGAGCCAAAGCAGGAGTTTCTTTGAATCCTTCAACTCCTGTGTCAGTATTGGAAAGTATTCTGCCCGATTTGGATCTGGTTTTAATAATGACAGTTAATCCTGGATTTGGCGGCCAGAAATTTATTCCTTCCATGCTTCATAAACTAAAAAAATTGAGAACTCTGGTTAATTCTCTGCAACCCGAAGACAGACCTTTAATTGAAGTAGACAGAGGCATCAAAATCGACAATGTAAAAATTATTGCTCAAGCTGGAGTTGACATGGTGGTAAGCGGATCAGGTATTTTCAAAACCCCTGATCGTGCCCAATCAATTAAAATCATGCAAAATATCCTCCTTTAAAACCAAAAAAACAAACCTGACCAGGTCAAATTTCCACCCTAAAATATCACCCCAAACCTTCCTGTAATTTTCCATTCCCATTGCAATCCCCAATACCATCTTGAAAAATA
>JAWLEA010000223.1:0-3305 GCA_041686345.1 Polyangia bacterium | reverse complement strand
TTCATTTGTATCGAAAGGTATCCAGCATTTCAAACCTTCGATAAATGTTAAGCCGTTATAAACTTTAACAACTTCATAAAAACGATAAAGTTGCCCGTTTATTTCAGTGGAATCTGATAAAATTCCTTCGGTGATAGTGTGCGAAATACCAATGCCAATTTTATTGATTTCTAAATAATTCTCTCGTTCACATCCATTGTCACCACAACCCCAATCGCAAAAAGAACTACAGTCTACTGGACAAGAAGTTGCATCTTCTGTTTGTTCACAAATATTATTTCCACATTCATTTGTAGTATTTTCTCCCACAGAATAACTACAACCCACTGAAATTATGATCGATAAATATAAAATTAAGTAAAATTTCATAAATATGTGAGGCATAAATGTTATCCTTTTCTTTTCTTTTTGAGCTTGTCCAACTGTCGCCGGGCTTTCCGGTGGAATATGGTCCAGTGAACGGCGAAGACGAGAAACAAGGCAATGACCGTAAGAAATCCGAGTGACTGATGCAACTGGTTAAGTATCCAAGCGAACAACACAACGCCTGCAGGTACCAGTGGAATCGTTGGAAAGATGGACGCTCCGGCTTCCGGTTTGCGGCCATTCTCAAGGTGAGTGATGTTGTTTCTCGTAATCTCCGAAATAAACCCCATCACAGAACTAAATAGCGCTATCGCAATCATAAGAGCGTACATCATTTAAATCTCTCCGGTTAATACTTTGGTTGGCTTTGCCTTAAGCCTGTCTGCTATTGCTTTCCACTCGGACAAATGAGGCTATTTCTTCTGCTGATGAAGTTTTTCTCGTTCAATCGCAGGTAATTTTTAATCCTTATTTTTATCACGCTTCATCAGGAGGGCAGCGGTGATTCCCATAATAAATCCTGCCGCTGTTGTGAGAAACAGCAGGACGATTCCCGGGATTTCTCCGGTCAGCCAGAGAAAATGAACTTGCCAGGTTTCTTGATTCTGGAACACAAGTGCTGCCAAAATTATGGCAAGTACAAGAAGAAGCGTCAGTTTAATTGATTTCATGTAAAATCCTTTTTGTTAGAACCTCGTCGAATGTTCTCGCGGCGAACCAAATAACCATACGGATCAGCCTGACATTTATGGATGGGAAGTGGTTATAATAAAACTTTTATTCCATGAGCCAACGCTGGAGCCAGCGCAGGTGGGCTGCTGCAGTCTCGTCGTGCCATACTCTCCCTATCTCGGAGTGGCTGAGGTTTACCCAGCGAAACTCGAGAAGATCCGGAACAGTTTCAAAGTAAAAGGCACGTTTGGGAGCTACAACCGGCACCACCGGTGCTCCGCCTGCGATTTGCAAAAGGTGCAGCGGGACGGTTGAATCCACCTCGTCAGGCAAGGTTGTTGCATAGCAAAACTTGCTGTTATCCAGTGGATTTTGCACCTGAGTGGTTGTCGCAAAAAGCTCCCCCTGCTCCTCATTGGCTACACCATCGAATGCGCTGACTATCACCTGAACTCCAGAGAGAAGAGCTTTCCATCGGGGGTTATGGGTGAGTTCAATCCCCATCCTCGAAACAAGTGCTCCACCTCGGCTCGCCCCGGCAAGATAAATTGCCTTCATCCGCTGTGCGCTATTGTAATCGGCGCGGGACATTAACCATTCCAAATAGTTGGACAGAAGTTCCTGTTTTTTCTCAATGGACAACTCGTAATAAAAACAGGCATCAAACAAAACAGCCATGTAGGTGTTTTGTGGAGTCATTCCGAAAAAATCTGAATTATTTACCTCGGCGTCAGCGATAAATTGTCCGGCTAAAGAGAGACCGGTTATGGTCGCATCTTTAGTGATTATAGTCTGCCAACCCTCCAGAAGGTTTGTCCCTGTATGGGAAGGATTATCATGCCAGTTATCGGTCTGGCCCGTGATTATGGCGGTGTAATCCTGTCTATCAAGCAAAGCTCCTTGCTGTCCGGCGCTGAGAAGCACCACAAACTCAACTTCATGAGGAGGGGGAGCCCAAATCTCACCAAGAAAAATATGCTCCGTTTCGCTCTCCTCCCAGTCGTCAGGATTGTGTTCATTAAGAAAATATTCATATCCGGGATAGGCTCGATTAGCTACCCAGGGAGACAACACGGAGCTCTCTTGCCTATATTTCAAATGGTGCAAAAATACTACTTGATCTGATGCTCCTGTGAGCGGCTCAAAGGGAATCAATTCCTCATTGCCACCGTCATCAATGGTGTCAACGTGGTCTTCCCCATCTTTCACATCATCTGACGCATCAAAAACTTGGCTATCCTCGGAAGCATCGGGTATACCAGCATCGTGTTCAGCCTCGGTTGAGGCAGAATCACAACCTGTTACCAGGAAAGCATACAACAAAAGACTAAAAATAACCCCATAACTGGTTTTCTGAATAAATCCGATCCTGAGCTGCGCGGCAATAATCATATACGTCCTCTTACCCTTCTATCGTTGAATAAATAGCAAAGGAGTACGTTTGTCAACAGAATCATCCCCTGTCAATATTTTGCGATTGCGTTTCATTTAGTTCCCGTCCCAAAAAATGGATGTCGCCGTCTGCAAACGGAATTTTGCTTATATAAACTATCTACACTTCGCTAATCAGCAAACTGAGACGCAATCCCCGCTTTTGCTGGTATGTTCGGAATTCAATCTATTGTAGTTGGAGGGGAGAATTTAAAGGCAGATTCAGGATTTAAACATTTAATATACCCTGGACCCCTTTCAACGGGTTGAGACAGGGATAAACTGCTTCAGATTGTGGTTTCTCCGGGGCAGATTAATTCTTCAAAGGTTTCTTCATCTTCTCCATCTTCATCTGCGCATATGGAAGTATCAGGATCACAATACCATGATTTGCATTGTTCATCTGTGGTGCAATCTTCACCATTTTCCTTAGTTGTTTCACATTTCATGGTTTCCTGATTGCAATAAAGCTCATCTCCTCCATAACAATTTGGATAAGAATCCGGAGATTCACAATCATCTCCCTCCTGAAGCAATTCAACACAAACACCTTCTTTACAGCGGGCGCCATCAACGCATCTGTTTTCTGAACAATCTTCATCCATTTCAGCATAAGCAGTGCATTCTCGCAGATCACTATGACAATATGAATCTTTGCACTCGAAATCATCTTCACAATAATCACCCAAATTCTGAGCTGGCTCAAAGGAGGAAAATAGATCTGTCCACACTTCCATAATAGCTTCGTCGTCAGTAATTTGGGTACAATCTGTCTGCAAATATCTGGAATAGGAATCGTATGCAGTCTTTAATTTACTCTCATTGACAATAATTCT
>JAWLEA010000085.1:0-14435 GCA_041686345.1 Polyangia bacterium | reverse complement strand
AAAATCTCGAAAAAAACTGAAAACTGAAAAAAAAAAATCAGGATGTCGGTGCGGCTTTAAAACTTATTATTAATCCAGGGGATCTGGCTCTGCCATATTTGACCTTCAAAGAATTCAAAATTTTGTAGAGATGGCTTTCCTTTTTGAAATTGGGAGTAATTTTGCGGGGATCTTTCATCCAAAATTTTAATTCCAGTCGGGTTTGTTCAGATACAAGTTTATAGATGAATTTTAAAAAAGGTTGCAGTTGTTTTTGATATTCCCGGATTATTTCTTTCCACTTGGGACTATCCAGATGGTTGATACTGATATTGAATTTTCTGATTTTAAAAGAATTGAGATTCCATTTTTCCAGGAATTTATCATAAATGTGCCTGAATCTTTTATTATTTATTTTGGAAGCAAGATGGTCGCATTTGGAGACTAGTTGAGCATATAAATTGTCTCCGGCAATAATTTTTTTGAGGATAGCTGCTTTGGCAAGAACAGGTAAAAATTCGCCTATTTTTTTCTTCCCCATTCGGTTGCATCCGGTTAACCAGAATCTATTGCTTTCATTTTTGAATCTGGAAAGATTACAAAACCAGGTTAATGACCTCAAGATGAGATTGCGTTCTTTGGAATCGGGATTGACTTTTTTGCCTAAAATGGTTTCAGCCTCGCTGCAACGCTGCTGATGAAGAAGAACAGAACCGAAGTCATTGATATATTTATATTGTTTTTCACCCCTTGTTTTTGCTAATAATTTATAAAAAACAGCAATTGATTTGGCAGGATTTATTTTGGAACTGTAATAAGCATACCTTTCCAGTATTTTCCGTGAATTAAAATTTCTGTCCACCAGATATTCCAGATGAAAAAGAGATTCCATTCTGAAATCCCTGATTTTTTTCAATGCTTTTCTGTATTTTAAAACTTTAGCCGGAGCCGCATCAGAAGAGGGTTTGGGTGGAAGACTCCCTTCGAGATTGGTAGACATTCTCCATAAAAGAACAGCCAGATGAAACCTTGCTGTGAGAGCCTTCTGCCCTCCATAAATTGCGGTTTTGTATCTTTGTCTTTCCAAGGTTCTTTTGTGCAATTGAATTTTTTCCATATAAGCAGGTAGCAATTCCTGCCTTGAATATAATTGCAAAGGAGTATAACTCAACTCGGGATATTGAAAATAGAAGGTTTTTTTGACTGTGGGAACTGCAGGCTTGGTTGCTTGGCCTTCCTTGGTTGATGAAACTGAGGAACAGGACACTGAAATAAGATGAATGAGAAGAAAAACTACCCTGAAAAATAAATTTTCGGACAAGAAATTCAATTTATTGTTCATGTCTTTATTATATCCAATCAGAGAGAGCTTCAGCAACACTAGACAAAACCCGCGGTCCTATTTTCAAACTGAGAGAAACCGGAGCGGCTTTGGCTGCTCCAGCAACATCTTTTAAGCCGGAACCGGTAATAAATACAGCTACTTTTTGGTTTGATCCAATTTCACCCTGGCCGTGTCTTTTCAACAAACCGGCGAAAGCGGCAGCAGCGGCAGGCTCGGCAAAAATACCGGTATTACTACCTAAAACATAACCTGCTTCAAAAATTTCCTCATCTTCAACTGTTAAAAAAGAACCTCCGCATTTTTTAAGATTGCGGATAGCCTTGATATGATCTCGGGGAAAAGCTACCGAAATTGAATCAGCTCTGGTAGTGGCAGCAACCGGCTCAATCTGTTCCCTGCCCTGCTTCCAAGCTTGATAAATAACCCGGGAACCGGTAGATTGAACTCCGTGGAGGTGAGGGATGTAATTAATAATGCCCAACTCTTTCAATTCAATCAAGCCTTTTGCCAAAGCCCCGACAATACAACCATCCCCTACGGAAACAAAAATATGATCCGGAAAATCATTTGCCGCAAGCTGGTAGTAAAGTTCAAAAATTCCACTCTTTTTACCTTCCAAAAGTACGGGATTTACAGCTGTTGATCTGGTGTACCAGTTAAAATGCTCCGCTGCCTGCAAACTCAACTCGAAGGCATCATCATAAGTTCCTTCCACTGCAAAAACTTTGGCACCGAAAGTGAGCAACTGTGATAACTTGGCCGGAGGAGCCGAAGCCGGCACGAAAATGACTGATTTAAGGCCCTGAGCTGCACAAAGACAAGCCAGGGAAGAAGCTGCATTACCGGTAGATGCCGCCGTGATCAATTGTTTTTTGCGGGAAAGGGCATCTGCAATGGCAACAATTGAAGCCCTGTCCTTGAAAGAAGCTGAAGGCAATCTGCCGTCATCTTTAATAAAAACCCCGCTTAAATTCAATTTTTTTTCCAGTCTGGAAGCTCTCATCAAAGGCGAAGGCCCCACTTGCATGCGCGGTTTTTCTCCTTTGGGATCGAGAGGATAGAGAAGGGAAAAGCGAAAAATATCTTCTCCCTGATAACTCTGGATAAAAGGTTGCCATAGCTGCTTGACATAATCGTAGTCATATTGAAAATCCAGGATACCTTCAATCCCGCAGTCAGGACAGGTCATAATTTTCCTGTCAACAGGATATTCGGTTTTACATTTAACACAGGTTTTGGAAATAAGATGTTTCAACTGCATGTAATTCCTCTACAAAAAAAATTAACCGGGAAAAGATGAAAAAAAAATTGCACCCATAAAAAACCTCCGGTGGAAAACTGGATGTAACAAAGAAAAAGCCTCGGAACAATTTAACTGAAAACAGCCAGTACAGCACCGGAAATTGCCAGAAAAACCGCTGTAGATTTTTTAAAAGTTATTGGTTCCTTCAAAATAAAATAAGCCAGGGCGATGATCACAATAACAGTGAGTTGATTGACAACAGCCACCAATGAAGCATCAAGCAGTGCCAAACTGAGAGTCCACATGATTATTGCCAGGTAAGCTCCCAGAAAACCACCAATAAACAATACTTTAAGATTGTGTCGATTGCGCAATCCTCTGAATAATGCTTTTTTTTCTCTGACAATACCGATATAAATCAGATAGAAAAACAATCCTCCAATAAAACGAATCCAGTTTATCCAGAAAATATTATATTGAGAGAGCAGATGTTTGATAATAATAACACCTGCCACTGTCAAGCCCATCCCCATGGCACCCAGAAAAATACCCAACCACAATTTATCAGGGAGATATTCAATTTTATCCAGTGAGGAAATCACTATTCCTCCAATTACCAGAATACCGCCAATAATCAAAAGAACAGAAATGGACTCTCCCAAAAAAAGAACAGCACCCAAAATTAAAAAAGGTGTATAAAGACAACCAACTATGGAGTTAAGTCCCGCCCCCAAAATCGCCAGAGATCGGATAAACAGCAAATCTCCAAGCCCGATTCCTATAAAACCGGAAATTAGTAATAGAGAATAATGGTCAGGGGGAATACTGGGGAAAAATCTTTCGCCCAGGATTAACAAGGTAAGACTGAAAGCTGTAAACCCAACAACATTCTTGCCAGTATTAACAGCAAAATTAGTAAGTTTTTCGCTGCTCAACCTGAAAAATATAATGGCCAGCGCCCAGATTATCGAACTGAGCAGGATGGCTATTATACCAATATAGAAATTTGACATTGAAAAAGTACCTGAAAACCTAAAATAAAAATGAAAATACTAAATCATTTTACCCGGGGACGGTCAAGCTGATTTGGGATTAATCAGTGAGAAGCTGATGTTTATCAAAAAAAACAGCGAACAAAAAGTGAGCTCATACTTTCCTGCAAATAGAATGGATTTTTGACTGAATTTTATTTTTCATCGATTATGCCAAAACGTGCATTGACATCTATCCAGGGAAAAACGTGCCTGTCTTTGGGTGTGTCGTAAATGAATCTTTTTCGGTCTTTCTCAGTTTCCAGAAACTCAGTTGCCTTCTTGAGGGGCGACCAGTGATGGGTAGCCTGAGTGGTACTTTCCATTTCACAATTTTTCAGTATTTGATTGTATTGATTTGTAATTTTTACAAAATGTCCAACCGCTTCACTGATTTCAACCTGGGTATCATGGCTGTATGTTCCCAACTGACGAGTAAGTACATTGCTCAGGAACTCCAGAGCCTCAGGAAGTGTATCGGTATCAACAATTCCTTTGAGGCAAACAGTGGGAACTCCGTCCTTGAATACTCCGTTGCGAGCCAGATCAATAACTCCGTGGTGAGAAAGGGATTCAATCCCGCCCATGAGATGAATAAAAAATTGTGAATCCAACAACAAGGCAATATTTTTGAGAAAGAAATCAACTGCACTTCTTGAAAGAATACCCTGATAATATTTAAGATAATAATCACCTTTGCTGATGGCTTCGAGGATTTTTTTGTCTCCGCAGGTGCCATGCCCGGAACCGTTTATGGCACTGAACAGCAGATTCCTGCTTTTCAATCCCCGGAGAATCTTCTGTTGCTCCGGAGTGCCTGAAGCCAAAATTGACTCGGCTTTCAAGGCATTGGCACATCCCTGAGAATAACCTATATAACCCCAGGGTGTATCAAGTTTGCTGATCTCTTCCACAATTTTGTCGGCATTGAATTCAAGGGTTCTTGCGGTTTTGGTATCAGCTCGAACAACTTTTACCCCCCTGCTGGCTTCCAGCCTTTGATAGGCTGTTTCCAGTTCTTTTCCTTTTTTGCCTTCTGTCACAACCCCCATGCAACTGACTACTGAAAAATTGTAGTTGGCTCGGGGCGGCTCAATTAACAAACGCACCAGGGGATCTGAAAAGATTTGCTCCTGATCTCCGGGATAAAAATACAAAGCTTTGCAAACAGCTCCGATTAAATCCTGTTTATTGGAAAATTCTGATTTACCACTCCTGAAATGAAGCCATTTTCTTACTTGATCAACATCCTGTCTGTAATTATCCACAACTGAATAAACAGTAAGTGCCTCGAAATTTCTGGACCAGAATTTTTTGAACCAGGGCAGATGAATAATGTTGTTATTTTGCCTGAATAATTGTGTACACAGAGAAAAAGCCTGTTTATATGCAGCTCTTGCTTTTTTCTGTCTGACCTTTTCCCTGGGAGAGAAAGAACATTTTGCCCCCAACTTGTCAGCTTTGGCAATGGCTTTGAGCGCTTCCTTTTCCAGATTTTGGGAACCATTTCCCTTTGTTTTTGTTATCTCCGGAGATAAATCGGGATAATGATTCTGGATGTGGTATTTGAGAGCCCAATAATCTTCGGCGGTAGCCAGAATTTGTTCAGAAATGGCAGAAAGGGCCTTGAAATAGCTTTGGCGGGCATATTTGCCTCCGGCCATATAATCTGAACGACGAGGAATTTCAAGATTCAACTTTTTCTGAACCAACTCAACTCTATCCAACTTGATTTCGAGAAGATCCTGGGATGATTCAAAGAGGGCAAAAAGCACTCCTGTCAAAACCCTGGAACTGCGATCACAGCTTTCTATCAGGGTGTAGCGCAGAAAATCGGAATCCTGGCGGTTGATATATTCAAGAAGTTGATAGAGGTTGATTTGTACTGTTCTTGTATCAAAAAGTGAAAAGAGGACAGAGCGCAGCAATTTTGCAGTTTCATGAGGACCGGGCTTGCCTCTGACCAGATAATGGGTCTCAGGCTCTCTCTCCATGAAAATATCATTAAGGAAAAAACTTATGGCATTTTGCTGGAACAAGTATTTGATGGAACCGAAATGTTCACTGATATCTGCTGCTCTTCTTTTGATTTCATGAACATACTGCAATTTTGACTTGATTCCGGATGTAAAGGGAAATTCCCTGGCCTGCAACCAGTTTATCTGGTCTAGAGACAACCAGGGGATGATTTTCTCTAGTTTGGCTTCAAATTCAGCCAATTCTTCCGGAGTTCCATCAGTTTGCAGGCAATAATCATAAATCTCGCCGGCTGATAAAACATTTTCAAGCTTTTGGGTGTATTTTTTATCTAAAGGAAAAGGAAGCAGGTTTTCCTCTTTATTTTTTTCGATCTCTTCCCCGGGATCTAAAACAATTTTCAGCCAATTGAGCAATTGATCGACTTCTACAAAATATTCATGTTCAGGTAGAGATTTATCCAGCAAATATCTTGTCCGCCTAACATCAAAACCTTTCCCGTCGGTAACCTGCTTGATAATTTCATGAAATTCATCCCGGTATTGATCAGACCCCGCCAGCAACCAGGAAAAAAAGTGCCCCAGCCTCTTTCCCGGAATCAGATCCCCCGGCTGCTCTATTCCATTTTCTTCAAAATACTGGGTTATTCTGTCACTCAAGACTTTACTTCTGCCGATCAATTTTGCCAGAAACGGATTGAACAATTCAGCACTTTTGATTAAATAGGCAACTGCGTTCTCATCATTGAAAATCTCCAGCCACTTTTTAATTTCATCTGCCGGATTAAGCAGAGCATTAAAAAAATGGGCATCATAAAGTCCGGTTCTGTTCCCCCCAATATCGACTCCGCCCAATTTATCCACGCTGATCTCAAGATTTTGCTTTCTCAATTCCTCAACAAAAATATCCACCTTCTGCTCACCCCTGGAAAGTTGAGGTGATTGTCCACCCAGATCCCAACCTGTTTCAAAAAGTCCAATCCCTTCTCCGGTGGAATCAAGCCACCCCTCCTTTACTTTAAACCTGAAAGTGGAATCCGCCGGCAATTTGAACCCCATCTGTCCCTGCTTGCCGAAAAACTGGTCTACAAGTATGTTCACCCGGCTATCGGAAAGATCAAGTTGTACAGGTTCACCTTTGGGAAGGTGGGATTTCAACTTCAACCTGAGGCTCGATTGGCCATTGACCACAGCTTCAAGGGGAGCATCGGAAATTCCCAGTTCGGGGATGTGGGGTACCCGGGAATGCAAATCCAAACTGAAAGTATTGTTTAGGTTGAGCTTGAGTCCTCCTCCCTGATTCTGGTTCCAAAATATCTTTCCTTCGGCTTTACCCTTTAATTCCTGGCACTTTAATTCGCTGGTTGGGGATTGATAAAAATAATCATCAGTCAACCGGAAATCTGCATTGAAAAACAATTCAAAGTTTTCCGTGAGAATGGTTTGAGTGGTTATATCCGATACTGCTCGCAGATTGGAGGAAAAATCCAAATCCTCAAGAAAAAAACTGGTTTTCAAATGATCGGCAGCAACAGGATGTTGCATTTCCAAAGCAAATTTGCTTTGAGATAAACGTCCCCCCTCGAGAATTTTAAATTCCAGTTTAAGTTCATCATCAGGGGAATCCCAACTGCCGGCAATTATATTATCAAACAGAGTTGTTAACGGGAATTTGTTGTGGTTATCATCGAGGGAAACAACTTCCATCTTAAATTGAGTTGCAATAACATCATCTTTTACAACTAATTTAAGATCTTCTGAAACACAAATCAGCCCTTCCTGGGAGCTTTCCCCTTTAAAGGAGCCGGTGATGGCACTATCATCAAGTTTTTCCATATCAAGGGTGAAAGTTCCCCCATCATAAATATCTCCCGTTATTCGAAGGGGGGGAATCTTGCCTTCCAGATGAAAATCCCCTGCAAAAGCACCGATGGTTTTAGCAAATTCCCGCATTAAAGTATCAATATCGTAATTGCTTTTTTCGATAGTGGCAGAAGCCAGAGGCTCGGTGGAGAACAATCTGTCTATATCAGCATGAAGAGCAGGGATAATCATGTAGGGCAAAACCACTTTTTCGAAGGGCTTTAATGTTCTGTCGGGATAAGCCATTTCTCCGCTGAAAGCAAATTCCAGTTCCCAATCTTCCTTTCGGGCTTGAGGAGAACCCGTAATGGAATCAAGCCTGATCCGGGGGAGCTTTTTAATATAATGTGCCAACTCTGATTTTATGAAACCGGTTCCGGTATTAAAACGGTCTTTTAATTTAAAAAATCTGTCTTTCAGAAAAGAATTGGAATCAAGCACCTTGGCCAATTTATCGTCTATTTTCTTTTGAAGAACATTTTTTGCTTTATTAGCCTCAGAGAACACCCAGGGCAACCCCAGAGTATCGAAAAAATGCTTGAAAACCTGAACATCATAATCTTCAAACAGCATGGGAAATTTACTGAGAGCTCCAACCAAATTATCCAGAATCAAAGGTTGGGAAAAATCAATTTTGAAATCTGTAATTATGGTCTGCTTGAGATGATCGCGCATCACCTTGTTCAGAGTAATTTCAATCCTGGCTTTGGTATCCCGAGCAATTTCAACCTGAAGGGATTCATCGCCCAGGATTGGATATTCATAAGTTCCGGGATTAAATGAAACTTCGAGTTCCATTTGTCCATGTTGGATAGCGGCACCTTCAATTTTGGAGAAATCAATGCCGGCCTTGTTGGGAAGGCTCAGAGGATTGAACCCCGTGTCGTCGGTCTGTTCTGAAATAAAATTGATATCGAGTCTGTTTTCAGTCATTTTTTCCCCGGTCTGTTCCAATATTTTAGATAGATTCAGTTATTTTTCGGAGCCAGGTTTTCTCTGCCTCATTCAGATAAGGAGACAATTTTCGGTAACACATCTGTTGATAATTGTTGAAAAATAATTTCTGATCGTCGGACAACAATTCAGGATCCACCAATTTTGAGTCAAGGGGACAGATGGAAAGGTTTTCAAATCTGTAAAATTGGTTGTCTCCACAGGAAAGATCTTTATCTTCAACAACATAAAAAAGATTTTCTATTCTGATACCAAATTCATCTTCAGCATAAAATCCGGGTTCTATGGAAGTAACCATTCCGGGAACCAGAGGATCTCCCTGACATCTGTAATAGGAAATAGCATGAGGACCTTCGTGTACATTAAGGTAAGAACCAACTCCGTGACCGGTGCCGTGGCCATAATTCAAACCCTTTTTCCATAATGGCAATCGAGAAACCGTATCCAACTGCTTTCCCGAAGTTCCTCTGGGGAAAGAGAGAGTCGCCAAATCAATAAATCCCTTTAAACCCGTTGTAAACATATGTTTTTCCTTGGGCAGAGGCTTGCCAAAACAAACTGTCCTGGTCAAATCTGTGGTACCATCGAGATATTGACCACCTGAATCAACAAGATAAAGCCCCCTTGGTTTGAATGTGATCTCCGGATCTTTTTGGGGGGTATAATGAACTATAGCTCCATTGGGACCAAAAGATGAAATTGTTTCAAAACTCTGTCCTTTGAAAAAAAGTTGTTCCCGGCGAAATTCCAGCAGTTTCCGGGCTGCACCCACTTCACTCACCCCGTCATGATTATTGTCAAGCCAATATAAAAATTTGGTCAAGGCAATTCCATCTCGCAGATGGCAATTTACCATTCCTTTCAATTCAGTAGCATTTTTAACGGCTTTGAGTTGAACCACAGGAGAACGTTCAAAGATGAGCTTGGAGCTGTTTTCGGTGAGTTGGTGCATCCAACCGGAAGTGCTGTTGGGATCAAGCCAGACCTTTCTGTTTCGTGCCAAAACAGGCAGATCGTCTTTGAACTTTTCATATTCCAATAACTTTACCCGATCTCCGAAATAAGCAAGAAGCTCATCATTGACTTTTTTGAGGGAAAGATAAAGATAACTGTCCTCGGGAGTGATAACAGCATAAGCTATTACCACGGGATTATAAAGAACATCATTACTCCTGATATTGAAAAGCCAAGCTATTTCATCGAGTTTTCTCACAACCAGTAATTGTGCCCCCTGCTCTTTCATGGCAGTTCTTAATTTTTGCAATTTTTCCTGAAAACCCTCCCCGGAAAATTCATCTCCTCTGATTTCTATAGGATCATCGGGCAGCTCCAGAGGCTCTTCCCTTAACATATCGACAAGATTCGGATAAACATTGATCAATTCTATCTGTTCAGGATTGAGTTTATCCCGGAAGGATTGTAACTCCCGATAAAGGTGAAGGCTTGGATCCACTCCCACTTTATCTCCGGAACCCAGTTGCCTCCGAAGCCAGGAAATAGAATCAGGGGTAGCAGGCATTCCTACTTTGAACAAAGTTATTCCGCTGTCGGCCAGTTGTTCTTTAGCTTGAAGAAAATATCGACTGTCCGTCCACAAACCGGCTTTTTTTGAGGTAATAACCAGATCCCCGGCGGAACCTGTAAAACCACTCAGCCACTGCCTGCGTTTCCAGATGGTTGGAAGATATTCGCTGCCATGGGGATCGGTTCCCGGAACAAGATAGGCCTGCAAATTGCGTTCAGCCATCAACTTTCTGATTTTTTGGAGTTTTTCTTTAGCATTCATAAACTTTCCTCTTTTGATATTGTAATCACTATGTAATTATTTTCTGTTGATTAATTTGGACAATCGACACTCGGCGGAACGCCAGAAAGTTCCAAATCCTCCTTAGGACAAATTGCCAGTTTCTCCGTCATTGAGCTCTTTGCCGGGATTGGGGGAAACACTTATCCGAGCTGAAATATGCTGCAATTGAAGATATCGGCTCTCCGCGGATAATTCTCAAATATGAAAAGAACGTCCCCAGGGACCTGTCTTTTCACTTCTGACTCTGATATTGCGATCGAATTTACTGATTCCCGGAATAACAAATTTGAGTTCCGGCCCTGATTTGATAATAAAATTAGAATGAGGGGGATAAAGATCACCGTCAAGAGTATAAGGCTCAGGCTCTTCAAGCCTCAATTCAAGTGAAGAAATCATCTTTCTTTCAACTCCCTCATTGCTGCTTTTCGACCCCAGCCACAAACCGGGAACAGCCTTCAGGGTTTCTATTAGTCCGGATTTGAAGAAAAGACTCTCAAACTTGTCCTTCTGCCAGCCGGCTCTGGGAAAACATTTGAACCGCAGGGCTACTTCTTCAACAAAACTGCAGAAAATCGTATGGAGTCCATCAATGTCGCGGTAAGGCTTGCCTTCAATAAAGGCTTTCATTTTAACAGGCTTGATCAATTCACGAGCTCTGTCATTTTTTCTGAGAGCATCATAAACATAATTGAAAAATAAAGTTATTGAACTGAAATGCCCCTTGTTGTGGGCATAATGTTCTTGTAAAAACCTGGGAGCTGCTCCCAGACCGAACATGAAACTGTAATGATCGTTTACCTGCAGCAAATTTCTGGAAACAGTCTGCATGGGAATATTATGCAGGTATTTGGTTCTGGTCATCATAAGAGCAGCAAGACTGCTGGTGGTAATCCCCAGAGATTTGGGTACCATGTTTTGAGTACCTGAAGGCAAAAGTAAAACAGGAGGAATAGATTCGGGGGTTTCATAAAGGGGCAGAATTTTCTCCAGAGTGCGATGGGCAGTACCATCTCCCCCGTTGATAGCGATAATATCAACTTCAATTTTTTTGAATGCCTCCACTGCATCCTCTACATCTTCCAGACTGTAGGTGGAAACAAGTTCACCCTTTCTGCCCAGAATAAAATTGAGTCGATCTTTCAAATTGGGGGATAATTTGTTAAGCCGAGCGTTGGCATTGCTGATTATTCCGATTCCTGCCATGTTAATTCCTTTTGGGGATAAAAACCTCGAGGTAATCTGCGGTCATCCGTTGACAGCAGAATATAATCTGCCGGCAGCAAAAACAACAGATTTTTTAAATTAAAAAACCATCATTATTATAGTTCCCATCCCAATAACCACTATTCTGGGACGGGAACTATTCTACTCCCTGAAGCGAGTGAAAAAATTATTTCATAAAAACCAAATATTGTCATTGACAAAAGTGAAATAAACAATATCGTTGTGGCTTGTTCAGTGTGGCTATAGCCCGTTTCAGAATGATAATGCCTGCTTTTACAGGTTTTTTTGATGCTTTTTTTTGCCAAACTCATCCAAACTTCGAACAATAACAGATTATCATTTACTTTCCATTCTGAGACTGTTACACATTGTTTGCTTTTTTTTATTTTTCTGGCAATATCAGTTGCAATAATCTATCTGTCATTGTAGTCCATCGTTTGGGCCTTAACAGACATTTTATACAATTTTGACCGAATTAACCTGTTTTCCCAAAGATTGTCCTGTTATTCCAAAAAACAATCTTTCAAACAAACAGATATTTCAAAAATTAATATTATAGTTTTTAAGAACTAACCTAATTTTGATTTATACTTTTCACGAGGGTATCAAATGAAAAAATCAGAACTCATCCAAAAAGTCGCAGAACAAAACAATCTACCCAAAACCAAAGTTGAAAACATAGTAAACACAATTTTCGACTCCATGAAAAAAGCAATCGTCAATGACGAAAGAATTGAAATTCGTGGTTTTGGCAGTTTTTCTCTCAGACACTACGACGCTTACACAGGTCGCAATCCCCGCACTGGCGAAGCTGTCCAAGTGGCCCCCAAAAAGCTTCCTTATTTCAAAGTTGGTAAAGAACTCAGAGAAATGGTAAATTCCAGCAAAAACTAAGTGCCCTCAGCTGGATTTATGGCTACAGATGACAAATATTTTTTGATACAAATTGTCATCTGTTCATATTCCATAAAACAAGCAAAACAGGGGGACTATTCAGATTCGGAAATCTGCTGGCACCAACTGGTGTTTCCTTTTAATCGGGGATAGTTGTTTTATGTTTTCATTTCGAAATTCACTTATTTTTCTGAATTTTTTCTGCATCTCTCTGAATCTTATCTCCTGTGATCCCTTCAATGCAAAATTCGACGATGTTGAAAAAGCTCGCTTTTATCAAGCCTCCAACCTTGAATCGGCACCGGAAAATCCCCCTGTTTTAAAGGTGATGAACTGGAATGTAAAATTCGGAGGAGGTCGTATTGATTTCTTTTTTGACTGTCATGGTGACAGAGTGCTCATGAAAAAGCATGAAGTTATTACAAACCTCGAAGGTCTGGCGGCAAAAATCAGGAAATATGAGCCTCATCTTCTTTTTATTCAAGAAGTTGACATTCTCTCAAAACGCTCAGCTTATGTCAACCAGGTCAAGTGGCTCCTGGAAAACACTTCTCTCAATTACGGGGTATACGCTTCACAGTGGAAAGTGGATTATGTTCCTTCTGATGGAGTGGGTAAGGTGGATTCCGGCAATGCAATTCTCAGCAAATATGAGTTCAACGAAGCCATAAGGCTGGCGCTGCCCCTGATTTCTTCACAGGATGCCCTGACCAGTTATTTCTATCTGAGAAGAAACATACTCAAAACTTCTATTTCCCTGGCCGGTAAAGACCTTTATCTGCTCAACATTCATACTTCAGCCTACTCCAAAGATGGCACCAAGAAAAAACAAATCGACAGATTGTTCCGAGAGTTGGAGCAATTGGAAACTGACAATCAACTCTTCATAGTTGCCGGTGATTTCAACACCATTCCCCCGGGCTCCGAACAAATTTCCGGTTTTCCCGATTCTGTCTGTACCGACGACAATTTCACCGCTGATGATTACACCGACGAAACAAACTGGCTGGATGATTTTTACCAACACTTCAACAGTGCTGTTCCCTTAAGTAAATACCAGGCAGATAATTCACCTTATTTCACCCACACCACCAATAAAAACGGCTTCTGGAACAGAAAACTTGATTATATTTTTACCAACGGCGATTTTGTCCCTGATTCCGAGAAAGTCCACCAGGGCGATGAACCTCAATCCCTCAATACCATGGAGCTTTCAGATCATGCTCCTGTAACCGTCTCTTTCAGTCTGGAATAATGAAAAACCTCTATCTTTCTTTTTTTATCCTGATCATCTACCCCCTTGTCTTCTCCGGATCTGTTTCTGCCAAAATCCCTGTCTGGAATGACGACACTGCTTTCATAACCCCTGAAAATCAGATCAGAACCGGAATCTTCAATCCATTGAAATTCCGCACCATCAAAAGATATGAAATATCCCTCCATCCTCTGTTGTTTTTCGGCTATCCCAACCTCAGATTCAAAAAACGCTGGTACCGCAACCATATTTTCAATTTTGCTCACAGTACCTCCATCAGTTATCCAACCCTCCTGCTGAAAACCTTTTCCCGGGAGGGCAGCGGCGGTTTGTTACCGGCTAATTCCAAAATCCCTCATATCTACCAGGCCACCCATAATCTAATTTTCAGCTTCAGATTTCCCCATCAACTATACCTTTCTTTTCTGATGGAGATATCCCGTTCTCACTCCCTGGATGAAAAGAATTTCCCTCAAATCGAACTACCCCTTATCTATCCCCGCAGCTGGCATTACCACGAAGCCTTTACCATCCGAAACGGGATTGATTTTCAGGGCAAATTATATAAAGATTTCTTTTTTTTGCTCGATTTCGATATTTACTACGTACCGGGCAATGCAGACAAAATCCACTTCGAACACAAACTTGCTTTTTCCTGGACTGTAAATTCCAAATTCAATATTCTGGCAGGATACAAACTTTCAGTTGGCAGTTACCCGTTTGGCAACCGTTTATATTTCTTTCCCCTGATAGATTTTCAATGGATTATTGATTTTTGATTTTTTTGTCGTATATTTAGATTAGATTAACAAGTAGTTTCCAATTTCAACTTTTTCTTTGTTAGAGGATATCATGATTTCTAAA
>JAWLEA010000222.1:0-3314 GCA_041686345.1 Polyangia bacterium | reverse complement strand
CCTGACAACTTCTTTCCTTCTGACAAGCCTCAACCTTTTTCTTGAATATCAACTTTTCATATCTTTTTTTCAATTTATTTTCTGAGGGTCATTATATGAGCCTGAGTTTTGGTATTATTATTAATAGTAACCGACCCGGAATAGAATGGTTATCATCTGAAGATGGAAGTGGTTTTTTCTGTTTTATTGTAACTGAAACTAGTTTCATCATTTTCGAATAACCTCTATATTTTGGGAAAATAGAAGTTGATCTATGGTGTTGACAGACTTGAAGAAGATTGAAATTTAATCTTGCTGCACTATAATAATATATTTATCGGAGGATTTAACCTGATGTCCAAAACTACAAATTCAGATGAAAACGATAAAAACAAAAAAAATGACAAAATAATCAATGAATTCTTTGAATTCAGTGAATTTGATTATCAGGTTAAAAAAATATTTGATCCAAATTATCCAGTCAATTATGAAAAAATTGTTCAATTTTTCGATCCTCAAAATCAACAAAACAATATTTCTTCCCGAGCAAAGTTGAAGTTTGAAATTCTGAAAGCCACAGATTTTGAAAACGGAGAATTGAATAAATCAGAACCTGTAATCCACCTTAAAACAATAGATATCAAAGACGATATAAAACATCATAATTATTTGAATTTGGTAGACCCGGAAACAGGTGCGGGTTCGAAGTTGAATTTGAAAAACATTATCCCGGCCGGTTTTGATAAGCAATTTTGCTTTTCAATCAAAATTACCACCATAAGTAAAAGATATTCTGAATCTGTACCTCTCAGTTATTTTGATTATGAACCCAAGGATTACAGGCGTTCCAGTTATGCAAGAACTGCCCTTTCTGATACAGTTGGAATTTCTATTAATATGAATGAAAAACATAAGCTCGTTGAAATGCCATCTTATGAATGGCTGGATTTTAATGATGTTGGTGGTTTTAATATTGAAATGCAGATAAAGTTGATGAATCTCAAAACAAACAAAGTTATCAGGGAGAAAAAATTAAAACAAATAAATTATGAAGAGTATTTATTTGCAAAATTGCACCTGAAAAATATATACAGATATGGTTTTCCCGTTGTTTTAGGCAAGCACTATCTCTCTTATATGGGTAGCGATGGAATTACCCTGTTAGATCGAGACAATTTTGATAATGTTTACTTTCAAAAATTCAAAAACCACAGTTATCGCAAAATACTTTATCTCAACAAAAAAGGAAATTTTCTTATTTCCGGAAGTTGTTATCCGCCAATGTTTATTTTAAAATTGAAAGAAGATAAGACTTTTAAAATAACTCCCATAAATGAAATTGAAAACAATGGCAACTATGCAATTACAGTGGATGAAAAGGGGAAATACATTTTCTTTGTAGATAGTCCAAGATTTTTTCCTCATGGCGATAAAAAACTGAAAATTTATGATCTTGAGCAAAAAGAAATTATTTTAGAATTATCGTTGGAGAAACAAATCATCAATCTTGCCTATGATGATAGTCAAAAAATACTTCTGCTTCTTGACGAAAATTATCAAATCCATGCCTTGCAACTTAATAGTTCTCATCCCGGAAGTGGGGTTATTGGTGAGTAAGTCAAATTTTCCTGATGGAGTAAATAATGTCTGATAAACGTTCCTGGTTTAATGCGCATCCTGAACTTATTACAAAATGGAAGAAACAACTAAACGATTATCGCGGTAGTGGTGGAATTCAAATGGATATTGGTTTGTATTCTGTCTTGTTCAAAGATAGCAACACACCTCTCTATCTTTTGGATAAGGGCGGAATCAGCATCTTGAAATATTTTAATGAAATTCCTGTTGTTTCTACCAATTTCACTGCTTTACTCTATATTGGTGAAATTGAATTTGCCAGCCAAATGGCACAACGCATTTATTCCAGAAAAGAAAAAGAACTCAAGGAGCATAAATTTCTTCCCCATCCTGTTTATCTGCTTGCCAACTATTCCTCATTTAACTCGGAACAAATTGAAAACTATTGTCAGATCCTGCTCAATCTGGAAGAACCCGGCAGTCTGCTTAACATTCTAACTTATGTGGCAATTTTGGAATTTGTATTTTCTAAATCGTGGGTTGCAAAACGGGTATTGCAAAATTACTGTTCCAGGACAGAAGACGTTTCAGATCTGCTTGCTGGAGCCAAATATTGGAAACTCATCTTCAACAGCGATAACCAATTCCAGAAATACCGCAAACAAGCCTTTGAATCTAAGGGTGTTTCTGCCAAATATAATAGTTTGGCAGTGTATATGTTAAAAGAAGAAAAAAATCTTGAGGTAGCTGAAAAATATTATAGTAAATTTATAAAAAACAGAGAGGAAGATGAAATTCACAACTGGACGTTCTTTGCCAGTCATGTCTGGTATGTTTTTAATGACCCTGAGCTGGTGGCTACTTATTTGAACAGAGTTTCCACTGAGACAGGGGTGAATACTCTAACCGATCTGGCAGCTTGCTGGATGAGAATTGGAGACAATCCTTCAGAAGCCAGAAAAACTATGGATAAAGCAATTTTGCAAGCCAGAACCCCTGAAGATTTTATTGTTTGTGCCCAGACATTTTTAGAAGATTTAAAAGATAGAAAACAAGCCCAAAAATGCCTTGAAAAAATCAATTTTGATGATCTCGATCCTTTTCTCAAATTTAGTTACACAATAATTGATAAACAACTCAAAGGCCATATAGCCGAAAAAGAATCCCCACCCCAGGAAAAATTAAACCAGCTCAAAGATTTACTACAACCGGAACCGGGAACAGTAGATGATTTCATGACCGATATAGCCGCAAGTTTCCTCAAAAACCTCGACGTCGATCTCGACGACAAAGATTAACCTCTTTGGTTAAAAAAAAACACCTAACGGGGTTATGATTTTTACTTAGGTTGTTTGTAATAGTCCCCCAAAACAGACTGATTGTTAAGTAGTTTTCATTCCGAAAATGGATGTCATCGTCTGGCGACGGAAATTGAATTGATCTGCTTTGTCGTAACATCTTGAAATAGTAGCAACTTGTAGTTCTCGTTTCAGAATAAATGGTCACAGTCTGTGGCTCGGAAATTGAATTGATCTGCTTTGTCATAACTTCTTGAAATAGTGTCTACTATGTCTGCGAAGTTATTCCGTGCATCTCAATCCAACTTCAGCCACAGCCAATAACCAGTATCCTGAAACGAGAACTTTCTGCGCAGTTACTCCGCGCATCTCAATCCAATTTCTTCACCAGCCAAAAATACCACTTCTGGGATGGGAACTAGTGAGCCAGAAAAATTATTTTTGGTTTTTTTTGCAAAA
>JAWLEA010000084.1:0-14636 GCA_041686345.1 Polyangia bacterium | reverse complement strand
TGGTATTGGGGATTGCAGTGGGAATGGAAAATTACAGGAAGGTTTGGGGTGATATTTTAGGGTGGGAATTTGACCTGGTCAGGTTTGTTTTTAGGTTTGTTTTTTTGGGTTTTAGTTTTTATATTATTTTGCATGGGAGAGGATTTTTTGGTAATAAAACTGTTATCGTCTTTATATTTTAAAGGTGTTATCCAAAAAATGTTTTTTTTGGATGGAAAATATTTTAGGCAGGAATATGAATTTTATCAATTTCGACAAAAAGTATTTTAAAATCAGAGGAGGTATTTTATTGGCATCTTCTCTGGCAGCTTTTATTTTTATTTATTTTGAAAATGAACCTTCTTCTGAACCGGAAATGGCTGCTGCAAAAAATATCGTTCATGAAAAACGCAAAGCTTGGATAGAAAAGAAATCTCCCAAGAAAAGAGAGAAAAAAACAACCTGTAGAATTGAAAAAGTCCCCCCCCCTTTTGTACCTGATCTCGAAAAAATAAAAATATTACCGATTGAGGGCAAGGGAACAGCCGATGATGATCAGAATTTAGGTGGTTTTTTATCCAGAGCTTCTTTGCAAAAAAGAGCCGATATTTCAAATGTTAATGCATATCACGGAGCTGGTAAAATATATTACAATCGTGCCCTTGCCATCCAGAAGATATTGAAAAATGGTGCTGATTTATCCAAACTTAATCCGGAGATATATGGCAAAATAGAAAGCAAAGAGCAAGCTAAAGAAGCTGTCAAATCAAATCTTAAAAGAGCTAAATACTATTTGGCGGCTGTGAGACCTGTTCCCAAATACAAATTCTGGTCAGAAGCTTTGTATTTTTATGCCTTGGCTCTTCTTGTCGATAACAAGGAAGAAAAGGCGGAAAAAAAACTTGAAATAATTGCCAGAACTGGTTCTCAAGCGCTTCCGGCAAGATATTCCCGTTTCTCACTGGCAATTATTAATTTTCTCAAAGCAAATTATGCCCAAGTTGATAAATATCTGAAATTAACCAAAAGAATTAAAGATAAAGACAAGTTTGTATATAAATACATTAAGAATATAAGCAGATTTCATAATCTTGGGAAAAATATGAGAAAATTTGTCAAATCCTTTACCGGAAAGTACACTGAGGATGACAAAATCTATTATCCTGTAATTTACTATTTGGCTGGTTATTGTGCAGGGCAACGAACAATAAAATCCTGCAGTCTGAATTTAATGGAGGGTTTGGAAAAAAAAGATAAATACAAGGTTTTAGCTTGGATTAATTCTGAACTGACAAATATAAAACTGCCTCATAAAATTAAAAATAGAAATATCAGTAAAATTTGTGAAATATATAAAGGATTGAAATGAAATATAAAATTGTTGATAAATTCAATTATGAGCTGGAATTAGTGAAAAAAGCAATGTTCCATCAGGACTTGATCACTTATCTCCAGCAAAATATGGAAAGTGTTAGAGAAATTGAAGTTCTTGATCATAAAAAAAATACTCAAGGATTTAAAAGAAAAGTGAGGTATCTTCCCAAACCAATTATTAAAAAAATAGGACCTAAAAAAATACCCCCGGAGGCAATGGAGTGGGTTGAAATTTCAACTTGGAATGAAAAAGAAAACACTTTGAAATTTAATAATATTCCTACTCATTCCAAGGTAAAGGAACTGTTTGAAAATTATGGAAAGATAGAATTGATTCCCGGGAAAAATGGTGTTGAGCGAGTGATGACCGGAGCTGTTAATGTCAAAGTAAGATTTTTTGGTAAAATTGCGGAAAAGGTTATTACCGCCAAAGCAAAAAAGATTTTACAGGAAGAAACAGAAGTTCTTTCCCGGTTTATTGAAGAAAGACTGACAGGTAAAAATGAAAAATAATAATCAATTGGCAGCATTTGTTTTTATGTTGTTTTTTACTTTTATCATTTCGGAAGTAAAAGCTTATGAACCTTGGGAACACCCAGGCGGAGCCAGAGGTCTGGCTTTGGGAGGCGGAGTTATAGCTTCAGGAACAGGTAGTGATGCTTTGGTGGCAAATCCGGCAGCCATGAGTTTGATCAGAAGTTACATATGGGAAAATTATTACAGTTTTTCATCTTTTGACAAAGGTCATACCGGTACCACTTCGCTGGTAGACTCCTATCTGAATCCCAAAATTGCAGCGGGTTCTTATTTTACTACTACTTTTGCTTCTCCTGAAATATACGTTGATGGAACTTCCAAAAAACTTGACGAAAAATTTATGAAAGGCGGACTTGCAGTTTCAATGCTTCTAGGCAAGATGTTCGCTTTGGGTTTTAATGGGTATTATTATAAATTTGATCGAGAGGGCAGTGAAGAACGTTCTTTTATTTCACTTGATATTGGAATGATAGTTAAAATAGGTGAATATCTTTCCATCGGTGCTGTTGCATATGATTTGATATCCGATCACAACGACGACCATCCCTGGAGTTATGGCGGAGGCGTAGCCCTTTCTCTTTTTAAAAAACAATTTTTGATGGAATTTGACGTAGTCATGGAAGGTAAAGAACCCTGGTATAAAGGTGGAGCCGAATTATTCTTCTCCAAAGGCTTGGCTCTGCGTGCCGGAGGTGGATATCGTCAGTGCTATGATCGTGCTTATCTTGCTTTTGGAATTGGTTATGTAACCAAAAAATCATCTGTAGAATTATCCATGAGTCAGGGGTTGCAAGGTGGCAAGAATACAATTGTAGGCATCGATTTGAGGTTTTTCCTGAAATGAAAAAGCAATCTGAAAATACAGGGCAAAGTAGCGGTTTGTTTATAGCCATAGAAGGCATTGACGGCAGTGGGACAACCACCCTGATTAGAAACCTGCTTGCGGAATTGTCAACCGCTGGATATAATCCTCTTTCTACCTGCGAGCCCAGCAATAGTGAAGTTGGTGCCTATATCCGCAAGGTGCTGAAACAAAAAAGTAAATTGAGCAGCAGTGATGTGTTGGCATTGCTTTTTGCAACTGACAGAATTATTCATTACAAATCCGAAATTAAACCTGCAATTGGCAAGGGCAGAATAGTTCTTTCCGATCGTTATCTTTTGAGTTCCTTAGCCTATCAGACTCTTGAAGAAGAAGAGCAATGGGTTTATACCCTTAATTCCCGGGTCCCGGTTCCTCACCTGACTATTTTTATAGATATCGATATTGAGTCAGCTCAAGCCAGAATGGCTGAAAGAACAGATCGGGATTTTCTGGAAGAAGTTGAATATCAAAAGATTATCAGAGAAAAATACAAATATTTTCTGGCAAAATATTTTCCCCGGGCTTTTATAGTGGATGGACGCAATTCTCCTGAAAAATTGACTGAAATTTGTTTGGAGAAAATTTTTCAGTTGTTGCGAACCTCTTGAAGGTTGGGCAGTAACTGGTATAATGGTTTTTTATGGATTCACTGACTGTACTGACTGCCAGGTATTTCGACGGCAAAACAACTCCGATTTATTCAGGGAAAATTGCTTACGACAAGCAAAAATATCGAGAACTTTATCAGAATCAGCATCAAGTTGATCCCTGGTTTGAAGAAGAAAAAATTCACCCTGACAGATTTATCCATCCTTGCCAGACCGAACCCGATTACCAATTATATACATTTCAAACTTCAGATTCATCCCCTGTCCCGCCTTCTTTTCCTTTCAACTATTTTCAGCCAACTGTGTCCATGGGTGGTGAACAGCAACCGCTGAACGAGCGAGTCAGCAATTTTCTGCTGAGCTTATATGCCAAGCAATGGGATAAAGTTGACAAATTGGAATTCGGTTCAAAAACCTGGTTTTCATCTTTTTGGGATTCTGCAGAAGATAAATTAATTTACAGGTTCGATTTGAAAAAACTGGGATTAAACAAAAAAGATTATTATAACTGCAAAGAGATCGCAATTATCGCCTTGCTCGTTTATGCAAAATATTGTTTTGAAAATGATTCCCTCAGCCACATTGACCTTTTTAAACTCTTGCTCAAAACAAGTTCATGGTTAGCTTCCAATCTGCAGACTGAAACTGATTAGTCAATTCAAGTTCTGCCAAATCAGTTCAAATTGGCTTTGTTTTCTTTCAATTAGTTTCCATCCCAGAATGGGGGTTTTTGAATAAATGAGAAGTTTGCCCCAGATGCGAAATAACTTCGCAGATGAGGTAAAATTCAGCATTCAGGCATTGACCTTCCTTTTATGGACGGGAATTAGTTTGATTGATACTTTTGATTTGGGTTATGTTTTTTTATGTTTGAATCAATTTCAGTCACTTCCTCAAATTTATTTGCAGAGCTATACCGTTTGTATTGAGAAAGGTAGTTTTATGCCAAAATTTCATATAGTTTCTTTGGGTTGCTCTAAAGCCAGAGTTGATTCTGAATATATGGTTTCTTTGCTTGAAGATGCTGGATATCAGCAGATTGACCAAGTGATGGAGGCTGATTTTATTATCATCAATACTTGTTCTTTTATTGAGGAAGCCAGGGTAGAATCCATTGATACGATATTGCATTTCATCAAGATTAAAAAGCAGCAAAAATTACTGGTTGCCGGTTGTCTTCCCCAGCGTTATTCCAAACAACTTCCCCGGGAACTTCCTGAAGTGGACTATTTTGTTGGAACTTCTCATTATGGAAACATAGTAGAGATTTTGCAGGGCGAAGAAAAAATCCATGTAGATCCGAATACCTCCTGGATTCCGGATAAGCTTCATCCCAGGCGTCCTTCACTTCATCCGGCAATAGCTTATTTAAAACTTTCCGAAGGTTGTAATCGCCAGTGTGCTTTTTGTGCAATTCCATCAATCCGGGGAAGGCAAAAGAGTTACACCGCTGATTTAATTCTCAAGGAAGCACGCGACTTAGCCAGCGCCGGGGTCAAAGAACTCAATCTCATTGCTCAGGATTTAACTGCCTGGGGAGATGATCTCGAGAAAAAGGATAACCTGAATACCCTGTTGGAAAAACTGGTCAAGGTGAAAGGAATCGCCTGGATTCGTCTTCTTTATCTTTATCCTGATCGAGTAAACCGCCGACTTTTGGAGTTGATCGCTCAGGAGGGAAAAATAGTTCCCTATCTCGATCTTCCAGTTCAGCACATTTCAGATTCGGTACTTGCCCAGATGAAAAGAGGTTATGGAGAGAAAACTCTCAGGAATAAACTTGCCATGATCAAAGAAATAATACCTCAGATCTGGTTGAGAACTACTATTTTAACAGGTTATCCTGGAGAGACCAAAGAAGATTTTAATAAACTTTATGAGTTTGTTAAAGAAACAGAGTTCTCCCACCTTGGAGTTTTTGAATATTCATCTGAAGAGGGTACTTTGGCTGAAAGATACAATTCATTGCCACCAGAAGTTGTAACTGAACGGGCACAAAAGATAATGCAATTGCAAAAAGAAATAACCAGAAGGAAAATGGAAAAAATGAAAGGAAAAATCGTAGAGATCCTGGTGGAAGAATATGATGCTGAATCTTTTGTCTATGTTGGACGCCATAAAGGGCAAGCCCCTGAAATTGATGGTAATATCTACTTAACAGAAAGCAAAGTTCAACCTGGAGATATAGTAAAGGCTCAATTGTTGGATTATAAAAATTTTGACTTTACAGGTAAAGTATTGTCTTGAATTGATTTTACTGTCATAATGGTAGAGAAATTATTCAGGTTATATTCTATTTTTTTGGGACAGGAACTAAACAGTATCAATTAATTATGCCAAGTTACCGGGCGCATTTCAATTTAGCTTCAGCCTTATTCAAGTGCCCCCGTTCTGGAATGGGATATATTTTTTTAGGTTAAAGTTTTATTGACTTTTAAAGGACAGTTACTTAATATGGTTCTCGGAGATATTTGATGAGAATAAGATATGTGGCAAAAACTGATGTAGGAATGAAACGAAACCATAATGAAGACTATTTCAGTCTGCTTGAAGAAGAGCAGCTTTTTATAGTCTGTGATGGTATGGGTGGTCACTCTTCCGGGGAGGTAGCCAGTAAAATGGCTGCTGAAAGTCTAACCGAGTTTTTCAAATACACCAAAAAGGACAAAGATGCCACCTGGCCCTACAAGATGGATGCTGATCTGAGTTATGCTCAAAACAGATTTGTTGTTGGGATCAAACTGGCAAATTTCAAAATTTTTCAGAGTCAGGCTACCGAAGCAAAATATAAAGGAATGGGTACAACTATTGTATCCGTGCAGGTTCTGGGAGATCATCTTCTGGTGGCTCATGTTGGCGATTCACGTGGATACCGCATGAGAAAAGGAAAATTTGAGCAGATTACAATCGATCACTCCCTTCTTGAAGAATACAAACAGGCTAAATCCGATTTAACCGATGAAGACGTCCAGAATTTTCCCCACAAAAATGTTATTACCCGAGCTTTGGGAATGAGGGAAAAGGTCAAAGTCGATATCAACAAAATCAAGATTGAACCTGGTGATTGTTATCTTCTTTGTTCCGACGGTCTTTCCGGTATGCTTACTGATGAAGAAATGGCCAAATTGATCAAAGAGGAAGATAATCTTGAAAAACTTATTTCCAATCTTATCAACCAGGCCAATGAAAATGGCGGTACTGACAATATCACCTGTGTAATCCTCAAATTCGAAGAATAATTTTTCCTTTTCTGATATCAGTTCTTGCAAGGGGTGTAAATCAATGTTCAAAGCCGTTGAACTGGTTAATAAAATTCTAAAATCAGCCCAAGGTCGTAGTTTTGGATTTTCTGAATCCTGCTCAGGTGGCAGATTGGCTGCAGCCTTTACCGCTGTTCCTTCTATATCATCAATTTTCAAAGGTTCTCTGGTGGTTTATTCCAATCAGGCCAAAGAAAATATTTTGGGAATTAATTCTGACTTTCTCCATAAATATGGAGCTGTAAGTTCTGAAACAGCTCTGATGATGGCATTAAAAACCAAAAAATTGCTTGATTGTGATATTTCATCTTCTATAACAGGTTATGCTGGTCCCGGAGGCAGTGAAGTAGGCAAGATATTTATTGCTATTTCCACGGAAGAACAATTGTTGTTTCAACAATATCAACTCAATGGCAGTCGTTTGGAAATACAAAATCAGATTGTGTTGAAAATGCTGGAAAATCTATTGAAAATGGTTAATAAAGAAGAAACGGATCCGGTTGAAATGAGATCTATTGATTTTTAAATACCCCCTGCAGGATCAATTTCCATCTGGATAATGAAAGCGAACCAGGAAATGTCTAAAGAACCAAATAAAAACACCGAAACAGTCGAAAAAGATTTTCCTTTTGAAATGGAAGAAAATGTTTTTCTTCATTTTTTTCTTTCCAGAAACACCATTTTTCATCTTACTAAATTTCAGAAAAAACTTTATGACAACTGTACCGATGAAATTCGAGATAAGATCGACTGGATAGAACCTCACAATTTGGCTTTTGTCATCAGATATTTAGGCAGAGTTCCCAAACAGAGTCTTGATTTTCTGGAAGATTATTTTATTAAACTTGCCGGCCGTTTTCAGATACAAACAGTTAGTTCCAGCGGAATAAGTGTTTTTTATAATAATCAGGGTGCTCCCCGGGTTCTCTCTATGGGATTCAAGGAATTTGCAGATGAATTCAATTCTGCAATAGAAGATTTAGATAATAATTTACTGGAATCAGGTTTTTTTACTTCCGGCAATTTTTCCATACCTCATATAACCTTGGGCAGAATCAATCAGGAACTTCCTCCCTTCATAACCCAGATTGAAAAATTCAACGAAAAATCAGATATTACCAGAATCAAGCTGGAAAGACTTGTTCTTTCCAGTTGGAGTGGAAAGAATTCAGATACTTTTGATATTCTAAAAACCTTTCCAACTGATAAAAAAGATAAATTTTCCAGATTGGACAAGAATTTACTGTTACCGGACAAACTACCCGCAGAAATAAAAAAAGATGAAATAATCAGGGAGGTGACGGCTAAGACCGATATAGTACCCTCAACTGTCGAAAAACAACTCGATGAGATCAGGCGCAAGGGTAATCTGTTAGTGGATAGAAATACTGATGAAAAGCATCAGACCAAAGAGCGCCCATTATCGGAAGGAAAATCTAATAAAAAAATGAAGAAGAAACCATAAAACAAAAGTCAGTAAATGATTACCGCAGATCTAAAATGCGGTTTTATAAATTCTGACCAGATCAGGAGATAATTGATGGCAAGATCAAAAAAGAGCAAAAAAACCAAAGGTTCATTGGATTCAACCCTTAAAACCATCCACAGACAATTCGGCAAAGGTTCAATCATGAGATTGGGCGATCAGGAAATAAAAGATGATATTCCAGTCGTACCCACAGGTTCTTTTTCATTAGATCTCGCTTTGGGAATAGGGGGATTGCCCAGAGGCAGAGTTGTGGAAATTTACGGGCCGGAATCCTCAGGCAAAACCACCCTTGCGTTGCATATTGTAGCAAATATGCAAAAACAGGGCGGAGTTGCAGTGTTCGTTGATGCGGAGCATGCTCTCGATGTCAATTATGCAAAAAATCTGGGAGTTGATACAGATAATCTGCTAGTGTCTCAACCTGATTGTGGAGAGCAAGCTCTGGAAATTACAGATACTCTGGTCAGCAGTGGAGAAGTTTCTCTAGTTGTAATCGATTCAGTAGCAGCTCTTACTCCAAAAGTTGAACTTGAGGGAGAAATGGGCGACAGCCATGTAGGTCTTCAGGCTAGATTGATGAGTCATGCCATGCGTAAATTAACTGCGAGTATTTCCCGTTCCCACTGCCTGGTTGTTTTTATCAACCAGATCAGGATGAAAATCGGAGTCATGTTTGGAAGTCCCGAAACCACTACCGGGGGCAGAGCACTGAAGTTTTATTCTTCAGTTCGTCTTGATATCCGGCGTATTGGCACTATCAAAAAAGGTAACGACAAAGTAGGTAACAGAACCAGAGTCAAGGTGGTAAAAAATAAAATTGCCCCTCCTTTCAGGCAGGCTGAATTTGATATTATTTACGGTGAAGGAATCAGCATGGAAGGAGATGTACTGGATCTGGCATCCGAGGCAGATATCGTTGAAAAAAGCGGAGCTTGGTATTCTTATGGAGAAGAAAGACTGGGTCAAGGTCGTGATAATGTCAGGGAGATGCTTAAGGAAAATCCTGAACTTTTCAGGGAAATCTATGATAAATTACAAGAGCATTACGGACTTTCCAAGCCAACGGATAAAAAATCCAAAAAAGATGTTAAAACTGGAAAATGAAATAAATTTTCTATTTTATACTTATTTTGTTCTCCGTTATTTAAAAAGTGAAAAATGGTTGTAATCAATAAGAGGAAAAGCGGTTTTATTAAAAGTGCTTTATCCTACTATTTCTTTATTTTTTTGATGATTGTTATTCTGGCCGGACTGGCCGGAGCTTTCATCTTTGGCTTTTATGCCAGGGATGTTACCAAAAATCCCGATTTTGATTCTTTGAAGAACAGTGCTTCAATTTCCACTCAGATATTTGCTGCTGATGGAACAATATTGGCAGAAGTAAGTGGAATGGAGCGGGAGTGGGAAAGTCTCAAAAGAATCCCCAAACAATTGCAAAAAGCCTTTATTGCTACCGAAGATGCCAGATATTTTGAACATGGAGCGTTGGATCTGGTCGGCTTGATCCGAGCTGTAATAATCAATATGAAGGCCGGAATGATAAAACAGGGAGGAAGTACCATAACCCAGCAGGTTGCCAAATTTTATATGGGAGGAGAACGAACTTTTGACCGCAAAATAAGAGAGGTGATTTTGGCGCTCCGTTTTGAACGCAACCTTTCCAAACGGGAAATACTGGAGCTTTACTTGAATCTTATTTATCTAGGCAGAGGAGCTTATGGAGTGAAAGCCGCTGCCAGAAAATATTATGATTCCAACCTTCAAGATCTTGATTTGGGACAAATGGCTTTGTTGGCGGGTTTGGCCCAAGCTCCAAGCAGATATTCTCCCTATCATAATAAACAAAAAGCCGTCAAAAGAAGGGAAACAGTATTGCGATCCATGTATCAGAGAGGTTATATAAGCAAAGATGCCATGGAAAAGGCCAATAATGCACCTTTGAAAGTAGTTTCCGGCAAGGATTATTATAACGAAAGAACTCCTTATTTTACGGAACATGTCAGACGCAAACTTATAAATGAGATAGGGCGGGAAGCCTTTAAGAAAGGTGGTTATCGGGTACAGACAACAGTTCGCCCCTATGTGCAGTATCAGGCCAGAAAAAATGTCGAAGAGATGGCTAGATGGCAGGATAAACGCCAGGGATGGAGAGGCCCAGAGAAAAAATTGGAAAATAAAGAAGTAATAGAATTTATAAAAAAAACAAAAGATTTATATGGAGAAAAAGGATTGTTGTCTGAGACCGATTACTTGGGAGTTGTCACCAGTGTCAGTTCCCGAGAAGCCGAGGTCAGAGCGGGTGGATATCACTGTATTATTCCTTTGCGCCATCTGGATTGGGCCACTCATTTCGATAAAAACACCGGAGTTAATGATAAGAAATTGGCGGATGCCCGTCGGGCTTTATCAAAAGGTGATGTAGTTTTTTTTCGCACCGTCAAAAAGAATTCACAAGATAAAAGTTATACCTGCAAACTTGAACAGATCCCCAGAGTACAAAGTTCAATCTATGCCAGGGATAATGATTCAGGTTATATAGTTGCCATGGTTGGAGGGACAGATTTTGATCTGAGCAGTTATAATCGGGCGGTACAGGCTTGCCGGCAGCCTGGTTCAACTTATAAGCCTTTTTATTACAGTCTTGCACTTGACAAGGGTTGGTCAATCAAAAAGAAGTTTTCCGATATTCCCTACTCCATTATTGATCCGGCCACCGGACAAAGATGGAGGTTGAGAAATTATCAATATGAAACTCAATTTGATGAGAAAATGGTACAGAAAATCAAAAAACACAAAATTACTCTGCAAAGGGCACTGATTTGGTCTCGAAATATTCCATCAGTTACAATTTTCCAAGCTCTTGGTGCCAGAAGAGTGGCAAAATGGATCAAGAGATTCGGATTTACTACTAAAATCATTCCTGACAAAGGATTAGCCCTGGGTGCAAGTTGTGTAAAGATTGATGAGTTGACAACCGGCTTTTCGATTTTTGCCAATAATGGCAAGTTGATCAAACCCGTTGCTGTTAAGAGAATCTTGAATTCTTCCGGTGAGGTGGTTGTGGATAACAGCCATCCTCAGGATCCTGCTCTCAATACTTTTGACAGGATCCAGCGCATGATTCACCGGTTGGAAAAACCTCCTCCACAGGCAATTTCTGCAAAAACTGCCTGGAAGACTTCAAAGTTGCTTCGGCAAGTTGTTACCCGGGGACATAATGGAGCCATCAGAAAGACCGGTCTCAAATTAGCCGGCAAAACCGGAACAGCTTCTAAAACCATGGATACCTGGTTCAGCGGTTATTCTGCCCACTGGTCGGTAACTGCCTGGATGGGAGATGAAAAATATGAACGACAATTGGGCTATGACGATGCTGCCCATATGACCACGGCAGTTTTATTGGGTAGATTCATGTATGATGCAGCCAGGTACTATCCTCAGCGAGAACTGCCCCTCAGGTCATATAAAACCGGTAAGTATCTTGATGATACTCCGGAATTTGTCTACAAAAAAAGCGTAAAACCAAAATATAAACCTCCTCAAAAAAATGTTCCTTTTAAAGAAAATGAGAATTCTGAGGAGAGTTCCAACGACCGATAATTTTGTAACTGGGATTATTTCAAATACATGTTACAATTTTCAAGACTTTGGTTTTGTTATAAGATGGGAAGACAAACAGCCAGCAGACAACTGAATATTCAGAAAAAATAGATGGAGAATTAGTCATGAAAAAACTTTCTATATTTTTACCTCTTATTATTGTTGGACTATTCACTCAAACAGTTTCAGCCAACAAATGGAAACAATTGAAAACCACCCCTGAAAAGATGGAAAAATCTGATTTGGGTAAAAAGATAAAAAAAGATTTGGGCAACGATTATAAAAAGCTGCTTAAGAGTAAATTTGTGCTGCGCTTGGTTATTTTAGGCGGTGGAGGTCCCAACAAACTCAGTGAGAGTGTGTTCTTTCTCAAAAAACAGCCTGCCCGGGCTTATGCTTCGGCCAAAAGTAATTTGCGCAAAAGAAGTGCCGTAACTCTATCCGGTTATAACAACTGCAAATGGGACGGGGACAAAAAGCATCATTTTTGTCCCAAGGCCGGAATTGCCAAGGTTGGAAGCATCGATGTTACCGACGTTTTCAAAAATAAGAGGGTTCTGCTGGTCAGTCGATCTCGAACCAAATATAAAGCAAAAACAGTAATTTGGTTGGGTTCTGACACTGATTTACCTCCAACCTATTATCTTCAGTTCAATCAAAAACAATTTGGACTGGATCACATCAGTGCTCAAATGTATCAGGTACTTCCCGATAAAAAACCGGAACTGCCGCCTAATCCTGAGGATTTAAAAAATCCAATTGAAAACAAGTCGAAAAAAAGTACCGAAAAACCAGAAAAAGATGTAGAAACTGAACCAGAAAAAAATCATGATAAAAACAGCAAATCCAAGCCCAAAGAAGTTGTAACCAGCGACGAAAAAGATGAAACTCGGGAATTTTCCCCGGTTCAAACCAAAAAATCAGAACCTGGTTTTAAATCAATAAACGCCAAATCTTTTGGCAATTTAAAGGGTTGGTTCAAAAAAGACTATTTGCAAAGACTAGTCAATAAACGAAACAAGGAATATTATTGGATGAGAATTAGTATTTCCGACTTGGATAGTCAGGACTACGGCACTTTTCAAGCCAAATTTCCTGCCAGACCTCAGAAAATTTTTGTATATGCCTGGACCGATCGTCGTGGTGAAGAATTAACCACCATGGGATTTGAATGTAGAGGCAGTTCACTTGAGGGATGTCCCTACAAATTAGATGGTGAGCGCTGGTATAATCTTTCCGGAATGATCAAAGCCAGAAAATTTAAACTCAGATCTTTTCCTGAAAAAGAAAAAGCTGGTAAAGCCATAATCTGGCTTGGTTTCATGAAATCGGTAAAACAATTTAAATATAAATACAAAGGTAAATTAAAAATAAAAGCTGTTGTTCCCCGTACAGCAGTTCGTTTTCACAATAGAAAACCCAAATTTCCTCCCAAAGATCCTGAGGAATCAACCAAAAAACGGTCAGATCGTCGTTCAGGTTTGCGGGGAGGTAGAAAGATCAGAAAGATAGTTCCTCGATTAGTCAAAGCCACCCGGAGTTTGCTGAGCAAAAAACTCAGACAAACCGGGGTTGAACCAAGTCGTTCAGGTTTGCTCAAATACAGGCATGTTTACAAAATAGTAGTTAATACATCCTTGGCCCAAAATGCCAGTTTTGGCATGAAATTACCTGCCCAACCCGGTATCGTACTGGCTAAAAGTTTTGGCAGAGGCAATACGAGAAAAATGGTTCAACTGGGAAACCCTTATTCCTGCAAAGGTGTCAAATGGTGTCCCTACCATATTCATTCTCTGAATTGGAGTTTGCTCAATTCTACATTTAAAAACCAAAAAACCAGAGTTCTGATCAAAAACAATAGAAAACAGGTTAAAAAATTGGTTTATTGGATCGGTTTCAAAAAGAAGCCTTCCCAAAACAGACTTCTCTTTAAAAATCCAAAGGGTAAAGTAAAAATCAAATCTACTTACTATCCAGTATCCCAAGTTAGTAAACCTGATTTTTAAAACTGTTTTCAAATAAATTGCCTTTACGTTTATCCCAATATTATAAAAATGGAGATTTTCATGAAATATCTTGCTGTTTGTTTATCACTGTTTCTGTTTTTTTCAGCCTGTTCCAAATCCAAACCGGCAGGTGAATCCTCCCCGGATCCCAAGCTTCCTGATGTTGAATCCAAGTCGGACCACAAACAACAAAAATCAGAATCATCAGTAAAATCATCTGAAACAAAGAAGTCGTTGGGAACTATAACCAGTAATTCAATTGGAATCCTCAAAATAGGAGATCCCCTCAGCAAGGTTCCTGTATCCATTCAAAAAAAAGAAAAAGTTTATCAGGCCGAAGGAGATAAATACAAAAAATATATTTATTATCAAGATGATAAATTATTGTTTGAAGTTATACCCAGAACTGATAACAATACCATAGGTGAAATCAGAATCTATTCACCGAGATTCCAGACCAGACAAGGTTTGAGCACCAACTCTACCCTGCAGAAGGTAATTGCAAGTTGCGAAAACAAATACAACCTTTTTTACACCTACGTTTCAAAAAGCTATATTATAAGCTGCAAGCAAACCCCAAAGATCCAATTTTTGATCAATCCTGCCCACTTTATCGGTGAGAAAAAATCCTCCAATTCTGATCAAGAATCATTGACACCATCACTTTTCAAAAAAGAAACTGAATTAATTCAAATAAGAATTTACTAAAAATTCAGCCGGATTGTGCAATAAAAATATCATTACAATTATTATCACCTTGATTGTTATTTTTTCAAAATTTGCTGCTGCTACCGGCATTTTATCACAAGCCGGATCGGGCAGGGTGATCGCAAGAAAGGAATTGACATGATGATCCAAATATGATCCAAGATAAAAGCTGGACATTAGGTTCAGCAGAAAGGATCATGATGTCTAAGA
>JAWLEA010000221.1:0-3371 GCA_041686345.1 Polyangia bacterium | reverse complement strand
AATTGCTGGAAACTATTTCTGATTCATTGATTTGTAATTCGGGGAAAGAAAAGACTACAGGCAGGTTGGCAACAGGTTGTATCGTGCCTTGCTTGTTATAAGTAACGATGGCTGTAACTGGCGGATTATTGGAAGATAATGCTTTCAGATGAAATTCTGGTTGATCCGGATCAAATTCAAGAGAACTAAAAATCTCCTGTATATTTTGGTAGATTCCATTTCCCAGGTCAATTCGGCCTTCCAGTGTGAATATGGAAAGATCTTCATCCAGGTGAGGTTTAACAGCATCAAATGCTTTTACATAATAGTTCAGGGCATTATGTATATCAGCAGAATTTTCTGCAGACCGGGCTTTTTCGTAAAAATCCTTGGCCAGATCCTTCGCTTTGTTGAGTTTTTCGCGTTTTAATCTTTTGTATTTTTCTTTTGATAGCTGGTAGTAGACCCAGTATGTGTCGTCTCCCTCCCAGGAGTCAATCAGCTCATAGCCTTCCAGTTCATCTTTGATATTCATTTTTGTAGTGGATTCAAATTCTTCTCTGAACCCCTCTTTATCTTCAAATTGCTTTAAAATAGAATTGCCGGATAATTTTACAGATATCTCGGAAACCATATCCGTGAGAGCATTGTTTTTTGCCACTTTAATGTAATTGTCGGAATATGTGTTAGCCATTCCAATACCAATGTAGTGTTCGTTGCTTACGGGGCGCTGCTTTACCCAATCCGGTTTTTTCTTGCTTCCAGCCGATACATTCAGCGAGGAGCAGGAGTATAAGATGAGCAATAATCCGAAGAATATTCCAGATAGGGAATTATAGATTTTCATAGCCTTGATTGTTTTTGATTCTATCGTAAAAGTAAATATTATATTAATGTGATTGTATAAAATATGCAATTAATTGCTTAATACAGTTTAAATTTATTTTCAATAAATTCAAAAACCTTGCCATATTCAAACCCCTTTTGTGTTAAATATTGAATTATTTTTTGTTTTTGCGTTGTTTTATCTTGGTTTGCTAGTTTTTTTTGTTTTTTTAAAAGTTCTTCTTCCAGTATTTGGTTATAGGTATCCTCATCAATGTTTGAGATTTCATTTTCAATAATTTCGTCTTCAATGGATTTTGCTTTTAATGTATACTGGATTTTTTTCCTGCCCCAGTGATTAAATTTGAGCTTATCATTTACGAATGCAGCGGCATATCGTTGGTGATCGATAAAGCCCTCTTCCTTTAACTTGATAATTATATTCTCCAGTTCTGGATAAGGGATTTTCCAGCTTTTGTTTTTCTTGTACAGATCATCAGCACATTTTTCACTTTTGGCGCATAAGTTCCTTGCACGATTTAATGCTGCTTCAAAGTCTTCTTTGTTCATGGTTTTGTGGCTTTTATCATCCGGTCTTTGCCGTTGATGTCTTTCTTAAGTTCAATATTTGTGTAGCCTGTATTTTTGAGCAAGGTTTTAACTTCTTCACCTTTTTGTTCGTTAATTTCAAAATATAAATTACCACCGGTATACAGATGCTCCCAAGCCAGGCCTGCAATCCTTTCATAGAACACAAGTGCTTTTGAATCATCCACAAATAAGGCTTTTTCTGGTTCATGTTCAAGAACGTTGTTGTTGATAAACTTTTTTTCTGAGTTCAGAACGTAAGGTGGGTTGCTTACTATGATGTGATAATGTTGAAGTACCGGGTTTTCTTTCAGTATATCACAATGCACAGGGTTTATGTGGGTTTTATTCTTCCGTGCATTCCTTGTTGCTGTTTTCAGTGTTTGTTTGTCTACATCGAGTGCATCTACTTCCGAACCGGGCAGGTTTTTTGCCAGGGCTACCGCAATGCATCCACTTCCAGTGCCGATATCGAGGATTGTGGGTGTTGTATTGCTGTGGTTTTCAATAATCCAGTCAACCAGCTCTTCTGTTTCCTGCCTTGGAATGAGTACAGAGGGATTTATGTTAAGTTCAAGATCATAAAAGGTGGTTTCACCAAGAATATACTGGATGGGTATATTTTTTTTAAGTTGATGTATGATCTCAACGATATTCTTTGTACTTTTTTGATCTAATAGCTGATCTTCATTTAAAAGTAAATCTGTTTTTTTTAAATTTACTTTTTTTTCGTAGATCAGGTGGATCAGACTATTTATTTCTCGTTCAGGATATATTTCCTGCAACGATTCCCTGATAAAATGGTTGAGTTCTCGGATTGACATTTTTTGCATGAAGTAAATTTAAAAAATTGACTGATGAAAAGCACACTGCAGGAAGAAAAATATATGAGACGCTGCATTGAAATTGCAAAACTTGCAGCTGGAAACACTTACCCAAACCCGATGGTTGGGAGTGTTATTGTGCATCAGGGGAAAATTATCGGGGAAGGATATCACGTAAGATATGGCGAAGCTCATGCTGAGGTTCATGCCATTGAATCTGTCAGAGACAAAGCATTGCTAAAAGAAGCTACGTTGTATGTTAACCTTGAGCCTTGTTCCCATTACGGAAATACACCACCCTGCTCTAGTCGTATTGTGAAAGAGCAAATCCCCAGGGTTGTCATTGGTACCTTAGATTCTTCCAATAAAGTTTCGGGAAAGGGAGTTGAAATTCTGAAAAGTGGTGGATGCAATGTTAAGGTAGGTATGCTTGAGGAAGAATGCAGGTATCTTAACCGACGTTTCTTTACGTTTCATGAAAAAAAAAGACCCTATATCATATTAAAGTGGGCGCAAACCCTCGATGGTTTTATTGACAAAGTTCGCAGTCCGGAGGATCCTATCCAGCCCAGCTGGATTACCAACCAGGTTTCCAAAAGATTGGTGCATAAGTGGCGAACCAGTGAGCAGGCGATACTTGTTGGATCAAAGACAGCTATGAAAGATGATCCTTCGCTTAACGTGAGGGAATGGTCAGGAAAAGATCCGTTGAGATTCCTCATAGATAAGGATTTTGAATTGAACAGCAGTTATAAACTTATCCACGATGAGGGCAGAACCATCATTTTTGTTGATAAAGAGGTAAAACAGTCGAGGATCGATAAGTATGCAGATTATTCAGTAGAATTTGTTCGCCTTAATTTTTCTTCTAACCTTCTCAAACAAATTCTTGATTATCTCTATCAAATTGAAATACTTTCCATTATTATCGAAGGGGGAGCAATAACAACCAACCAATTTATTGAATTGGACTTATGGGATGAAGCGAGAATATTTATTGGAGATAAGCTATTTTACAATGGAATTAAAGCACCTGAATTTCCCCGGAAAATTCCCGGTCAAAAACTGGAATTTAAAAATACAAAATTGTATCTTATTCACAATTTTACATGACAGAACGTGAATTTACTTTCTGCTCAAAATGTTATAACTTTG
>JAWLEA010000083.1:0-14944 GCA_041686345.1 Polyangia bacterium | reverse complement strand
ATAATTTGCACTTTTGAGCCTGGTTTTGATTGCCCAGGATATTCCGATATAAACCGGGATAGTGGAAATCAAACTGGCATAAACAAGATAATATCTCATTTGCAAAGGTTTGAGCAATTGTTTTAAATTATTGGATTCCATTGTTGGTTGCTCCGGTAAAATTAGATTGCAACTCAAATTATTATTGTTCATAATGAATTTATGGTAAAGTCATAATTGAAATGAGCCAAAAGAACAAAAATAATCAAAATAAAGGTTTTGAAATTCTGGAAAAGTTTAACAATGCTGAGCAATCAGTAAAACCAGATGACAGCAAAATCCTGGAAAAATTGCTGGAACTGCTGGCTGAAAAAGAGGGATCTGCAGAATCTGTATCTGAAATCCTGGCACGCACTGAGAAGATTGAAGAATTAAAAAAAACTCACCATTAATTTAAATTTGTGTTTGTTTTAGCCGTTTCAGGGTTGATTGCAAGGTTTCAATCAACTTTGACATCAACTGCAGTTTTTTTGTGTTTTCATAGACTAGAGTTTGCATCTCCACTATTTCCGATGTTTCAGGGACATAACCCCTTTTCAGTTTTTCTATCCACTGTTCAATCTTGTTTTCATCTTTTAAAACCCCGGTCATCATGTTGGTAAAATTTACTTTCTTTTCCGGGTTTATTATTTGTTTGTCAATTTTATTAGAATGCAGGGGGCCAAATTTGCAACTCTTTTTCTTTTCGGCTTTGAACCTTTTCCAATTCAAATCATGATTAGTTTTTTTTAATTCCGGAGTTGTGATTTTAACATTTTTAATTTTCATTTTGTTATCAACCTCAAATTAGTTCCCATCCCAGAATGGGGGTTATTGACTGGATGAGAAGTTTGCCTCAGATACGCGGAATAACTTCGCAGACATAGTTGCCATTATTTCAAGAAGTCATGACAAAACTGATTAATTTAATTTCCGCATTCAGACGATGACCTTCCTTTTGGTTTTTTAATGCACTTGTATTTTCGAATTTTTTTCAAAAAAATTTACTTTTTTTTCAAAAAAATGTTTTTTATTTTTTCTAAAAAATAAAAAAAATAGATAAGAAGTTGATTAGACAGGGTATTTGTGGGCAAATAAAAGATAGTTAGTTCCCATCCCAGAAGTGGTGTTTTTGGCTGGTGAAGAAATTGGATTGAGATGCGCGGAATAACTTCGCAGTCATAGTTGCCACTATTTCAAGCAGTTATGACAAAGCAGATTAATTCAATTTCCGTCACCAGACGATGACATCCATTTTTGGGATGGGAACTAGTTAATTTGAAAAGAAATTCAAAAAACAGGCTAAATGTTATTCAGGTTGATAACCATTTGCCATACTCCCATGAAAGTTATTGTTTCCCTGTCAATGGTTTTACGCAGAAGGGAGGGGGTTTCTACTTGAACCTTGGAAATTGGATTGCCTTTGGAATCCAGGGGCTGAATGCCGATATGATAGGTTCCTGAAGGTACTGAGAAACTGGTGACACCACGAAAAGTGCTGCCCCCGAAAGTGGAATCACATTCGAAAACGCAATTTTTGACCAAACCTGATTCGCAGATGTCTACTCCATCGTATTCGCCTTCGGTGCCTTTGATTATCAGTTTTATCTTGTTGATGACAAAGGGGGCGAGTTTTTCATCTTCGCAACTGTAGCCTTGATTGTCCGACCCTCTGATAACCCAGGCAATTTCGACAGCACCGCCATCAATTTCATTACAGGCTGTCAAAGATGACCATAATACTAATAGAAACAAGGTGTTAATAAGTAATTTCATCGCAAATGTTCAGTGTTTTTAATTGAGCTTCAAGGCAGAACTCTAATGGTTTTAAATTTATAAATGCCCGCTTTGCCGGCAGTAATCAAAATATATTTGGTAACATCTGTCTTGGCATCAAAGGTAATATGAAGAACGGGAGTTTTATTTTTATTGATCTTTTTCATGCGGGCAGAGATTTTTTTGAGAAGAGGGATAATTACCATTCCGTTCTTATCAAGATATTTATCGGGAATTCTATTGTTTTCAAGTTTAATTACTTCTTTACCACCAACTAAAATTCGTGATTTTTCTTGTCTTATGAGGATAGTATCCTGATGTTTCTTGATTTGGGGAGTTTTTTGTTCTTTTTGTTGTTTGGGGTCACAGGAATTTTTGGTAAAATCGTATGGTATCAGGATAACAGGAGCCAGATTTGTTTTAACTGCTGTTTTCTGGATAAGTTGGATCAGTGATTTTGGTAATTTCTCGTGTACATAAATATAAATATAAAAGTAGGGGTCATCTCCCCTTATTTTGAATTGATCATAAATTGCTTCAAGAAGTGGCTGGTAGACTAGAGAATCGGAATGGTCGGTCAGTTTTCCTTCTTTTATTTTGCCCACTGGAATGGTGTTTATTAGAATAAAATTGGGCAGAACATAGATGTTCAGGCGGTTTTCTGGTTTTTCAGCATGAATTTCCCTGACCAGTTTATCAGGTTTGATGGTTTTGCATTTTTTTTGCTGACAACCGCCATAAAAAATTTGCAAAAGAAACAAATTTAAAATAATAAATTTCATTGAGATATCCATATGGTTCTATTGTTCAGTTTCAATTCTGAAATAATAACAGTATCCATCCCCAGGCGCAATCTTTTTGAGGAGAGTCAACATTGTTGTTTGATTTTAAGAATTGCAATCAAAAAATAGATAAAAATTTTAGCAGAAGCAAGCTTGATTCTTCTCTGCCGTTGTTTTTTGCCGGGTCTGGTAAAAATAGTGGCAAAACTACTTCATTGGAATTTATTCACCATTTTTATTATTGTCGACATGAGGCTGTTACCCTTATGACCATTGGAAGAGACGGGGAGGAAAAAGATCTTTTTTTTGATAATCCCAAACCTCCGATTTCAGTTTTTCCAGGTGATCTTTTTATTACTGATGAAGAGGGTTGTCGGGATACTGTGTCCAATCTGCTGCTGCCTACTGCAGCCAGGGTTCCCGGAGATGGAAGCAGATTGGGAATATGGAGATGTCTCAGTTCGGGTGAAGTGGAATTGAAAGGTCCCGGTTCAGCACAAATCCTGTGGAATTTGATCAAGGCCGCTCGGAAATTGTCAACTGGAAAAAAAATTCTGGTTGATGGAGCTCTGGACAGGTGGGCAGCTTTAAATGGGGAAAATTGTGAACTCATCCTCTGTGTTGGAGCTCAGAGATTTGAAAATATCGACCAGGCAACACTCTGGAGCAGGGCTCAAAAAGAACTTTTTACCCTGCCTGTGGTGGATAAACCCGAATTTTCCTTTGCTTTTAATGAACTTGAGCCCGCTGATGATCTTCCTTTACGACTTTACTGGAAAGGTCCCCTTACCCCTGAAGTTTTTAACAGGTTACGGGGGAAGGGAGTGAAAAAAATTGTTATCAATTCACCTTCTCATAATTTTTTAAATAGTGAACAACTGTTGAAAAACCTGGAATACCTGGCACTTCTTGTTAAACCGGCTCTGAAAGCTGTGGCTCTGAATCCACATGCTCCCAAGGGCACCAGCTTTTCCCCGGTTGAATTTCTGACAACAATAAAAAACGAAGTGCCTGAATTACCAGTTTTTGATCCGTTGTTACTTTGTTGAAGGGGTAAAATTCCGGTAAGTTGTATCAGGAAGAGGAAAACTGCTTTTCAAAATTTTTGATCATTCTTTCAATGCTTTCAAGATCACTTGTTGCAAAAATTTTTTTTCTGAATTTATTGGAACCTGTAAGTTTTTTTGAAAACCAGGCCAGATGTTTTTTTATTTCGGTCAGTTTGCGTTTAGGATGGATGTTGCCTTTTTTCAACATTTTCAGATGAATTTTCATTACAGTCAGTTTTTGCAGAGGTTCAGGGGGAGGAGGCAGAGTTTTTCCTTGGAGCAGACTTTTCAAATCTCTGAAAATCCACGGGTTCCCAAAAGAACCCCGAGCTATCATGATGCCTTTGGCTCTGGTTATCTGGAGGATGTTTTCAGCAGAACCCGGGTCAAAAATATCTCCGTTGGCAATTACCGGTATATCAACTGTTTTTGCCACTTTAGCTATGATATGGGGATCGCTTTTTCCCGAATAGATCTGAGATCTGGTACGACCATGGACAGTAATCATTTTACAACCTGCTTTTTCCAGAAGCGAGGCCATTTCGTGAGCATTGATAGATTTTTCATCCCATCCGGATCTAATTTTTGCTGTAATGGGAATTTTGTTTTTGACTCCCATACAAGCAGCTTCAACCAGTTTGGCCGCCAATTCGGGTGTTTTCATCATAGCGGCTCCGGAACCGTTGCGGACAATATCCCGCATGGGACAGCCCATATTGATATCAATGAGATCGACTTTCATTCCAGCCAGGTAATTGGCGGTAAATTCAATTTCGTGGGGATCATTGCCAAAAATCTGTACACCCCAGGGTTTATTTTTACTGGAAGGAGCAATCAGACGGATAGCTCTGTCTATGCCACGGAAGACGCCGGCTGCAGGAACCATCTCGGTGAAAGTGAGTTGAGCTCCGAATTTCTCAGCCATAATTCTGGTGGCAGGTATGGAAACATTGGCTAAAGGAGCCATAATCAAAGGAGGATCAAGGGTAATTTTACCAATTTTCAAAGGCTCCAGGGGAAAAATGGACATTTTGTTTATTGTCGCGGAAATGAATTGTCTATATGTTCAAGGTAATATTCAAAATCTTTGCCGGCTTCAATTACTCCTTTATTGATTTCCCGATGCAGCCACTTGATGTGTTGACCGACAATGGGACCGGGATCGAGTTCATATTTTTCCATGATGGCGTTGCCGAGTCCTTTGGGAAATAGAGGTTGCCGGGAATCTATTTCAATAATTTTGTCTATTCTGTTCTCCAATTTATCTATTTGTTCAATAGCCCTCTTTCTTTTGTAATCGTATTTGGTGGTAATGTCGGCTCGAGCCAGTTTCAACAGCTCTTTAACCAAGCTTTCTCCACCGCCATCGGAGATAAGCCGACGTACGGCACTGTCAGTCCAGGAGCTTTCATATTGACCGGGTCTGAGGTGATAACGGATCATAGTGGTGATTTTTTTGGAAAATTCAGGATCCAGTTTTAATCTTTTGGAGATTTTGCGAAATTGACGAGCTCCCACCAAATCATGTCCATAGAAGGTTACCTTGCCTTCTTTGGTAAATTTTCTGGTTTTTACCTTGCCTATATCGTGGAAGAGGGCAGCATATCTGACCAGAATTTCCCCGGTGGCCTGAGCAACAACTTTTTTGGTATGATCCCATACATGTTTGTGTCTTCTTTCATTTTCATCGGAAAGTTCGACAGTGTTTTGCAGTTCAGGCAGCAGCACGGCAAGAACTCCGGTTAGTTGAAACCATTCAAGATTGGCGGTTGGATTGTCTTTGAGGAGAACTATATCCAGTTTTTCCTTGAGATAGTTTCCCCTGTCTTTGAGTCGTCGCGAGTGTTTGCGAATGAGAAGCTTGTGTTCTCTGGGAATTATTTTCCAATCAGGGGGATCGACTCCCAGATCGATGATCAGTTGGGGATAACCGTTAAGAATTCTTTTTAATTCTGTGAGTTTGGGAAGATTGCTTTTTTTCTCTAGTTGTTTGTTTTGTCGGGTCACTTTTAAATCACTTCAGAAAAATCGCCACTAAAACCAATAATCCTCATCAGGATTTTACCATTGACAATTTTGTCTGCTCTAACACATGGAAGAACAGCAAGCATCAGGGAGTTTTTTACTTAGGAATGGAATTAATGCAAGTAAAATTATGAAAGAGATTTAAATTGAATTGAAAAAAGCAATTGGTTGAACAAGGATAAATCAGAAAACTCTTCTGTTTAAGAGAATCAGACCAAGCATGAAAACAATCAGGAACGATAGTCCGGTAGAAGTATCATTGGTGCCTGTTCCGGAGGTAGTACATCCAGAGTCGCTGCCACCGCTGTTGCTGGAGCATTTGCTGAAACTGTTACAGTCGGCATCATCGCAATCAACAGCACCATCGCCGTCGTCATCGACTTCGTTGTCGCAGATCTCTCTGCTGGTATCAGTACAAACAGAATTGGTAAAACAGTCAGGATCGCTACAATCGTAAGCACCGTCGCCGTCGTCGTCGATTCCGTTGTCGCAGATTTCATCTTCCGGTTGGCAGGCGGCAAAAGTAGAACACTGCTCGTCATCACAGTCGGTATTGCCGTCGCCGTCGTCGTCAACACCATTGTCACAGATTTCGGTGAAGGTATTTTGGCAGCCTTCAAAATTACTGCAGTCGGCATCATCGCAATCAACAGCACCGTCACCGTCGTCATCAACACCATTGTCGCAGATTTCATTTTCCGGTTGGCAGGCGGTATCGGATGAACAATCGGAGTCATCACAGTCAATATCACCGTCACCGTCGTCATCAACACCATTGTCGCAGATTTCATTTTCCGATTGGCAGGCGGTATCGGATGAACAATCGGAGTCATCACAGTCAATATCACCGTCGCCGTCGTCATCAACACCATTGTCGCAAATTTCAGCAGTACCACCTGTGCAAGTTACTTCAAGGTTGAAGTCGCCTGGTCCGGAATAAGTTTCCACCAGAACAAAATAATCAGTTCCGGAGTTGTGATCATAAGTGAAGGATTCAACAGCATCATTTTCGTTGGCACTGCCGTCGACACAACTGTCGGTGTCGCAGGAAGATTCCAGCAGGTAAGTATCAAGATCGCTGCCTGCAGCCGGAGTCAATTCCACGGTTACTTCGGAACCGGCAGGAGCATTGATTTGGTATGCAATTTCGGGTCCGTCTTCTGTAAATTCATCGATACAGGAATTGGTTACATAATAGGAAGGTGCTCCAACAGTTGTGTCATTGATTGAATCATCGCAGTAAATAACTTCGGGTGCAGTACAGGCTTCATCGCCGGTTTGACAGGAAGAATGAGAACTGCAGTCAGAATCATTGCAGTCGACATCACCGTCACCGTCATCATCGATGCCGTTTGTACAGTTTTCAGCGGTTGTTCCGCTGATATATTGGCTTATCCAGGAATAATAGTAATCAACTTTTGAACTTACGCCGTATTGGGTGCAATTTTGATCTCCATAGGAGGTTACACCGGCAACATATTCACTTCCGTTGCGAAAGATGAAAGCCGGTCCACCGCTGTCGCCGCTGCAAGGACCTCCGGGATTTTGATCATAAGCAATAGTGCCTCCGGCAAGTGAGTAGGGAGGAGTATATCCGAGATCACATCCGGAGGAATTGGAACATTCGTTGTTGAGAGTGTCTTCAACATAGAGCTTGGTACCGGAAGTGCCGTTTTCAGTTTGTCCAAACCCAACAAAAGTAAGCATCAGATTTCCCTCGTCACTGGAATCGATTTCCAGAGAAGGGGGAAGGGGAGGGATTGGGGTAATGGCTGAAGGGGCATCGGAATCCATGATTACAATAGCAATATCATTGGCAATATTATTATTTGAGTAAATAAAGTTGGGATGAGGAATCAACTGAGAAGCATTACGCTGGGTATAGAAATTATTCTGATCATCACCAAAATAAACTTCACCTGTACTGGCACCATCCACGCAATGGGCAGCTGTCAGAACAACATCGGTATCAATCAGAGTACCTGTACAGGCACCTCCGGAATTGAAATAAAGAAAAACCACGGCTTGATGTTCCTGGGTTGTATCCGGATCTCCATAATATATCGGTCGATTCTGGATCGATATGTTTGGCTGGGGATTTGTTTGTTCGTTGCAGGAAATGAAGATGAAGAAGAGAGCAGTAATTAGAAATGGCAGGATTCTTTTCATAACGTTCCTCGAAAATTACGAAGTTGTTAAAAACATCTAACAAGAATGAAATCGCTATACTTTCCCATATACTACATATTCTTTCAACCGAAAAAAAATATCTTTTCCAATCTGAGTAGAAAAGATTCTGGTTGGAAAAACAGAATAAAACCGAATATAAAGCACAAATGAGCAAAATAAAAAAAGCTTTTAAAAAAAAGTAAAATTTTAAAGAATAATAAAAACAATAATATAAGAGTTTATAAAAAAAGAAATTGCGAGTCAACCCTTGCATAATGAACATATGTGCATTAACTTTAATCATGAGAGTGATAGATAAAAAAATTATTCTCAGTTTTCAAATTTAACAATATTTTGGAAAGGAGTATTATTATGCCAAGTGGAAACAGAAAAGGACCAGAAGGAGCAGGACCAATGACAGGAAGACAATTGGGTTATTGTGCAGGTTATGATGAACCCGGATTTGTCAAGGATGTACCCGGACGCGGCATGGGTCGTGGTTACGGACGCGGTATGGGTCGTGGTTACGGACGCGGCAGGGATCACGTCTATGAGCGCCCGGTAATTGTTGAACGTCAGGTTGTTACTTCGAAAGATCAGGAAGAATTGATTGAGGACAGAATAAATCAGATGAAGAATGAGATCAAAACCCTCGAAAAACAATTGGCTGATCTGAACAAAAAAAACGAGAAATAAATTAATTTTCTGAAGTTGTGGATGTTGATTAGTTCCCGTTTTAGGATGGGTGTTTTTTGGCTGGAGAAGAAATTGGATTGAGATGCGCGGAATAACTTCGCAGATATAGTCACAACTATTTCAAGAAGTTATGACAAAGCAGATGAGGTAAAATTCCGTCGCCAGAAGATGACATCCATTTTTGGGATGGGAACTAATTAAGCTCCTGTTTCAACACCCGCAGCTTTTTGGTACAATTCTTTCGCCTGAAAAGACGATCTTACCAGGGGACCTGATTTTACAGCAGCAAATCCCATTTTTTCACCGATCTTTTTGAACTCGTCAAATTGTTCGGGAGCATAAAATTTTTTTACAGGAGAATGTTTACGGGAGGGAGCCAAATATTGACCCAGTGTCAGTATTTTTGTTCCTGCCTCTCGCAGATCGGACATGGTTTCAATAATTTCCTTCCTGGTTTCTCCCATTCCCAGCATCAAGGAACTTTTAACCGTCATTTTGGATTGGGCTGCATGGGAAAGTACTTTGAGAGAGCGCTGATAGTCAGCTTCAGGTCTTATAGTTGGGCTCAGGCTTTTGACAACTTCAATATTATGGGCAAAAACTTCGGGTTTTTCCTTGATAAGCAGATCTAGCAAAGGAGTTTTTTCCCTGAAATCCGGGACAAGTATTTCCACTCCAATATTCATTTTCTTGATTTCCCTGATTACTTTTACCCAGTGCTTTGCACCCTGATCCGGCAAATCATCTCTGGTCACCGAGGTTATTACGGCAAAAACGCTGTTTAATTCTGCCAGTGAATTGGCAGTATTCAGCGGTTCTTCAGGATCGGGAGTCGTCAATTCAAAGCCTTCAAGATGGGAATTGACATCACAGAATCTGCAGTTTCTGGAGCATACTTCTCCCAGAATCATGATGGTCATGGTGTTCTCTGACCAACATTTACCGAGATTGGGACATGAAGCTTCCACACAAACGGTGGCGAGGCTTTTTTTTCTGATCTTTTCTTTTATTTTTTTGAAGGAACCTGGGCCGGGTAATTTACTTTTTATCCAGTCAGGTTTGTGCAGGTGGGATTTTTTCATTGTTTCAACTTAGGTGATATTCCAAAAGATTAAAAAGTGCTGGTTTTTTGAGAAACCTGGTTTTCGATCAACTTTTGTCGTAATTTACGCAATGCTGTAAGAACTTTTTTGATGTCAGGTCTTTGATCAGGAGCCTTTCTCATCATGCTCTTGGTTAGTATGGAAAGGTTAAAGTTGATATTTTCTTTTCCCATGAGGTTAAGAAGAGATTTGGGTTTTTCCTCAATATGCTGCATGAGAATGCTTTGGGATTTTTCGCCATCAAAGGGTCGAATTCCACTGGCCATCTCGTAGTTCATGATGCCAAGGGCATAAACATCGGTTTTAGGGGTTGGATCGTCACCCAAAATACGTTCGGGAGCAAGATATTGGGGGGTTCCAAAAAGATGACCGTCAATAGTAAGGTTGATTCCGTCATAAAGAAGTTTGGCCATACCGAAGTCGATGAGTTTAACCTGGTTGTAATTATCTCCTGTCAACATGACATTTTCAGGTTTCAAATCACGATGAACAATGCCTTTTTTGTGACAGGCAGCCAGAGCTCCTGCTATCTGAAGGGAGATATCAACCAGATAAAGGTGATCTACATATTGCTTTTCCTCAAGAATATCTCTCAGAGTACAACCTTGAACCCATTCCATGACCATATAAGGTGAGCCGTTGAAATTATTGCCGTAATTCAAAAATGAAACAATATTGGGATGTCTTACCCGGGAAATGGATTCCATTTCAACTTGAAGGCGGGCAATATCTTCGGAGTCAGTAATATCTTTAAGTATTTTTATGGCAACTTCCTGACCTGTGCTTTTTTCTACAGCTTTGACAACCTTGGCAATTGAACCTTCTCCAAAATCGGATTGTATTTCATATCCTTCGGGGATATCAGCCATAATATTTCCTTAATTCCAGAATTCAGGCTGGAAACCTGAGATTAGTTGCTACCTTGGAGTTTGATTTGTGTTTCTCAAAACTTCAGGGAGCACCTTTGAAATTATCAAAGTGGACTAAATGTGCTTTATTCTTATAAGTTACTGTAATTGCTACTTTATACAGAAGATAAAAGTTAGCATCAGGAGAAAATATCCCCTCTGAAATGAGAACTGTTTATATTTTTGAAATTAATTGTCAAATATTTAAAAAAAACATAAAAAAACATGTTTTATTTTTGCAATGCGGATTAATCAGTTCTAATCAAAGGGCTGTTTTCAACAAAGTAAGAAGCTTTTTTCGAGCCTTTTCGGGATTGTGAGCCGGAATAGGGCGAATTTTTTCGGCAAGCTCCAAATGACCGTGAACTCCGAGCCAATTGCTGAAGTGGCGCTTGGTAGCATGATAGACAAAGGAATTTACCGGAATCCATTCTATGTGCATAATCAATTCTTTCAAATCTTCGGCTTTGGTAATAGTTTGGTTGTTCTTGTCGGGATTTCTGAAAATAAAAGAACCAAACCCGAAATAATCCAACAGGTAATTGCGCAGTACTTCCAGAAAATTTATTGCATCTTTGGGAATGAAAGCTGTTCCCTTTTTACTGATCTTTTTGGCTCTGTCCTTTTGACTAGAAATGATAATAAGGGGTAAATCGAAATTGAGGTTTTCTATTTTATCAATCAGATTGAGACCGGCATCCAAATCGTTGAAACCGTTGCGAGGAAAACCAAGGGAGGAAATAATCCCCACCATTCTGTCTCCGTATTCATCAATGAAAGTCTCTGCCTGTTCATAATTTGAGGCAAGCAGCAGAACCGGACGTTCTTTTTTGACCTTTTTTTGATCTGAATGGCTGTTTTTATGTTTGGAGCCCGTAAGCAGAAGAGTTTGTCTTTCCAGTTCCCTGAGAATTACAGGGACGAAATAACTGGCAAAATTGATTTCATCTTCGATCAAAAGAAGAAATCGCTTTTTGTATTTGTGATAATGGGTTTGGGCATTGGCATAATCTTGCACGAGTTTGTAAATCCATTTGATCAGATGGATTGAATTTTTCCAGCGGAAATTGAAGATATTTATTCCCTTGGCAGGTGCAAAAGGAAGTTGGTTGTGGGGATAAGGACCATGGGAGAGTATTATTATGGTTTTAGCCTTCAGATTGTGGTTTTTGATAATTTTACCGGCATCGAAAAATGGAATTTCATGACCAATTACTAGAATATCAACGGAATCCTGTACCTGTTTTTCCTGGATTTTGGCAAGGGAGATCGAATCGTTGTCGGCAAAATTCTCTTTCAAGAAGGAAAAACAATATTCGTTTCCCAGAAAAGAAATTGTTACTGGTTTATCTGGCATTTTAAACTTCCTTGAAAACATTATGAGAACTAAAGTTCAAAATGGAGGTCAGCGGTGATTGGCAAATTGGGCTCATATTACCGGCGACAACGCATTTGAAGTTGATTACCCGGGAGGGTGCACAACCATATTTTTTACATGGGAACTAGTATAATAATATTATTTAGACAATTTAAAAAAAATAACAAGCTGAACTTTTTTTTATTTGTTAATCTTTTTAATTGAAAATATTTTACAATAACCTATTGTCATAAACAGTTTCCGTTTCATTAACAGGATATTATCTTGATTGACTGAATTTGAATTGATCAGTTCTATTGTAACTTTTTGTAATAACATCAACTTATTATATCAGCGAAGTTACTTCACTTCTCTCAATCCAACTTCTTTCCCGGTAAATAATCTCCATTTTGAAACGCAAACTTACCAACAATCCATTTTTTGTCTGGTTTTCTATTATTTAGTTTTTTTCCCAAACAGGAAGGTCACCGTTTGGCGACGGAAGCTGGCTTTATCAGTTTTGTCGTAACTGCTTGAAATAGTATCTACTATGTCTGTGCAGTTACTCCGCGCATCTGAAAACCAGTTTCTTCAACATCCAATAACCCCTTTTCTGGGATGGGAACTATTTAAATTTTAATCAGTCATAAGATGAAAGGAGTTTCAAATGAATTTCAAAAATTTAGTCTATTTTATCACTCTTCTGTTCATTGTTTCCTGTTCAGGAAAAAAAGAAGATAAAACCAAAAAAGAAAGTATCAAAAAACACAAAAAGGATACCCCCAAGGATACCTCCAAGGATACCCCCAAAGATACTTCCAAGGATACCCCCAAAGATACTTCCAAAGACGATTCAGCAGATTCCAAAACTGAAAAAACAGAAGATGATGTTGTGGAAGCAGTTGTATCTGAAACAGATGGCGAAGTTGAATACAGCGAAGGAAATTCCGATGAATTTTCTGCTCTCAAGAAAGACATGGAGCTTTATGCAGAAGACAGCATTCGCGTTAAAAAAGGTATGGCTCGCATCAGATTATGGGATGACTCCACTTTGGTTGTGTCAGAAAATTCAGAAGTTATTCTCAACGGCACTTCCGATCTGGTCAACGGTTCACCATCTGTAACCATTGTTTATGGCAATGCCAACCTTCTTGTCGAACCCCGTTCCCAAGGACAGGATCTTTTCAAGGTTTACTCTCCTTCAGCTATCCTCAGTGTTCTGGGAACAGAATTTGAAATAGGAGTAGCCGACAGTGGTAAAGTTAAAGTAGGTGTCGAAGATGGAACAGTTTCAGTTTCTGATCCTGCCGGCAGCAAATCCCTCAGCGTTGACAAAGGCAAGCAGACAGTCATCGATCTCAACGGAACTATTCAAAAACCAAGTTCTTTTGATCCTCAAAAACATTCCCTGGCCAAATGGCAGGCACAACAGGTGGCCGAGGCACAGAAAAAAGCTTCAGAAATTGTCAAGGTTACTTCCAAAAGACTGGAAGATTTGAAAGCACAGATGGACAAATATAAAGAAGCTGTTGCCAAACTTGAAAAGAAATCAAAGAAAATGGCCGAAAAAGCTCAAAAATATGAGAAAGCCAACAAACCCCAAGAATATCAAAAACAACAGGATGAGCTTTCTGGCATAATGGAAGAATCTTCTGAAGCAGTTGGAGTAGAAGAAAGATTAAATGCTCTGGTAGCTGCCAATACATACCTTTATAAAAGAATGAACAGGCTTATCAAAGCCGGAGTTATCAAACCCAGTAAAAAAGACATGAAGGTTATCTCCACCGTAAGAACCAAAACCGATCGCTGGCTTCCTTCTTTCTATGATAAATCTCTAAGTCGAAGACGCAGCTGGCATCGTCGTCGCCGCCACTGGAAAAAGCGTTATCTTCGTCATCATCCTCAGGGACGTTATTATGCTTCCCAAACCGGAGTAAAACTTCCTGAATTTTATAAAAAATTAAAAGCAAAAAAAGTTCGTCGTCGTCGTCCCCGTCGGCGTAATAATAAATTTCTTAAAGGCATAAAATATAGAAACCGTCGTCGTTTGAAATACAAAGGCAAAAGAAGATCCGTTCGTCGCCGTCGTCGTCGTCACTGGAACAAAAACAGAAAGTTCAAGACCCATCGCAAAAATTATAAAAAACGCATGGAAAGATTGAAAAAACGTTTACGTCGTCGTCGTAGTAATGATAAACGCAAGTTTGTTCATGTTCCCCGTTTCAAAAACAAACACCGTCGCCGCCGTCGAGGCATGAAAGGCAGAAATCGTCGTCGTCGAGGCATGAAAGGCAAAGATCGTCGTCGTCGAGGCATGAAAGGCAAAGATCGTCGTCGTCGAGGCATGAAAGGCAAAGATCGCCGTCGTCGAGGTATTCGACGTATGAAAGGTAGAGATCGTCGCCGTCGAGACCGCAAAGGCATGGATAAAAAACAAAAAGGTAAAAAAATACTGTCCAAACCTGATTATCGTATCGACAAAAATAAAATTAAAGGCAGACGCAAAGGTCGCTCTGGCAGAAAAAAAGACAGGGCTAAAAGACGCAGAAGACGCAATAAAAAGCAAACAATGCGCAAAAGACGCAGAAGACACAAAAAACGTCCGGTCAGAAAACGTCGAGTTCGCCGCAATAAAAAAAAAGATGATTAGTCCCTGAGATTATTCATAAACTGCCTGTCCCTTTTTTCTTCCTTTTCCTCCTCTCCCTTCAATATCAAAACAAACCGCCTTTTCTTTTATTGAGATAATAAGTTGTTATTTTCAACCAGATGTTGTACGTTTTTTTAAAACTTTTCCCTATTTTTATTTGAACTGATGCAGTTTAATGAACATCCCCGGTTTTAGACCAGTATACCAGTATATTGTATTGGTAAACTGGAACAACATAAATGCTTCATAAGCTTGTCCACTTTCAATTCCCTCCAAGGATTATTTATGAAAACGGATAAAATAAAAATTCTTTTAATCGAAGATTCTCCAGCTTTGCTTGCCGGTCTTCTTTCCAACCTTCAATTTGAGGGTTATTGGGTTACAGCAGCGCCTCAAGGCAAGCTCGGTTTG
>JAWLEA010000082.1:0-14963 GCA_041686345.1 Polyangia bacterium | reverse complement strand
GTGATAGTGATTGGTCATGAAAATATAGGCATGTACCAGAATTTCATGTTTTTCCGCTGCAGCTCCCAGACAATACTCGCAGACTTGCCGGGTAAACTTGTCAGGAGTGAGAAAGAACCTGCGTTCCGAAGTTCTTCTGCTCGCATGAATCAATTGTCCTAAATATACCGGTACCGCCCTGGTGGTGTATGAGTTTTTCTTTTTTCTCTTATTCTTTTTTAAAAGCATAAAATATCTCCATAAAACATAGAAAAAAATTCCTGCCTATATTTTCGAAAATATTTTGAAAAAATATTCTTTTTTTTTTGAAAAAAATTAAAGTGCCGGATTTCTAAAGAAAAATCATAACCCCGTTAGGTGGTTTTTTTTAGAGGGGAAAGGGGAAATTTGTAACCCTATTTCAGAAGAAAAATCATAACCTCGTTAGGTGGTTTTTTTTAGAGGGGAAAGGGGAAATTTGTAACCCTATTTCAGAAGAAAAATCATAACCTCGTTAGGTGGTTTTTTTGAGTAAAAGATGAGTAAAAGAGGGGGATTTTGTAACCCCGTTAGGGTAGGTTTTTTTTCTTTGGGAAAAGAAGGAAAATTATAACCCCGTTAGGGTTTTCTTTTTAACAGCAGGGTAAGAAAAAACAGGAGGGGGAAAAATGGATTGATTGGGATTGGGGTGGTGGTGACGGTGTTGCAACTGCAGCCGCTATCGATTGTTTTGTTGGGGTTTTGTGCGTCTTCTTCAATGCCGGCATCTGTCAGGGGTCCTTCCCTTTCTACGTAGGTGATTCTTTGATTTGCCGGGATGTTGTAATATTGTTCTTTGTAAAGTGGGGCAATGGGCCAGGTGATCTCTAATTCTTGCACCATAGTGGCATCCCCGAGACCAAAATGAAGAATTTGAGAATTTTGGGAAGTTGTTCCCTTGCCGCCTTCCACCTGACGCACCATTACATCTTGTTCGGTCCATATTTTTACGACTGCACCGATGGCAGCCCGGTTGGCATAGGTGCCAACAAGTTTTATCTGCAGATAATTGCCCGGATCCGGATAATTGTTCTGATAAAAACGATTGGCAATAAAATCGAGATCACCATCATTGTCAAAATCCGACCAGGCACAGCCCCAACCGTTGTCTATTGAGATCCCGGAAAGATAGGTGACATCTTCAAAGAAAGCATCACCTGAATTGCGATACAAAAAACCGCTGTAACCAACATAAACATCAGTTATGAACAGATCCAGGTTCCCGTCATTGTCAAAATCAGCTGTCGCTGGATCCGAATGTGTTTCGGAATAGGTAATCCCGCTGGTATCCCTTATTTCGGCAAAACCATAATTGGGAGGGCCTTGATTGAGATAGAGCATGGTTTTATCGGAAAACTCGATAAAACGCGGATGAGCAAGATTGGCTACAATCAGATCGAAATAACCATCGTTGTTGAAATCAGCCCACTGGGAACCAATGGTATGGCCGTAAGCTCCTTCAATAAATTCGCCGGCGGTTCCATTTTCATGGGAAATATCTGTAAACATTCCTGAACCCAGATTCTTGAAAAAATAATTTTTATTCAAGCGATAGTTGGAAACATAAAGATCAATCCAGCCGTCTTCATTGAAATCACCGAAATTTACTCCTCTGCCACAAAGAGGTCGGGTTTGACCACGAACACCGAAAGCCTCGCTGCGATCGGTAAAAGTACCGTCACCATTATTGACCCATAGGTAATCAACAGTTCCCAAAGCTCGAACTCCATCTGTCCAGTTTGCAGGAATTTCATAATTGGCAACATAAAGATCCACCTGACCGTCATTGTTGATATCTCCCCAGGCTGCACCTTCAGAAGGAAGAAAATCATAAACTCCAGCCTGAAAACTTACTTCGGTAAAGGTGCCATCACCATTGTTCATCCACAAAAGATCGTGAATACGCTCACCGGGATTGGCATCATCCTGGCAACGGCCTTCATAACAGGAATAACCATCAGCTATACAGGGATTTTCCTGGGAACATTCAGGCAGATAATTCCCGGCAGTTGCATAAAAATCCAGATAACCGTCATTGTTGTAATCGGCCCAGATTCCGCCATTGGTGGGAAAGCCACCTATTCCAGCCACATATGTTGTTTCGGTGAAAGAACCATCTCCATTATTGCGAAACAAACGATTACCGTTTACCAGCAGGTCATCATAACCGTCGTTGTCGTAATCTCCCCAGGCAACTCTCCTCATTCCATCCAAACCGGCTATTTCGGTAATATCTTCAAACCATTGCAAATCAGGGATTCCGAACCAGGTAACCTGAGCTCTTACCAGGGCATCAACACTCAAAGGAGGATCTCCACCATCGCCAACATAAAACCACTCGCCCTCATCGCGAATCAAACTCCTGGTTTCCTCTGAACCACTGCTGTCCCAAAGAAGTTTAACCTAGGTACTATCAACCACATGGCCCACATAAAAATGAGTGGGAGGATCGATAATAAGAGCTTCACTATCCAAATCTATTTCAGTCCATTTGCCTTCTTCAACAACAACATCCTGCTGCCAGAGCACCTGTTCTAGATCAGGTGCGTTACCGCCATTGTCTGCTCAGATATGAATTCTGGCCACCCCTGATGTTTGAAAATAAAGTCTGATGGAATTAAACTGACACGGATGCAGAGCAGTAAATCTGACTACTTCTATATCGCCAGGACCAATTGTTTCGACAACTCCTGAACCACTGCCGTCATCATAAGCAAGTTCGACTTCCTGGGCCCGAGCTGTCTGAACAGCAGTCAGAATCAACAACAGAAATATTCCTGAAAAAATCAAACGCATAATTTTACCTTTCCGGATTTTCTTTGCTTCAGAGATAAAGATGATTAATCACCGGAAAAACAATAATGAAACGACAGTAAAATTGTCTTAAGTTGAAATCAGGAAATTTAACCTGGAGATAAAATTTTAACTTAAATAATCATTATTTTGTATTTTTTGGGGCAAGTAATTATCTGAAATAAAAGATATTCCTTTTGAACTCAAGGCCTCCAGTTCCAATTTAACTCCGGAAGTGAGCAACTTTTTCATTTCTTTTTGCCATTGTTTATCTTCAAACCAGGGATATCTCATCATCTGGCGCGCCCTTCTCTTGTCATTTTTGGAGAGGGCGATGGTTACCACGTCCGGCAAATCGAACTTTTCCCGATCAAACGAGGACAAACCCAGAAAACGGGCATCCGGAACCGCCATTCGAACAGAATCATAGGCCAGGTTGATGGACCCCTGTTTGACAACGGAATAGATATAAAGACCCCAGGGATCATTGTCTACCAGAACGTAAACGGGTAATTCCAACTCATCGTGCATGCGACGAATCAAACGGCGAACTCCTCTTGAAGTCTGGCCTCCGGATTGGATCATGATGCAATTATGTTTTTTCCAGAATTTATCCTCGTTGAGACGTCGCCAGACCGCATCTTTCTCTATAAGGAGAATAAATTCGGCTTCACTTTTTAAAAACTGGATAACATGCTCTTCAACAATTGAAGGTATACCCCAGCCTCCGGAACCAATCCGGCGACAGTTGATTCTATCGCCTGAATCACGCAGAGTAATATTGCCTACCATGGTTCCCCTGTTGGAAGCAAAAAGATGCAATTCTTCTCTGAGAGCATTAATTGTTACTTCCAGATCTTCAATAATTACATCCGATTCAGTCTGCTCATCAAAGGTGTTCTCCCCTTTGCTCAGAGTGTGTTTTGTCATGTAAAAAAGATCACGAATTGAAGTTGTTTTTTTAGCATCCAGCAATTCTGTACAAGCTGACGCCACCAGAAAAGTCTGCATGAACTTTTTGGCCATATTTTGATGGAAATAAGTCCTGCTTTGGGTTTTATCGCCCATTTCTATCATTCTGCTGATTTTGCTGAAATTTACATTGTTCAGACTCCGAACCGGAATTTTTAGTTCCGGATTCTGTTCTTGCTGAAATTCACCGATGACCCTTTCAGCCAGGGTTTCTATTTTATTTAATATTTTCTTAGTCTTTTTGGTTGATTTTGCCATAAATTAGTATTCCCGGATTAAATTTTTGAACTGCATCAATTATTGAGCCAGGCTCAGTCGAAAAGGTTCATGGTTCCACCTTTTTTTGAGTCTGAATCCTTTGGTTTGTCGTCTTTGATGTTGTCGGAACTGTCAGTTTTCCGACTTATATTTTCTTCTTCTCTTTCATCTTCTTCTTCCCAGTTTTCTTCATCGGAATCTTTATTCCAATTTTCTTCTTCTTCACTTTCTTCATTTTTCCAATTATCTTCCACTTCATCCGGTTCAGAATCCGGTTGGTTCTCGTTTGAATTATTCTGGGCCAATGCAGCATTCTGTGGGAGAGATTCCTGTCTCAATTTGTCAAGTTCATCTTCCAGAACAGGTTTTTTGATTTCCATCTGAGTACCTGCATATTTTTCTGTGGTCTTTTTAATAAAATCTTCGATTTCGTTTTCATCTTTGCCGGTTATTTTGGAAAGGGCCCGGGCAAGTTCTGAAGAATATCTTTTAAAAACCTGTTTGCGTTCAATGGCTCTTTTGATCTTCTTCTTCTTTTTCAAATAATTACCCAAATCCCTGCCGCAAACCTGCAGTGCCAATTTCATTTCCTTGATTATTTCGGGATAATGGGCAATGGCTTCTTTACTTTCGGAAGTAAAGGGCACCCAGACTGAAGCCAAATGAACAATTATAACCAGAGGCCCTTGAGGATAACCACCCCGAGGCTGGGAAATGCTGTAACGCCTCCAGTTCATTTCCATAATAGCTTTGGAAATTCCACAGGCTTTCTGCTGATATAAAAGAGGTACCCTGTTTGCCAGGCGGATAATTTGGGCCGGGGAATTTTTTGCTTCTTTGCGGGTAATTTCGTTATAAGCGATTTTGATGGCTTCCAACTCGTCATCAGTAAGATTTTTCACTCTGGTTCTGGTTCCCACTCCAATGGATTTAGCCAATTGGCTGGATTTCTTACGGGTAAAACCGGGTAAATCAAGCATCGCAGCGGAAATAGTTTTGTCAGAATCGAGGGTTACTCCTGCCACGGTGTATTTATCTTCATAATCATCTTCCAGGAGAAATCCCTGTAATTCACCTCCGTAGGCCAACCCCACTTCAACAACAAACGGATTGCCTTTGTATACGCTGGGAGTTCTGGTGGTGCTGGCGTAAAACTCGGCACCCTTAACCTGTCTGGCCAAACCTCTTCTCAATAATTTGTCGCCAATGGGAACTATCGCACTGGAAGGAGGAGCCATGATTCTTACCTTGGGAATGGCTCGATGGATTCTTTCAATTTCATCGGGAGTAATGTGATAAGGAGAACGCTTGATACTGACACCAGCCTCTTCACAAATCTCTCGAGCCACCTTGGCAGTTACCCGGCTGAACTCCTTTTTTAACATGGTGGAAATTCTGCGGGTTTTGGTTTCTCTGATCAATTTTATCAAAAAACCCAGTTCGACTCCGTAGGGATGGGGTCTGATTTCTTTGGCTTCGGGAGGTAAAAAATCGGAAACTCGTGGAAAAAATATTTCCTTACCTTCGATATCAATATACCTGATGGCCGCATGGGGATTGGCTACAGCTGTTTGAGCCAGATATTCGTCAACACTGTGAGCCCCGGACATGTATTTTCCTTCAATCACCAGTTCCACTCTGGTACCGTGATCAAAATCCCACTGGATGATATTATCTTCGATCACCTTGGGACGATTCCGTTTCATGTCTATTCTCAACTGAAAGCGATGAGCTTCTGTTTCTGGATCCGTGCGAGAAATAATCTCCACCGGTCTGCCGGTGGTTAATTGACCATACATTCCGGCAGCACTGATTCCTATGCCCTGTTGCCCTCTTGATTGTTTAAGAGAATGAAATTTTGAACCATATAAAAGTTGACCGAAAATTCTTGGTATTTGCTTTTTGACAATTCCGGGGCCGTTATCCTGGACACAAACCCGAATTCGATCATTCTTCTGCTGATGCAGTTCTACCACAAGTTCAGGTAGAATTCCTGCTTCTTCACATGCATCAAGAGCGTTGTCGCAAGCTTCCTTGACAGTAGTCAACAAAGCTCTGACAGGTGAATCAAATCCCAGCAACTGCTTATTTTTGGCAAAAAATTCACTTACTGAAATAGAACGTTGCTTTTTGGCCATTTTGGCAGCGTTTGATTTTCTGGTATCATTATTTCCGGTTTCGATGAGAATACCTCCTCACAGCGTTAATTTACTTGTTATCAATCTTGTTATTGACCTGGTGGAGTTTTTTTTGAATAAACCTGCGTTGTTCACGGGATACTTTATTGTAGGAACGGCGCAAAATTCTGGCAGCATCTTCATATCTGTCCATCTCAACCAGAAAATCAGTCAATTTAATGATGAGATCGATATTGCCAGGTGCTTGCCTGTAAGCTTTCATCCAAGCTCTTTCACATTCTTCAAAACTACCGGTATTTTTCCAGGCTATTCCCTGCATTTTGAGTAAAAGTACAGAATTTGGATTTTTGAGCAAGCCTTTTTCAAGAATTGCCAGTGCTTTATCGTATTTTTTCATCCTGATCAAAGTTTCCGATACTTTGATTATTATTTTAATATTCTGGGGATAGCGTTCCAAAAGTCTCATCTGCAACTCCAGGGATTTTTTTTGTTTACCGGTTGCCCGATAAAGATTGGATAATCTCCAGATTAGCTTGGCATCCTGTGGATTTTCCCGGAGTGCTTTTTTTATCAGTCTGATCTGACTGGGTACAGGTTTTCTTTCGTTTAATTTTAAGAGAGAATAGGTACCCAAAATGGAAACGAACAGAAAAAAGAAACCTGCTACAGCCAGTCGCACTATCATCTGCCACCTGACTCTTTTTCGACAATTTTCACATAAAATTACATCTTTGTATGAAATAAGACATTCTGAACAAAGGGCCTTGTCACAATAATCACAATGATGCGAAGCCCTTGATTCAGGGTGAAAAGCACAATGTTTTTTATCTTTTTGGGGTTCATTCACTTGTTTCATTTGCAGAGCCTGCCCAATCACCAGTTGATTCCCCTTCAACCTTATTCCAAATTCTAACGAAAAACAACGGGAACTATTTTCAATTTGAAAACAAAACTTCAATTACTGTGACACCCCGAAAAATCATCATTTCCCAAATTACAGGGACAGATTTTTACAGGCAACCAGCCAGGATATTGAAATTATAATTTTCAGAATTGTTTGTAAAAGAAATCAGGAAGGGCAGTCAGGCTTCCGGAAGCAGAAAATTGACAAATTCACTGTCATTCAGAAAGACTTCAGATTCCTGATGATAATCAAGGTAGTGCAGATAAATTCCAACATCTGAACGGGAAAACTCTTTGGTAAGTTTGCGGGCTTGATCCTTGAGAATTTTTTCGGGAATAGTTTTCAAAAAGGTTTCTTCTGTTTCTCCGTTGCGATGCGTTACATTCAACATATCAAGATAAGAAATCAACATATTGCGTCTTCTGTTGAGTAAGAACTCATAAAACAATTTGGAAACAAGGGGAAGATTTTTGTCATTCACAGCTTCGAGCAATCTTTTTTTCCAGACTTTTTTCCTCTTTTTATTGGAAATAGTTGAAAGGGGAAGCCTGGTAGAAACTTTGCCGGAAAGCAGAACTCTTTTAAACTGACTGGAATTAAATTCATCAGCTATTTCTTCGATCTTTTTATCTCCGATTTTCTGCGCAATCTCATATGGTCGCATTGGCTCTCCTCTATTTTGAAACACCGGCGGGAATCAGTAAATTGATCCCCGCAAGTTGAGAGATTGTTACTAGGCTGACATGGAATCTACAAATTCCTGATTGCTTTCTGTTTTACCCAGCTTGTCGAGCATGAATTCCATGGCATCCACAACATTGAGAGGATGCAGAAGCTGGCGCAGAATCCAGACACGATTGAGTACATGGGGAGGCAGGAGAAGCTCTTCTTTTCTGGTACCGGACTTGTTGATGTCCAAACAGGGGAAGATTCTCTTTTCCATGAGTTTTCTGTCGAGATGAATCTCAGAGTTACCTGTTCCCTTGAACTCTTCAAAAATAACTTCGTCCATTCTGGAACCTGTATCAATAAGAGCAGTGGCAATAATGGTAAGGGAACCACCTTCTTCCACATTTCTGGCTGCTCCGAAAAATCTCTTGGGTTTGTGCAGGGCATTGGAATCGACACCACCGGAAAGTATCTTGCCTGAGGGTGGAACAACGGTATTGTAGGCACGAGCAAGTCGAGTGATGGAGTCAAGCAAAATAACTACATCTGTTTTGTGTTCCACCAGTCTTTTTGCTTTTTCTATTACCATTTCAGCTACCTGAACATGTCTGGCAGCAGGCTCATCAAAGGTGGATGAAATAACTTCTCCCTGAACACTGCGTTGCATGTCAGTAACTTCTTCGGGTCTTTCATCAATGAGCAAAACCATGAGAATGGTATCCTCGTGGTTTGTACTGATGGAATTGGCTACATCCTTGAGCAGCATTGTTTTACCGGCACGAGGAGGAGAAACGATAAGGCAACGCTGTCCTTTACCAATGGGTGTAAGCAGATCCACAATTCTGGTGGACATGTTTTTTCGATCTGATTCAAGCTCCAGTTTATCCTGGGGATACAAGGGAGTAAGATTATCAAACAAAATCTTTTCATATTGATATTCTGGAGGCTCCATGTTGATTTTTTCAACTTTGAGCAGAGCAAAATAACGTTCAGAAGTCTTGGGTGGTCGGATTTTACCTTCGATTGTATCGCCGGTTTTTAGATTGAAACGTTTGATTTGAGAGGGTGAAACGTAGATATCATCGGGACCGGGAAGATAATTATAATCTTCAGATCTTAAAAATCCATAACCATCGGGCAGGATCTCAATTACTCCTTTGCCGATGATTGTTTCCCCCTGGTCTGCAGCAGCTTCCAGGATCTTAAAAATCAGGTTCTGTTTTCTCAAATTTGATGCATCAGGTACATCATATGATGCAGCGAGGTGCACCAGTTCTCTCATAGGCAGGCTCTTAATTTCGCTTAAATTCATGGTTCTCCTTACTCGTCGTTTTTTGATCGGTTAGAAATTTTTTTGAAAAGATATTTTGATAAATTGGTTTCATAGTTTAGTCAGTTCTGGAATGGGAACTCTTTAGTTCCCATTCCAAAAATGGATGTTATCATCTGGAGACGGAATTTTGCCTCATCTGCTTTGTCGCAACTTCTTGAAATAGTAGTGGCTATATCTGCGAAGTTACTCCGCGCATCTGAGGCAAACTTCTTCACCATCCAAAAACACCACTTCTGGAATGGGAACTTAGATGAAATTTGGGCAGATTTTTTGTCGCTTTGGCAAATTGTAGTAGAAATTTTATTACTGACATGATGTCTGATACGGTTTTCAGCACTGATTGCCCGGCAACCACCTGCATGAAAAGGGGGGGAGCAAAACCTCATCTATTTTAATTAAAATTTTTTTGGATATGATACGCAGATACAGCTTGCACTGAATATACGGCTGTGAGAATAAAAGATTCCTCACTTTCGAATTATGAAATAGCGAGATTAGAATTAATGCCTCAATTCATCAATGTCAAGAAGAAAAAAGATTTTTCCCTGATTTTTTTGAAAAAATATTAATTCTATATCCATACCTGCTTTGGCAAATTCACTTTTGAAATGGAAACCGCATTGTCCGTAAACAAGCAGAAATTCAGGCGAGTTTTTTCTGATTATGGGAATGGAGGATGATTTTTCTTCCCCTCCTGACAAGAAAACCTTCTTTTTCCAGTTGGGACAGAATTCGGGAAACAGTTTCTCTCCTGGTTCCAATCATTCTGGCAAATTCTGACTGAGTATGGCTGGATGAAAGAATTATCTCGTTATTTTTGATTCTGCCTTCTTTTTCTCCCAATCTCACCAGCAATTTTTTAAGTCTGGCGGGGGCATCTCCCATACTCAAACAAGCCATGGCTTCATATGTTTCCTGAAGATGTCGATCAGCTTTCTTGATGAAAACCAGGGCACTCTGGGGAAATTTTTTGAGATGTCGCTTGAAACTGTTTTTGTGCAAGATCAGCAAGGAAGTATCTTCCTGAGCAAGATAACAAATATCAATATTTGATGAATTTCTCTTAAAAGGAGTGCCGAACATTTCACCGGTTGTCAACACGTTCAACAGCAGATCTTTTCCCTGATCATCTGTTAAAAACTGATAAACGCGTCCACTCCTGATCAAATACTGATCACCAACTTTTACGGACCTTATTTTGGTCCCCGCTGGATATCTTTTGTAAACAAAACGACGTTCAAGATCGACCTGAGCATCTTTTTCGAGAATAGAGAGTAAAGAAATTCTTCTGATCAAAGTTGGAAAGTCAACAGTATTTTTAATTATGTGCATAATTATCTCCTCACTAATAACTAACAAGCAAGATAAATGCCAAATGATAAAACCTATTGTTTTTATTTATTTTTTACAGAAACACCCTTTAAATCCAATCTTATTGTATCTGATTGTCTGACATCTATGCCCTGATTTTACAGGGAACTATTTAGTTCCCACCCAGAATGGGGGTTATTAACTGAATGAGAAGTTTGTCTCAGTTGTGCGGAATAACTTCGCAGACATAGTTGCCACTATATCAAGAAGTTATAACAAAGCAGATGAGATAAAATTCCGCGTTCAGGTGATGACCTTCCTTTTTGGGATGGGAACTATTAATCGGTAATGGGATGCAAAAAAGAGGTGAGAATAATCTTTTTTCCACAACTTTTGAAATATACTATGGCTTTGCGCATTTTGCCCCGACCGGCAATAACCTTGACTCTCCCCTCGCCAAATTTGGGATGACTGACAATAACTCCCGGTCTAATCTTTTTTTCATTCTCTGCAGACGGCTGATTTTCTGGTTTTGTGGCTGACTTGGTTTTCCGAATAATTTTGCTTTTTCGGGATCTGGAATCTGCTGATCTTGTTGAAGAAGGCTTAGTTTTATCAAATTTCCCGAATTTATCCTTGAAAATATCGGCATAGTGGCTGAACCCGCCTTCTTTCTCCTGAGTTTTTACAAAAGAATCCTGGTCCCAACTAATACATTCAGGAGGAAGCTCATCAAGAAAAGGGGAAGCTGTCACCTGCTGGGGGGCACCCCAGAAACCTCTGCGACCCACTTTGGTAATAAATACTCTTTTGCGGGCTCTGGTGATGGAAACATACGCCAGCCGCCTTTCTTCTTCCATATCTACTTCATCCTGACGAATCAGAGGAAAAATTCCCTTTTCCCATCCCGGCAGAAAAACATAATCAAATTCCAGACCTTTGGCTGCATGAATGGTCATCAGATTGACCCCTTCTTCACCGTCTTCTTCTTCACTGGAAGAAAGCAAAGAAACCTCATCAAGAAACTCGTGTAAAGTACTTTCCGGATGTTTCTGGGTGAACTCACTCATACTGCGTCGCAGTTCCAGGATGTTTTCAAATCGATCTTCTTCTTCCTCGTCCTTGAGGGAACCATATCCCACCGAATTGGTGAGTTCGAGTAGCAGATCAATTGATTCAACTGCAGATGAATCTTTGGCTACACAGGTCAATTCTTCAATAATTCGACGAAAAGCATTTATCCCCTTGCGAGAACGCCCCTTGATGGAAACAGGCAGTTCCTGAAGGGATTCCCAGATGGATTTATCCTCACTGCGAGCCTGTTTGAATAACCTTTCAATTGATTTTTTTCCTACTCCCCTTCTCGGTTTGTTAATCACCCGGAGCAGATCGGTTTCACTGTTTTTATTGAGAGCCAATCTGAGGTAAGATAAAATGTCTTTTATCTCTGAGCGACTGTAAAACCTGAGTCCTCCAATTAAACGATAAGGGATTTTATTACGGCGCAATTCTTCTTCAAAATTGCGTGACATGGCATTGAGACGATAAAGAACAGCAAAATTATCAAAATTATCTTTGAGTTCTTTTATGGTTTTAACTATCCATTTAGCTTCTTTAGCAGGAGTTTCAAAACTGGCAATAGCAATGGGATCTCCATTTTCAGCACTGGTCCAGAGAGTTTTTTCATGACGATTTTCGTTGTTTGCCACCAAAAAGGAAGCCGCCTTGATAATATTGCCGGTAGAGCGATAATTTTGCTCCAGGCGAACAGTGTGGGCTCCTTTGAATTCTTGTTTGAATCGCAAAAGATAAGCAGGATTGGCTCCCCTCCAACTATAAATTGACTGGTCATCATCTCCCACCACACAGATATTTCTATTTTTGGACACCATCATTTTAAGAAAATCAAACTGAATTTTACTTGTATCTTGAAATTCATCCACCAGAACATAATCCCACAATTGGGGCAGCACATCTTTAAGGCGCAAAACATATTCCAGCAATCCGGTAAAATCGATAGCATCCGATTTTTCAAGTTGTTCTCTGTAGATTCTGTAATATTGGCTATAGGGCTTGAAAAGTGTATTAATTGATCCTCTTCTGTATGCCTCAAAAAGATTTATGCACTCTCTGACAATTTTAGCATCGGGTTGGACCTTGAGTTCTTTCAGAATTCTTTTAATAAGCCTCTTTTGGTCATCAGCATCATAGATAACAAAATACCTGCTGACATCAGCCTTTGCATAATACATGCGCAGCAACCTTGCGGCAATGGAATGGAAGGTTCCAATCCAGAGACCGTCGATCTTGCCAATAAGCTCTTCAACTCGTTCTTTCATTTCCTGGGCCGCTTTGTTGGTAAAAGTAACCGCAATAATTCTGTGAGGTGAAATCCCCTGCTGAACAATATTGGCAATTCTTCTGGTCAATACTCTGGTTTTGCCCGAACCGGCTCCGGCAAGAACCATCAAAGGTCCTTCCAGGGTTGAAACTGACTTTTTCTGGGGTGGATTAAGATTCTTGAGAATACTGCTCATTGGAACTCACTAGTTTTCAGGCAAATAAATTTTTTCCGTTTGGTTAGTATCAAGTTGAAGGAAAGAATTATTCAGAACTGAAACCTTTGAGGACTTTGGATCTGCTTGGATGACGCAATTTGCGCAATGCTTTGGCTTCGATCTGTCTAATTCTTTCGCGGGTAACCGAAAAATCCTGACCCACTTCTTCGAGAGTATGATCAGAGCGGGCACCAATGCCAAATCTCATTCTCAAAACCTTTTCTTCCCGAGGATTCAAACTGGAAAGCACCTGTCTGGTCTGAGATTCCAGTGATCTGGTAACAACAGCATCCTGAGGCAGTATGACTGTTCTATCCTCAAGAAAATCACCAAGATGGCTGTCTTCCTCGTCTCCTACAGGAGCCTCCAGAGAGATAGGTTCTTTGGCAATCTTGAGAACTTTTAATACCTTGTCTGCGGGAATCTCCATTCTTTCGGCTATTTCGTCGGGGGTTGCTTCTCGGCCGAGTTCCTGAACCAGGAGACGATTTACCCGATTGAGTTTGTTGATAGTTTCAATCATGTGAACCGGGATCCTGATAGTTCTGGCCTGATCGGCGATACTGCGGGTAATCGCCTGTCTTATCCACCAAGTGGCATAAGTGGAAAATTTGTAACCTCTTGTATATTCAAATTTGTCCACTGCCTTCATTAGACCTATATTGCCTTCCTGAATCAAATCCAAAAATTGCAAACCTCTGTTTGTATACTTCTTTGCAATAGATACAACCAAACGCAAATTGGCTTCAACTAATTCACTCTTGGCGTTTTCAGCTTCCAATTTATGTTTGGTAATTTCTTTATAAAGAGTTTTTAAACTTTCACGAGAATCTCCTGATTCCTTTTCAATTTTTTCAATTCTTCTCTTGAATTCACGTAGACGGCGATCGATTTCAACCAATCTGGAACTGTTGAGAAAAGTCTTTTTGGTCTGCAATCCTTTTCTTTGCTTGGCATGTTCCCGAATATTATCTGCAGTAGCTTGATAACGATTTTCAAAACGCTTTATATTGTCTTCAAGACGGTTGATTTTGTTTAATTTTCTTTTCAGAATACTGACAAATGAATCAATTCGTTTTTTGGTAAAATCAATTGCAAGAAGATTGCTAAATACTTCATATCTGTCTTTATTGTAATTTTTGAATTGCCTTTTATTGTATTTTTCATCAATTTTAAAGCATATTTCGGGTGAGGTATAGGTCTGTCTTGATTTAAGCAGGCGATTGTTGGCCTTGCGAATTTTATCTATCATTTTCAACAGGTGTTTCACCTGTTTATCATTGTCAATATCTTCTTCAAGGTTATCAAAATAAGAAGTAACTTCTTTTACTTTCATCTTGCCGTTTTTGAGCATTTTGCCAATTTCAATCGTTTGATTGACTGCTATCTGTGAATTGAGAATTCTCTCCAGAACCCTTTTTTCTCCTTCTTCAATCCTCTTGGCAATATGAACTTCACCCTCCCTGGTAAGCAAAGCAACTTCCCCCATTTTGTGAAGGTACATTCTTACGGGATCATTACTGGAAGGGGTGTTGAATTTTGATTTTGTATCTATGGTAATATCATCAAGCTCTGCCTCATCATTGATGATAGAAATTTTAGCCTCCATGAAAATATTATAGATTTCATCCAGTTGTTTTTCTGTAAATTCGTCTTCAATCAGATTATTAAGTTCATCGTAAGTAACAAATCCTTTTTCCTTACCCTTGAAAAAGAGATCACTCACATCAGCCAGTAATTTTCTGTCTTCTCCAGTTTCACCATTTATTTCCCTGTGGTAAACTTCCTTTTCAGTTTTTTTGGTTTTATCGGCTGCAACTTTCGTCTTTCCTGCTTTAGCTTTTGAACTCACTGATTTTGCAGACTTTGAACTGGTCTGTTTGGACTTGCTTGATTTTGTCTTTTTGCCTTTCTTGGTGGTTTGCTTGGCTTTGGCAGTCTGTTTTTTGGACTTGGTCTTTTTAGTCTTTTTGCCCTTCTTGGTGGTTTGCTTGGCTTTGGCAGTCTGT
>JAWLEA010000081.1:0-15017 GCA_041686345.1 Polyangia bacterium | reverse complement strand
CATTAAAAGCAGGAAATGATTTAACCCTTTGTTGTTTTTAATCGGGTTTTATTATAAGATTTAAATAAAACGGATATACCTCTAAGATTATATCCAAAAGTATGAATTTTAAGATTAGTATGGAACTAAACAGGTATGAATATGGATAAAGTTGATAAAATCTTCATTGTTTTGGTAATATCAGCCTTTGCAGGATGCACCGGAGAAGACAGCAGAGAAAAAAAGAAAAAGTTGCAAAAGCAGAGAAATATAATTCACAAAATTAAATCGAAAGAACAAATAATGAAAACCGATAAAAAGGATACATCGGGGAATAAGAAAAAGACCGACATGCCGGAGATTGGCAATAATAAAAAAATAAAAAAAAGCAAAAAAAAAGATATCTCTTATACTTTGAAAAATTTAAAAAGAGTTCCAGCAGCTGTTCCACCTCTACCTGAAAAACTTTTAAAAAATAAGCCTGAAAAAAGACCTGAAATTCCAAAAAATGATAGAAAAAGCAAAGTAATACCTAAATCTAATGAATGTAAATCAGGAAAATGCAAAAAGGCAAAAAAATTGAGAATAAGTCGATAGTTCATTTTATACCTGTTTATTGATTATTTCTAATTATAGTTACCGTTTTGGTTAATTTTTACCCAACTGCAAAATTACAATTTCAAATACTTCATATTTCATAAATTTTGGTCTCATGGGGATTTATTAAAATATGAGTTAATAATTTTGATCAGATCTGTTATTAAATTATAAAATTTGCAATTTTTCTAATGCAGAAATATAAACCAATCCACCAAACCGTTCCAGGAATCAATATGGCGAATGATCAAATAATAAAAGTTGAAAAAGTTGGCTTTTCTTATGGGAAAACTGAAATATTAAAAGATATCAACTTTTCTTTGAACAAAGGTGAAATTGTAGCTCTGTTGGGTCTGAATGGAGCTGGAAAAACCACAATTTTTAAGATGCTCACAGGACAGCATTTTCCCCTTGATGGCAAAATCAAGGTTTACGGTTTGCATCCTGCAAAATCAAGAAAAAAATTACTTGAAAAAGTTGGCATTCTTCCCGAAATTTCTCCCCTTGATTTAGAATTTACAGTTGAAGAACATCTTGAATATGCCGGCAAAATATATGGATATGCAGGAGTTGAAAGGAAAAACCGCAATAATTATTTGCTGCAACGCTTTGAAATAATGGATGTATTTTATCAAAAAGCTGGTAATCTGTCCAAGGGATATCGTCAAAGACTTGCCCTTGCTCTTGCTTTATACAATGATCCTCCTCTGGTTATTCTTGATGAACCTGGAAGCGGACTTGATCCCCGTCAACTTGAATCTTTTCATAATTATCTGAAACTTATCTCCAACAAAAAAACTATTATTTTGTCCACCCATATTATTGCAGATGTTAAAAAATTGGCAAATCGCGTGATCGTACTGGCTTCAGGTAGGAAAACATTTGAAGGTAGTTATCCCGGAGATAATGCTCTGAGGGCGTATCTTCTGGGTGAAAATCCTGAAAGCTCCAAGGAGAAGATTAAAAATGATTCTGCTGATTTGTCCATGAAAGAAAAATTTTCCTCAAACTTACAAAAAAACCAATCTGTTGAACAAAAAAACAAAATTAAAGAAAATAATACAGGGGAGAATAATTAGTCCATGTGGAATTCTTTCAAACTTACCCAAACTGTTTTTACCAAGGAATTAAAAAGAATCATTATCAGCCCCATGTTTTATATTTTGCTGATGATTTGGATTTTTATTACCGGTTTCATAACCTTCAATACTTTTGAAGATTACGGTTATCTGACTTTTAAATCATATTTTCAGACAGCTCCCTATTTGTTGTTGTTTATGACAGCCGCACTCACTTCCGGACAATTGAACGAATCGAAATTGAATCTTGATCTTAACACTATTTTACCACTGGGCAATCTGGAATTAGTTTTTGCCAAATATTTAACTGATCTGGTTGTCGTTATTGTTCTAATAGCTCTTGGACTTACAATTCCTCTATCGGTGGAGATTGCCGGCTGGGCTCAGATTGATACAGGATCCCTTTTTGCAGCTAATTGTGGCCTTTTTTTGTTGGGAAGTGTACTTATTGCTTTGGGATTGGCTGTTTCCGTGATTTTTCGCAGTCAAAGTGCTGCTTTTCTCGTGACTTTGGCCACAGCATTTATTTTTTGGGTTCCTTCTCTTTTAATTTCAATAATTCCACCTTCAATCCGTGAGATTTTTCTTTATTTTTCCTTTTTGTTTCATCAAAACCAATTTGCCAAAGGACTGGTACCCCTTCAGGGTCTTGTATTTTTTTTGACCTTTACTGCTTTGTTTATTTATGGAGCTGTATTTTTATTGGAAAAAAGGAAATATCAGGCCGGACTCCCCAAAGACAAATTAATGTGGCCGCTTATAGCCCTGATGTCTTTTGTTTTTGTCAATCTTTTTGCCTATAGAATTGAAAAGCGCATTGATTTTACAGCCGGTCAAATCCATTCCCTGTCTTCATCTTCAAAAAAAATTATCTCTCAACTACCTCAGGATATTAAGATTAATTTTTTCGTATCTGCCGATTTACCCCTTAAATTCAAACCTTACAGTAAGGAAGTAATCAGATTATTGCGCAAGTATGAAACTGATTCTGCAAAGATAAAAGTTGAAGTTCTTCATCCGGATAAAAGCTCCAGAGCTCGTAAACTTGCTTCAAATTATCAAATTGGAAAAATTGAGGTTGGAAGCAAGACAACTGCAAAAACCAGGCTTAACCGTATATTTTTCGGAATAGCAGTTGTAAAGGGTGAAAAAGTAGAAGTTTTGCCGGAAGTGATCAGTTATCTTTATGATAACCGGGATAATTCAGCCAGCCTTGAATACGAACTTACCTTGAGACTGAAAAGAATTTCCTATCCAGCTCGCAAAATTATACTGAGCAGTGGCCATGAAGAGTTTTCCGATCCGCTCTATCCGCAAAAAAACAGTGGATTCAAATTTATGATTGAACGTTTGCAAGAATTCAAGTTTGAACTGGTGGATCTGGAAAAAAAAGATATTTCCCCTAAAACTGATTTATTAATGATTGCCGGCCCCAAAGCCGAGTTTTCTGCTGAGGCTCAGGAGCGGATTAAAAAATTCATAACTTCAGGTCGACCGGTTCTTTTTGCCCTTGATGGAATGAAATTCAAATGGGACAAAGTAGTCAAAGGAGCACCTTTGCATTGGATTCCAAATAAAACAGGTCTTAATAAACTACTCCAGGAATACGGAATCAGACTGAATCATGATATGGTACTTTCTTTTAAAGCTCCCAAAATACCTGTTAAAAAACACAAGATAATGACTTATCCCCTGATGCCTGAAATAATGGTAAATCGTAAATTGAGGATATTTCCTTTTACTCTGTCTTCTCTTGACCTGGACAAAACAAAACGTTCTCGTTTTAAAAAGATACTCAAAACAGACCCGGGAGCTTGGAGACATGCAGATGTTTATGAAGAAAACCACGATTGGCCCACCACAAAAGATCGGGGGCCTTTCAACACAGGAGTTTTCTATCGAGATTCCAAACAAAATGTCAGATTTTTTATTATAGGAGATTCCGATCTGTTCAGAGATCGGAATATCGATGCTGTCAACACTCATATTATTTTTCTCAGACATATGCTTAATCTGCTTTTGGGAGACGACCAACTGGGAAAACTCAGTTTCAAGGGAATATCTTTGGTCAGGCTCGATTTTAACAATAAAATAAAACCTGATCTCCTCAAAATGTATTTTATCGGAACAGGACTTGCCCTGATTTTTTTCATCGGTTTGTGTGTCAATCTGATCAGGAGAAAACGATTTTATCGTAAAAAAACTATGAAGGGAAAATAATTTATGTCCCATTTATTGAAAAAAACGTTTTTGCCTTTAACAATAATTATTGTTTTAACAGGAGGTATATATTTTCTCTGGCCCAGCCAAATAGAACCACCTCGTCTTGATTCTGAAAAAATTGAATCCGATAAAGAACTTCCGGTTAAAGTGGAAGATTTGAAGGCTATGGATACTCTGATAGTAAAAAATATTCACGGCCGGTTCATCATTAAAAAGAGCGAAGATGAAAACGGGTGGAAACTGGAACATCCTCAAACAGCTCCGGTAGATGAAAAGATCATGCAATCTCTTTTGGCCAAATTAGGGGGGCGTAAATTTACAGAAATCATAGCTTCTGATCCGGATCTTTTCAAAAAATATAAATTGACACCCCGGGATGCGGTAAGAGTTACCTTGAAGCAGGAAAATAAAATTCTTGCAGATTTTTATCTGGGCAAATCACGAAAATATACCTTGGTTCGCAAGGTGGACAGCAATAATATCTGGAATTATCGCGGTCATCTGCGTCAATTTTTTGTAAAAGATGTAATTGGTTGGTTGGATAATCATCTTGTTCCCCATAAATCCAAGGAGATAAAACAGATTACCTGGTTTAACCGCAGGGGTGAAAAACTTTTTTCCTTCAAAAGAGAGAAGAAAACCGGCAAAATTACCCCGGTTTTTGGTGAAATACCTGAGGATTTTTATCCGGCAGCTGTTACCAGAAAACTGATCAGACTTTTGCGCTTGAGGATAGCTCGTATCAATAACAACAAGGGTATGGAAACAAAATATTTTTCCAAACCAAGAGGTTCAATAACTCTGCTTTTGCACAACAATAAAAAGCTTAAATTGACTTTTGGTAAAAAAGAAGGAAAATACGTAAGTGTTAAAACCAGTTATTTTGACTGGTTTCCCATGATTATAGCTCATCATGCAAGTAAAGTCCTGGTTAAAAATAAAGCACAAATTACCAATCCCAGGGTTTTTGTCATAGATAAGGAAAACGTAAAAGAGGTAGAAGCCAAATGTAATGGTCTACTGGTAAAATTTGCCGCAACCGGGGAGGGCGAGTTTAAAATAACAGAGAAAAATATGAATTTAGTTGTGGCTCACAGCAGTATTCTGGAACTTTTAAGCAAATTGGAAAAAGGTCGCTTTTTAAGTTCGAGGGTTATGTTAAAGGACAGTTTTTCAAAGAAAACAGGTCTGAGTAAGAGCAATGACTATCTTAAAATTGTTGATAAAAAAGGTGAATCCACTACTATAAGGTTTGGAAAAGTAGTTAAATCCGAGATTGGGCAGATTAAATGGAGATATATTGATGTTTCCAAACGTCCTAACCGTGTTTTTGTTGTTGATAACCGTCGAGCTCGCTGGTTTTGTCGTAGCCAAAAACGCTGGAAACTTGAAAGTGACGACATGGAACATGCAGATCTAGCCAAAATCAAAACGAAAGGAACCAAGAAAAATGTTAGTAAATAAACCTGGCTTAAATGGTAAAGAAAAGTTTATTCTTGCTCTTGATGTCTCAGATACAACCGAAGCCGTGCAACTTGCCAACATGACGAAAGATTATGTCGGTGTTTTTAAAATAGGACTGCAACTTTTTTTAAAAGAAGGTAAACAAATTGTCAGGGAGGTGGCAGCTTTTGGTAATCCAATTTTTCTTGACCTCAAACTTCATGATATCCCAGCCACTGTTCATCATGCTATTTTGTCCCTTCAGGATCTGCCCTTGGCTTTTCTTACTGTTCATACCGCCGGTGGCAAAGAAATGTTGACTGCAGCCCGCAAAGCTGCGGAACAATTTAAAAATCCTCCTGTTTTGCTCGGAGTTACAGTAATGACCTCTATCGATAATGAAAATGCTGTTGATACCGGGCTTGAAGGCAAGATTTCAGAAGTGGTAATGAAGAGGGTTAAATTGATCGAAAAAACCGGAATCGAAGGAGTGGTAACAAGTGGGCTTGAAGTTAAAGAACTGCGCCGAAAATTTGGCAGAAAACTCAAATATGTAATCCCTGGAATCAGGCATTCCGATGATAAACAACTCGATCAGAAACGCACCGTAACTCCAGCTTTGGCATTGCAAAACGGAGCCGATTATTTGGTCGTGGGCAGGCCTGTTCGTCTGGCTGAAGCTCCCGGGGCTGCCGCCCGCAAATTACTTGAAGAAATCAATTCTGCTCTTAACTAGTTTCCATCCCAAAATAGAAGGTCATCGCCTGAATGCGGAATTTCACCTCATCTGCTTTGTCGTAACTGCTTGAAATAGTGTCAACTATGTCGGCGCAGTTACTCCGCACATCTGAGGCAAACTTCTAATTCAGTCAAAAACCCCCATTCTGGGATGGAAACTAGTTAGTTTCCATCCCAGAATAAAAAATATGAGATTACTGCCCAAGTTATTAAATTAGAATTAAAATTCCCCTCTGAGCTAAACTGAGTTGGGAACCAGCAAGGACAATATTTGAATGTCTCCAAAATACTCATCTTCTGACAAAGAAAACAAATCCCAACGAATAGTATATGGAAAAAATCCCATTCGTGAACTTCTGGAACAGAATCAGATAAAAACCATTTTTTACAGTGCTGATAAGGAAGATGAAATTATCAAAAAAGCAAAGGGCAAAGGGGTCAAAGTAGAAAAACGCTATCTTTCAGAGCTTGACCAATTTGTCAAATCAGGGAATCATCAAGGTTTGGTAGCTCTAGCTTCTGGATATGACTATGCTGATTTTGATCTACTTTTGGAGACATGTCGTAAAAAAGAAGGAAGCTCAAACCTGATTTTTCTTGATAGAATCATGGATCCCCATAATCTGGGAGCGGTGGCAAGGAGTGCCTATTTGTTGGGGATGGATGGCCTGGTAATCAGTTTACACAAGACAGCCAGTGTCACTTCCGGAGCTGTTAAAGCCTCGGTAGGAGCAACTAATTATCTGCCTGTAGCCAGAGTGATAAATATGGGTAAAAGTCTTGATCAGGTCAAAGAGGCGGGATTTCAGGTGGCAGCTCTTGATATGTCAGGAAAAGTAGAATTGTCCGCTGCCGATTTCGCAAATAAATCAACTGCATTGGTGGTTGGGTCGGAACACAGGGGTATTCGACCCAGTTTGCTCAAAAGATCGGATTTTGGTTTGCAAATTCCCATGAGAGGCCGGGAAATCGGATCTTTCAATGCTTCAGTCGCCGCTTCATTGGTAATGTATGAAATCAACCGGCAGTTATCTTTTAATAAGGAGTAATTATGGATTATTCTTCTTCTGTTGCGGTTACAATCGCCACTGTTCTTGGAATTGCAGGAGCTATTCTGGTTTTTTTGCGCTTTATCTATTTTTTTTCAACACTACAAATCAATTTTTCGGCTCTGATAGCTCAGATTGTCAAGTTGGTTCAATCAGACAATGTTGACAGAGCTCTCAAGTTGTGCCGAGTTGTAAGTAATAACTATGCAGTTAGAAGCTTTGCCGCTATTTTGGAAGGATATCAGTTAGGACCTGATTATTTTCACGATTCTCAAGCAAAAGCTGATGAACTTCTGGGGATCGGACTGCGAAGAAACAAGTTCATGAGGTTGCTTTCTTTTGCAGGTGTGCTTCTTGCTTTTCTTCCCCTGATTCAAGCACTTGCTTTTAATTTGATTATTGTTCCCCGCATGTATATTATTGCAGGAATTGGTGTATTTTTTTTTGTTGTTTCCGAACTTAAATATATTACTTTTTTCAAGCAATATTACCAATCAAGGGAACAATTGCTCTCAGCCATTCAGGCAAAAAACCGAAATTGATTATTTTCACCTGCCTGGTTTAAAACCGAAATTTAATTGGAATTTCTGTAAAAGGTGCTATAACTTTAATGTTCAGGTATTCAAAATATTTTCATTTCAACCTATAGACAGGGATTTTTCTGTAAGCAACAGCTGATATTTTATCATATCAATTTATATTCTTGTCAATAATTTAAGGAGTATCCATTATGAAAAACATTTCAGTAACAATTTTTAGTCTGTTTGTTCTTCTTTTCACCACTAATGCGGCAGCCCAAATGTATGGTGAAGGTCCGGGCAGTCCGGGGCTCATGCAACCCCATCGAGTTGGTTTTATTCACGAGGGCAGTTTGACAAGTGCATTTCTTACTGGAGAAGGTGGTCAGGATTACAATGGTTCCAGTGCAGGTATTGCATATTCAGGATTGTTTCGTTCTACTCCCAATTTTGCTTATGGTGTACACATGGCTTATTCTCAAGGAGAAAGCAGTTATGACTACACATTATTACACTCAATCATGGTAGGAGGAGAAGCCCGAATTTATATTCCGGTTGATCTTTTCGAGCTTTGGGGTGGTGCTTTTGTTGGTTTGGGAGGATACAAAGAAGTTTATGATGAATATGAATACGGAGGAGGTGAAAGTGACTGGTACGGAGGTTTGGTTACCGGTTTTGGTGCAGGTATAGATTATTATGTATCTCCAAATTGGTCATTTGGTGTTTATTTAAGACTTTATAAGATATTTTATGAAGATGGAGATGCTCCCGTATTTGAAGGAGATGATAGTATGACTTACGAAGAATACTATGGCCTTTGGGGCACTATAGGCTTTTCTGCCAGTGTCCACTATTGATTCCCTTCTCTGCCTCCACCACCTTTCCTGCTAATCGGGTCAAGCCTGCATCTTGAAGTAATCCCCTCAGATAAAATTTTCCAAGTTGAAAGTTGCACTGCCCAGATGTTTTTTCATATCTTTGATGGCTCGGTTGTGCATTGACCAGGCCCATGCTTTGGAACGCCCCCTCTCTTTTGATATTTCAAGAAAGGATTTATTTTTAAAATAATACTCTTCAATAATTAAGCGATAGACGGGTTTTATTTTGGAAAGAGAATCCTGAACTACTTTGGCTATTTCCTGTTTGCGACAATTATCAAATCCGTTCTCGGGTTCCTGACCGAGGGAAGAAGAATTGGGAATTGCATCTTCTTTGGCCATGATAAATATGGTTGAAATTCCGGACAACTGATTGGCCAAAGTTTTGAAGGATTCTTTTTTGTTTTTTACTTTGGTGGTTACTTTGGCTTCTCCGGCCAGATAGGAACTGGCGGCTTCTCTGGCTTTCAAGGCTTTGAAATATGGTTTCCATACTGTTTTCCTGAGTTCGTCGTAGATAGAGCCTTGAATGCGATAATAGGCATAGGTTGAAAAACGATAGCCCAGTTCAGGTTTGTAGTTTTCGGCGGCCTGAGTCAAACCCAAGGTGCCCATGGAAATCAGTTCATGAACATCCAGATTTTCAGGGAGGTAATTTTTAATGTTATGGGCAATGCTGTTGACCAGTTTGAGATTGTCTTCTACCAGCTGTTTTCTCCATTTTTCCATCATTTACTCACTTACTCACTTATCCAATTTCAAAGGCTATGGGGATAACAAAGCGATATAACCATATTGAACAGACAGAGGCAACAAAAAAAATGGCAGGTTTTAATAAGAATAATCATTCTTTGAGAAAATCGATGAGGGGAAGTTTGTACCTTTCGGCACAGCCTTTAAATTTCCAGCAACTTTTATGTTTAAGACAATTGTTGGCTCGAAATTGGCGTTTTTTGGACATTTTGGTGATCGTAGATTTAACCTTGGAAGTGAATTCTACTTTTCTGTCTTTGAAGGAAGAAATTTGCTTTTTCAGGAGAGGTTTGAGCTTGCCGAGTCTTGAAGCCATGATCAGGGGCATAGCCTTGGTCAGATCAATAAAAATTCCTTTTATTTTATCGGGATTAAATTGTTCCAACTGTTTTTTATGGACCTTTTTTGGTGAGTCTTCCAGGTTGGACAGGTGATCTAATTGATGTTCAACAGCTTTGAAGCTTTTAAACAAAGAGGTAACAGATTCGTTCTTGTCTTTAAAATCTTTGGTGTGGGTAAGAAATCTTTTAATTTTGGTTTCGGTTCTTTTAGCTTTTTCGGAGAGAACGGATAATTTTGCTATGACAGGTGCAAGTTTGGAAAACTTGCATTTATTATTGACAACTTTAACTCCGCAGCCGGATCTTTTGGATAGAGAATCGGGATCTATACCAAGTTCTTCAGCATCTAGTCTGGTGGGTTTGATTATATCGGTGGGATCTTGCGCTGATTTTTCTCCGATATTTTGTTCAATTTTCATTTTCTTGCCCAATTTCTGTAATTCTTCAATGGATTCATTGAGTGTTGCAGATTCAGGGTTGACTACTTTTCCTTTTTTGTATTTTTTTTCAAAAGCATCTTTGAAGGGGGAGGAGATATAGGTAATTATGGCGTTGATGCCCAATTCCGGAATGCAGGTGTCGTTGGCAGCTGTGGGGCAGTTGCTTTTCATCAATTCACCTTGAAAGGACTTGGAAGCTTTTTTGCATTGGTTTATCATTTTATCCAGCTCTTTTTTAGCTTTAGCAAATGATTTCAGGGTGCATTTTACGTTTTTATCTAAATATTTGCTGGATTTTATTTTGTAGGGGTCATCATCATTTTTGCAGGATGAAAGAACCAAAATAACTAAAAATAAAATAGGGATCAGAAATTTCATGATTAAACCTGCTGTGATTTGTGTTTTGAAGTGAATGTACCTTGGCTTCAGTTACCCGAGGGTGTTCACCGGTACCAGAGGATGTTCCACCGGAAAATTGAACTCCAAAGTCCTGAATATGCAATCATGGAAAAGACTATTGTTCGGGTAAATTTAGCTTACGGGGAAACAACAACTATTTTGGTACCATTGCAGATAAGCTTAGCCGAGGCTGAAATAAATGCAATTAAAATTTACTTCACTTTTTTGTACAAAAAACCGGCAATTGTTCTTAATATAACAGATATACCTGCAAAAACAAACAGTTCCGAAAACCTGAATATCAATAGCGATTTCAGGATGGACAAACTGAAACAGGAGGTTTTGATTTAAAAAGTAAAATGTTGTTTGACTATTTTTTTGAATTCTTTATCGGATAAGTTATTGATTTGTTTTTCTGTTTTTCTTTTGCGGGGTGGGGGATTTACTTGCTTTTCGTGGGCTGCAATATCGGGAGTAGATTTCTGGTTGGCTTTTTTCTTGGCTTTTTTGGGTTCCGAATTCTGAGTTGCCGGTTCGGCTTTATCTTCTTTACCTTCAAAAAAGTTTTGTATTCTATCTTCAATAAAAGCACTCATACTTATTTTATGCTCTTTGGAATATTTTTTTACCTTGTCGTAAATATGCCCCTTTACTGAAATAGAGCGTCTTTTTTGTTTTTTCTTGGCCATTTATGTTTATCCTTTCCTGAGAATTTAAAATTTAAATTTTATTCCTGAAAATTGTTTATTTCAGTTCAGTTTGAAACATTATAGTTTTTTTTTTCTGTTTTACAAGTCGAGGTGGATGATTCCCCTTGAACCCTGCCACAATTTACCCTAAAAACGGGTTTACAGCAAGCAGGTATTTCTTGAACAAGGGGCAATAAGCCCCGAAGTTGGTTGTAAGGCAGTACTGCAATTAGAAGGCGGCAGCATTATTGCGGTTTATTCCGGTTGTAACTTTGATTTTAAAAATTTTAATCATTTCTTTGAGTTCTTGGTCGCTGAATTTGCTGGCGGCAAGAATAAGTTCTTTTTTTCGTTTTATTCCTATTTTTTTAAGCATTTTCAGAAGGATCAACTGATCTTTTGCTTTTGCTTTGCTCAATTCCTTTATTTTTTTGACTAATTGTATTTTCAGCAAGCGGGAAAAAAGTTTAGCCGCTTTTTCATCTTTGAATTCAGTGATAATTTTGACAAAAACTCCATCTTGAAGATTTTCAACTCCGGCTATAAACCAGGTTGGCAAGTTGGGCGAATTTACCTGGATATTTTTTCCTCCCAGAATAATAAAGCTTTTATCCAAAATACCTTGAATCAAAGGGGTTTTTTTTTGAAAAAAGTTTTCGGGAGAATGATTCCATTTTCCTGTTTTGAATTTCAAACCTCCGGATTGGCGGTAAAATTCAAGAATTGATTGATCGTCCTGATAAACCATTTTATTGTTTTTGTCGGATATTTTTTTCCAATTCATCTTTTTGGCAAGACAGGGAACCAATTCCAGTGGCTTCATCTTGCCCTGCAGTAAAAAGGCTCCCCTGCGATTTCTTTTGAAATTCCTTGAAATTGTCCCGGCTATTGAATTGAGATCTTTGGTAAAATCAAGTTTACAACTCATTACACTGTTTAAAGTGGAGTTTTTGGTGGCAGCTGTTTTGATTGTAGGCAAGTTTTTCTGGACCAGTTTGAGTTGCATCAATTTGGACAGATTAAGTTTGAAGTACAGAATTCCCTTGCCTGAGCTCGATTTCTTTTTTTTGCTCTTTTGTTTATGTTCAGATTTAGTATTCTTGGCTGACAAGGTTTTTTTCAGGTTTTTGTCCTTTTTGGAAGTTTGAGATTTTTTCAACTCTGGGGAAGCTTTGTCCTGGTTGTTGCTTTTGCAGGATAAAATTGTAAATGCTGTCAAAAACAATGATATGGCAATAATTGTATAAGTTTTCATGCTTTGGACCTTTGGGAAACGAAAAACAAGTAAAAATTACGGCATTGATTCGTAAAACAGAAAAAATCTATTGGGAACTAACTAGTTCCCATCCCAAAAAGGAAGGTCATCGCCTGAATGCGGAATTTCACCTCATCTGCTTTGTCGTAACTGCTTGAAATAGTGTCAACTATGTCGGCGCAGTTACTCCGCACATCTGAGGCAAACTTCTCATTCAGTCAAAAACCCCCATTCTGGGATGGGAACTAACTAAGATTGGAAGCAAAAATGAAATCCAAATATCTATTCATTATAACTACACTTTTACTGCTGGTGATCAAGTTAAATATCTCCTGTAAAAAAAATGCGGTTGTACAAAAAGAAAATACCCGCAAACAGGAAACTGAAAACAAAGCCGATTCAACCAACCTCAAATTGTCTAAGCAAAAGGGTAAACTGCACATAAAACCCGGTACGAGAATGAAATTGAAAGTTGTCCATGTGGTTGATGCAGATACTGTTTATTTGCTTTCTGATGACGGCAGCGTCAGAGTAAAGGGCAGGTTGTCCGGCATAAATTCACCCGAATGTAAAAAAATTCAGGTAAAAACCCTCGATGGAAAAAGAAGTGCTCGTTGCAAAAGTGATGATGAGGCCTACGGATACAAATCATGGCTTTATCTCAAAAATCTGATCCAGGGTAAAGAAGTAGAAATAGATTGTGTTCATCATCGCAACAGTTCCAGATGCAAAAGTGGATACTACAATCGACCATTGATAACCATCTATTATAAAGGTGAAAATCTCAACAAAAAACTGGTAGCAACCGGTAATGCATTTACCTATACCAAATATCCGTCCAAAAAAAGAGGTGAATATTGTCGGGCTGAATTCAAAGCCAGAAAGCTAAAAAAAGGGATGTGGTCACTGGCACAATCTTCCAAAAAAGTTTTATCTTTGATGAGTCATAAAACCAGAAAGTGGTACCGTAAACACGATGCGCTCTGTAATCAGGCTCTTTCTTCCCAAAAATCCTCAAAGTGAAACTGAAATTATTTGCACTATTTTCATCACCAACTTATAAAGAGCCTACGGAGGCCAAGCCATGAACCAGAACAATCTTACCCATGCTCTTACTTTTGATGATATCCTGCTTTTACCGGCTTTTAGCCGGGTTCTTCCTTCACAAGCCAAAACCGATACCAGAATTACCAAAAAACTCAAATTGAAAATCCCGTTTATCAGTGCTGCCATGGATACAGTCACTGAATGGGAAATGGCAGTGGCCATGGCCAGAATGGGAGGAATGGGTATTGTTCACAAGAATCTCAGATCCGAGTTTCAAGCCGGACAAGTCAAAAAAGTTAAAAAATATGAAACTTGGATGATTTCAAATCCCATCACGGTTTCACCTGATGATAAAGTTAGCAGAGCTCGAGCACTCATGAGAAAACATTCCATTTCCGGGCTTCCGGTTATCAATGAAAAGGGATTTCCTGTTGGGATTATTACAATCAGGGATATTCGTTTTGAGACCGATTCCTCCAGAAAGGTTTCCTCTTTAATGACTACAGGGTTGATTACTGCCAGTCAGGGTGTTTCCATGCAAGAAGCCAAGGGCTTGCTGCATCGCAACCGCATTGAAAAGCTGGTTGTACTCCGGGAAGATAAGAAAATGGCCGGATTGATCACCCTCAAAGATTTGCAGAATGCTCAAAAATATCCTGACGCTGCCAAAGATGACAAGGGCAGATTGCTGGTGGGTGCAGCTGTGGGAATTGGCGACAAGGAAAAAGAGCGGGCCGAAAAGCTGGTGGAAGCAGGAGTTGATCTGCTGGTTGTGGATACGGCTCATGGTCATTCCGAAGGAGTGGGTCAGATGGTGGAATGGATCAAAACCAGATATTCTTCCCTGCAGGTAGTGGCCGGAAATATTGCAACTGCCCAAGCGGCAACTTACTTAATCGAAAAGGGAGTTGATGCACTCAAGGTGGGAATTGGTCCCGGTTCCATCTGTACCACCAGAATGGTAGCTGGAGTGGGAGTTCCCCAGTTAACTGCTCTGGATTGGGTTTGCAACATAGCTCGCAAACACAATGTGCCGGTAATAGCTGATGGCGGTATTAAATTTTCCGGAGATGTGGTCAAGGCTCTGGCAATTGGAGCTGATACCGTGATGATAGGGTCAATGTTTGCCGGCACCGATGAAACTCCAGGCGATGTTGTTCTCTATCAGGGACGAAGTTACAAACAATATCGCGGTATGGGTTCTTTGGGAGCCATGAAGTCTGGGAGTGCGGATCGTTATTTCCAGGATCAATCGGAAAGCTCCAAACTTGTTCCCGAAGGAATTGAAGGCAGGGTGCCTTTTAAAGGAAGTGTCAAACAGACTTTGCAACAACTGCTGGGAGGACTGCGTTCAGGAATGGGTTATCTGGGAGCCGAAAATCTGGAATCCTTGCGCCATAACGCCAAAATGGTGCGGATATCAAGCTCTGGGCTCAAGGAAAGCCATGTTCACGATGTAATTATTACCAAACAGGCACCCAATTATAATCCTAACTAGTTCCCATCCCAGAATGGGGGTTTTTGGCTGAATGAGAAGTTTGCTTCAGATGCGCGGAGAAACTTCGCAGACATAGTTTATGCTATTTCAA